>JADJCR010000003.1:0-300000 GCA_016703125.1 Micrococcales bacterium | reverse complement strand
TGACCAACCACACGGTGGCCATGGACGGCAACGTCGGATTGACCAGCCAGACCGGAGTCGGCTGGTACGAGATCCGCCAGCCGAACGCCGCGACCCCGCAGGTCCATCAGGATGGCGTGACCGCCGATCCCAACGGCAGCACATTCCGGTGGATGGCCTCCATCGCGATGGACAAGCAGGGCAACACGGCTCTGGGTTACAGCACATCTGACGCCACCCCTGGACCGAACTCGTTCCCGTCCATCCGGTACATCGGGCGCAAGGTGTCAGACCGGAGGCTCCACCACCTACTCCGGTCGCTGGGGGGACTACTCGGCGATGAACGTCGACCCGGTCGACGACTGCACGTTCTGGTACACCAACGAGTACGTGCAGAGCAATAACTCCGGAAACGCATGGCGTACCAGGATCGCCAAGTTCAAGTTCCCCGGCTGCGACGGCGCCAAGCCATCCGCTCCGGCCTCGATCAGCGGAACCCCGGGCAACGGGGATGCGAACGTGAGTTTTGCCGCGGCGACCACAACCCCCGACCTACCGATCTGGAAGTACACGGTCACCGCCTCCCCAGGTGGAGCGACCTGCTCCACGACACCGGGGGTGGATCCTGACCCGCTGCAGTGCACGGTACCCGGGCTCACCAACGGCCAGCCCTATACCTTCACGGTCAAGGCGCGCAACGACGCCGGGGACAGTGCAGCCAGTTCGCCGTCGGCGGCAGTGACGCCAGCGGGCCCACCGGGTGCACCGCAATCCGCCTCCGCCGCGCCAGGCAACACCGACGCTTCGGTGACCTGGTCCCCACCGGCCAGCGACGGCGGCGCGGCCATCTCCGGTACACGGTGACCGCAGCGCCCGGTGGGTCGACCTGCACCACCGGGGGTACGGGCTGCACGGTGCCCGGGCTGACCAACGGTCAGGCCTACACCTTCACAGTGGTCGCCACGAACGCCGCTGGCGACGGTCCGCCGAGCGCGGCGACCGCCGCAGTCACCCCGCAGAGCGCCGCCCAGACGGCCACGGTGAAGACGGCCAAGAAGATCAAGCCCAAGGGCAAGACCGTCCTGCTCAAGAAGGCCGTCACGACCAACGCCAATCAGAAGGCGAAGGCCAAGGTGACGGTGAAGCCGAAGGGCAAGAAGTACGCCAAGGTCACGATCTCCAAGAAGGGGAAGGTCACGATCAAGACGACCGGCAAGAAGAAGCTGAAGGTGACCCTGAAACTCACCGCGCCGGCCACCGCCCAGTACAACGCGTACTCCTTCAGCAAGAAGTGGAAGGTGAAGAAGTAGCGGGCTACCCCCGAACGGGTACCTAACCACACACGCCGATTCTGCCGATGCGGTCTATGTGGGACACGTCTGCTCGCGCATGCCATGGATACGGCGATGACCGCCGTCGCCGAGCGGGCAGTCGCGTCGCCCGCATTCGACCGGCGGCCGCGAGTGGCCATGAAGTGGAAGTTGCTCGGTGCGTTCGCGGGGCGTTCAGCATCGTCTTCGGGTTCATCGCGGTGTGGGTCATCCACGACGCGGGGACCAAGGCCCGGGACCGGCTCGTGACCGAGCTGAACAACACGGCGGTGGGTGCGGCTCGCTCGCTGGACGCAGACCAGTTCGCTGATTTGCTGGCCACGGTCCCAGCCGTGCCCGACCCGTCGAATCCAGCCGGGCTCGGGTACCCCGACAGTCAGGCGTACGTCGATCTGGCACGACAACTGTTCTCGGTCAAGGACATCGTCCCGGAAGCCAACCCGTACACGTACTACCTGAACCCTGAGGATGGCGAGTTGTACTTCGCGGTCTCGTCGGGCTACTTCTACACCCCGCAGTTCGGGGTGATGTACAAGGAACCGGTGGCCAACGTCGCGGACCAGCAGACGTACCAGCGCATGGCCGAGGGCCTGACGAGCACGACCGATGAACCGCCGTACACCGACGAGTACGGCTCGTGGGTGTCCGTGTACAGCCCGATTCTCGACTCGGACGGCAAGGTCGTGGGGGCGATCGGGATCGACTACTCCCTGGCGTACGTCGCCACCGTTCAGAAGGACGTCCAGCGCAACATGTTCGTGGTGCTCGGCGGGAGCTACGTCGCACTGCTCCTGCTCGTCCTGATCCTGTCGAGCACCTTGGTGCGCCCACTGGCCAGACTGACCGCCGCCACGCGCCGGATCGCGGACGGCGAGTACGACCTCGACGTGCGGTCCCTGGTGAAGTCCCGCTTCCCCGACGAGATGTACGAACTCGGCCAGTCGTTCGCGGTGATGGCCGAGAAGGTGGCGGCTCGTGAACGGCACCTGACCAAAGAGGTGCAACGCCTGCGGGTGGAGATCGACCAGAGCAAACGGGACGAGGCGGTCCGCGAGATCACCAGCACGGACTTCTTCGAGGATCTCAGCGGCAAAGCCGACCAGCTGCGGGCGGCGTTGCGCAGGAAGGAGCACCTGTGAACCCCCTGCCGACGTTCTCCGTTCCCGGCGTCCCACTGGACTTCGTGGATGTGGGTGAAAGCAGCCTGACACCGCTGCAGACGCGCGCCGCCCTCGACGGTCTGGCGGCGGTCCACCTGCGCCACTTCGACGACTACCCGCACATGCTCGACGAGTTCGAGCAGTGGCGGGCACGCGGCTGGCCGGTCCCGGACGTGGTCCTTCACATCTGGCTGGCCGTGCGCGATGGCCGGCCCGTGGGCGAGTTCGTGGTGCACACGAACATCCGACGTGGCGTGTCGCTGTTCCACTTCTTCGCCGTGGACGAGCACGTTCGCACGACGTTCCCACGGGGATGGCTCGGGCGCGTCACCGAGGCCTTCCTGGCTCAGGGACAGCATGACTGCCGGCGGCGGGGGCGGCACCTGCTCGCGGGAATGTGCGAGGTGCCCGACGACCACATCCACAAGTGGACCCGCCTCGGGTACGAGCACCTGCCGTTGGAGTACGGGGAGCCGGCCGGAGGTCGTTACCACCGCACGCCGGTCGCCTTCATCCAGCAGGCGGCCATGGTGCGCACGATGCCGGTCGCGCGGAGCCTGCCTCCGGGACTGGTGGCAGGTCAGGCCCTGCGAGCCTTCCTGCTCGACTACTACGGTCTGCCCGAGGACCTGCCGCAGGTCCAGCGGATGCTGCATTCGGCCGAGTCCTGGCGCCTGGCCGGCTAGCGGGCACCATTGGTCGGCCCCGTCCACCCGTTCGTCTACACCGGGCCCCTTTCCCGCTATCCCGGTGGCGTCCCGTGGGCCAGACTGGCCCTGGAGTCGTCGACGCGGAGGAGCAAGAGATGGGCTACAGGCAGGAGTACGAGCGCAGTCTGGCCGAGCCGGACGCCTTCTGGCGCGAGGCAGCGGCCACGATCGAGTGGACAACTGAGCCCACCGTCATCTGCGACGACTCGGCCGCACCCCTGTACCGCTGGTACTCCGATGGCGTGCTCAACACCTGCTACAACGCGGTGGACCGGCACGTGGCCGCCGGCCGGGGTGATCAACCCGCACTGCACTACGTCAGTCCGGTCACCGCCAGCGCCAAGACGCTGACCTACGCGCAGTTGCTCGACGAGGTCAGCACATTCGCCGGCGTTCTCACCGACCTGGGAGTCGGCGCCGGGGACAGGGTCGTGCTGTCCATGCCGATGGTGCCGGAGGCAGTCATCGCCATGCTGGCGTGTGCGCGCATCGGGGCCGTGCACTCGGTGGTCTTCGGCGGGTTCGCCGCCCACGAGCTCGCCGCGCGCATCGACGACGCCGAACCCAAGGTCATCCTTTCGGCTTCCTGCGGCATCGAACCCAGCCGCGTCGTCGCATACAAGCCACTGCTGGACGACGCGCTCGCGCAGGCCTCCCACTCCCCGGAGGCGTGCGTGATTCTGCAGCGCCCGCAACTGGCCGCGGAGATGGGCGGGAGGGACTACGACTGGCACGAGCTGGTCGCTCAGGCCACCCCTGTCGCATGCACGGATGTGCGTGCCACTGATCCGCTGTACATCCTCTACACGTCGGGGACGACCGGCCGTCCGAAGGGCGTGGTCCGCGACAACGGCGGGCATGCGGTGGCCCTGGCTTGGTCGATGGCCAACATCTATGACATCGGTCCGGGCGACACCTGGTGGGCGGCCTCGGACGTCGGCTGGGTCGTCGGTCATTCGTACATCGTGTACGCGCCGCTGCTCGTCGGTGCGGCCACCGTCGTCTACGAGGGCAAGCCGGTGGGCACCCCTGACCCGGCGGCCTTCTGGAGAGTGATCGCCAAGTACGGCGTGAAGGCGCTGTTCACCGCGCCCACCGCGATCCGGGCGATCCGCAAGGAGGACCCCGAAGGCGCGCTGATCGCCGGCCACGACATTTCGAGTCTGCAGACACTCTTCCTGGCCGGGGAACGCCTGGACCCTGACACCTATCAGTGGTCCACTGCGACCCTGGGCATCCCGGTGGTGGACAACTGGTGGCAGACCGAAACCGGCTGGCCTATCGCCGCCAACCCCCGCGGGCTGGAGCAGCTGCCGCTCAAAGAGGGTTCGCCCTCGGTCGCCGTGCCCGGTTACGACGTGCGCATCCTCGACGGCCAGGGCCAAGAGGTGCCGGCGGGTACGGAGGGAAGCATCGTCATCAGGCTGCCCTTGCCCCCCGGAACGCTGCCGACCCTGTGGAACGCCGACCAGCGCTACATCGACGGTTACCTGGCCGCGTTCCCCGGTTTCTACACGACCGGCGACGGCGGTTACATCGACGAGGACGGCTACCTGTATGTGCTGGGTCGCACGGACGACGTCATCAACGTGGCCGGACACCGGCTGTCGACCGGCGTCATCGAGGCGGCGATCGCGACCCACCCGGACGTCGCCGAGTGCGCGGTCATCGGTGTGCACGACGCGATGAAGGGCCAGACCCCCCGCGCCTTCGTCGTGCTCAAGTCCGGGGCGGACATCGATCCGGGCGAACTGAGCAAGCAGATCGTGTCGACGGTACGCGAACTGGTCGGGCCGGTGGCCGCGATGAAGGAGGTCGTGGTCGTGCCCGGACTGCCGAAGACCCGCTCCGGCAAGATCCTGCGCCGCACGATGCGTGGGATCGCCGACGGCCGGGAGGAAGCGGTGCCGTCCACGATTGAAGATGGCCGGGTGCTACAGGACATCACCCCGTACTTGAAGGGCTGACGCGGCACTGGGTGAGTGGGCCGGCAGTTCGTTGACGCCCATGCAGTTGGTTGACGCCCATGCAGTTGGTTGACGCCCATACAGTTGGTTGACGTTCACCGCGCGACGAGCGTCAACCTACTGCACGACCCCCACCCAACGCGGGTTTCTGCGGGGTACGTGCAGTTGCTGCTCACGAGCCGTGGCGCGCCGATCCCCTGTTGGGGCAGCCCGACCACCCCAGGCTCGACAACGGCAGTGACGGCTGCGTATCTTGAGGCAGACCCCCATCCGAGGAGCCCTTCCCGTGAAAACGACCCGTACTCTGGCCGCTTCTGTGTCCGTCGCGGCTCTGCTCGGTGCCGGGGCGCTTGCTGCCGCCCCCGCGACGGCGAAGCCGGCGCCCGACGACGCACTGAACGTGATGACGCTGAACCTCTACCTCGGTGGGTCCCTCAGCGAGGCCATCAACTCCGCCGCCAACATCGTGGAGTTCCTGCCGGCCGCCGCGAAGGTCTACGACACGGCTGTCAAGACCGACTTCCCGCTGCGTGCCCAGTGGATCGCCAAGACCGTCAAGAAGCAGAACCCGGACGTCATCACCCTCAACGAGCTGACGGAGTGGGTGACCAGCAGTTCCAGTGGCGCGACGCTGCCCAGTTACGACTACCTGCCGATCCTGCAGGACGCCCTGGCCAACGAGGGCATGGACTTCCAGCTGGCGAGCCTCTCCCCCAATGCCGACATCGGCTACTCCGACACGGTCGGCATCCCCTACTACAACGCCAAGAAGCCCGGCTGCGACCAACTGTTCCCGATCGAGGCGGCCCTGCGCTGCCAGGTCCGGCTCAAGGACCGCGACGCGATCCTGTACAACACCGCCAGCACCGACCTGCAGTTCACCGGCACCAGCGACCACGGCAACTTCACGAAGCAGACCACCTTCGAGGTTGCCGGCTCGGAACTGTCCTTCAAGCGCGGCTGGGCGTCGGCCGCCTTCACGTACCGCGGCAAGGCGGTCACTGTGATGACCGCCCACCTTGAGGTCGAGTCGCAGGACGGCAAGGGCAAGAAGAACAAGTACGGCCCCAAGAACTGGCCGTCGAAGGTCCAGGTCGCGCAAGGCCGGCAGTTGCTGACGATCGCCAAGCAGAAGGCGAAGGAGACCGAGGGCCGGGTCGTTGTGGCCGGGGATTTCAACTCGGATGCCAACGGCTACTACAGCCCGACGTACCGGAACCTGACCAAGAGCTACTTCAAGGACTCCTGGAAGCAGGCGGGTGGGAAGTTCGGGAAGGCCGTCGGCGCGACCTGCTGCCAGACTGGCACGCTGAAGAGCAGCAAGCGTCTGGATTCTGGCGACCCGGTGATCCCCACCCGCATCGACCTCGTGCTCACCCGCAAAGCCAAGGCCGTGTGGACGCGCATCGAGGGCAGGAAACTGATGCAGAACAAGCAGCCCAAGTGGCAGTCCGACCACTACTTCTACGCCGCGGCAGTGCGGCTGAAGTAGCTCAGTCGATCACCACGATCGTGTCGCGGCCGGCCTCCTTGGCCGCGTACATGGCGCGGTCGACCCGGCCGATGGTGGCGTCGAGTTTGCCGTGATCGACGGCCACTACGCCGCCGCTGAACGTGACAGCAGCCCCGGGGGGCAGTTGTGCCCACGATCCGTGGCGTCCGCGCTCCCGCACCTCGTGCAGCCAGGTACCCAACCCTGCGGCCGTGCTGCGGGCCCGCAACACCAGGAACTCGTCACCGCCGATCCGGTACAGCAGGTCGTCCGGCCGCGCACAGTCCGCCAGCAGCCCTGCGAAATCGGCCAGCAGCCGGTCCCCCACCGCATGTGAGAAGTCATCGTTGACTCCTTTGAAGTGGTCAAGGTCGACCAGGGCGATGGCCGAGCCGGCCGGCACGGTGCGGTATCTGCTCTCCAGCGACCGTCGGTTGAGGAAGCCGGTCAGCGGGTCGGTGTTGGCCAGTTCCTCCAGGCGCAGCAGAGTGGCCTCGCGGGCGCTCAACTCCCGCGACAGCTTCCGCTCCTTGCGCACCGAGTCGGCCAGTTGGCGGGCCCCATAGGCCACGACGGCCACCGACACCGCGCAGGCGATGGCCGCGTTCAGCAGCCATGAGAATCGCGTCTGCATCACGGTGTCGGTGTCGTTGGTCCCGACGTACAAGGTGAGGAGCGCGCCGAGTACCCAGACGACGAGCCACCACCAGTGATGCGGTGGCATCACGTACAGCAGCATCATCGCCGCCATGGGCACGATGATCGGGTTCGTACTCAGGTCTCCGGTCAGCACCGGCTGTCCCACGGTCACCAACCACACGCCGACGGCGAAGGACACAACGGCCAGATCCAGCTGGCCACGCCGGGACAACCAGAGGATGCCCGGGAGCAGCAGTGCTGCCAGGAGCAGGACCGCCGCGCTCACCAGGCCATTGGGGAACGGCAGCACAACGATCGCTGTGATCACCGCCGAGGGCATGGCGACCAGCACGATGGCGTTGAGCGTGCGCGCCCGCCGGTCGTAGTCGGGGTCCCCCGAGTCGACCGCCAGCAGCGGGCCCACCCATCGGTTGATGGTCACACCCCGTTCATCGGCACGCGGGTGGCGCAGGACAAGGCAGGCGAACGGAACATGTCTTGCCGGTGAACGGCTAGGGTACGTCAGTGACCAACACGCAGGCGGGCACCAAGCCGGCACGGCCGAAGATGCTTTCGGTGCGCAACGTCGTGGCCGGTGTGTCCGTCGGTGCCTACCTCATCCCGCAGGCCATGGCGTACGGCTCCCTGGCGGGGGTCTCCCCGTCGGTGAGCCTGACTATCGCCGCGGTGCCCCTGATCGCATACATGCTGCTGGGCCGCAATCCGTACATGTCCCTGGGACCGGAGTCGGCGGTTGCGCTGATGGCCGCAGCCGCGGTCACCCCGGTGGCGGCCGCGTACGGACTGCCCTGGACGACCGCTCTTGCCGTGACCTCGGCGCTGGTCGGGATCATCCTGGGTATCGGCTGGCTGGTCAAAGCCTCCTTCCTGGCGGACCTGCTGTCCTACCCGATCCTGACCGGATACCTCACCGGCGTCGCCGTGCTCATGATCATGTCGCAGTTGCCGAAGATCGTGAACTACGACTTGAACAGCGACTCCATCTCGGGGCTGTGGAACTCGTCGTGGCAGACGCCCGACTGGCAGACGGTGGGTGTGGCGGCCGTCGTGGTGATACTGGCCTTCGCCATCAACAGGCTCTCCCCCCGCATCCCGGGACCGCTCATCGGGCTGATCGTCGCGACCATCATCGGCGCCTTCATGGACATCCCGAAGGTCGGCCCGGTCAGCCTGGAACTGCCCGTCCTCGACCTCTCCGGGATCTCCCTGGAGGTGGTCGCCGCGTTGCTGGTCCCGGCGCTGAGCATCGCGGTGGTGTCCTTCACCGACGTCATGATCACGTCCCGCGCCTTCGCCGGCAAGACCCGGCCGGACTCCGCCACGGAGATGCGGGCCCTGGCTGCGGCCCAACTCGCGACCGGCGCAGTCGGTGGCTACCCCATGTCCGCCTCATCGTCACGCACGGCACTGGCGTTCGCTTCCGGATCCACCACCCGGTTCTACTCGGTGATCGTCATCGCGGTCATCATCGCCGGGCCACTGCTCATCCCGGGCGTGATCGCAGAAGTGCCCGTCGCGGCACTGGCCGGCGTCATCGTCTACGCCGCCCTCACCCTGGTCCGCCCGGCGGAGTGGGCGGCACTGCTGCGCTTCCGGGCATCTGAGTTCGCCATCGCCGCCGCCTGCGCGGTGTCCGTCGTGCTGTTCGGCATCCTGCCTGGCGTCATCATCGCGATCGCCCTGTCCATCACGGAGTTCATGGCCCGCCTGGCGCGGCCGCACGACGGAGTGCTGGGGTTCGTCCCGAACTACCCCGGCATGCACGACGTGGACGATCACGACTCCACGATCACCGTTCCCGGTATGGTCGCGTTCCGCTACGACGCCCCCTTGTTCTTCATGAACGCGTACGACTTCTTCTACAAGGTGACCGGCGCCCTGGAGCCCGGCACGAAGGTCGTCATCCTCAACATGGAGGCCAACGTCGAGCTCGACACCACGGCCCTGAACGTACTGCAGGAACTGCACGACACCCTGACGACCGACGGGATCGAGTTGTGGCTCGCACGCGTCAAGAACGACGTTCTCATCCCCATGCGCGACCACGGGGTGGCGCAGATCGTGGGCGACGACAACATGTACCCCACGCTGGGGGCGGCGGTCCAGGCGTACCGGAAGCGCTTCCTGGCCGCCTGAGCCGCTGGCTCACAGTCCGCGGTCGGCGCGGGCCACCCGGGCCAGGAACAGTTGCGTGGCCTCGTGCTGCGGGGACAGGAACAGATCATCGGGGGAACCGGATTCGAGTACTTTTCCGCTGTCGAGGAAACAGACCCGGTCAGCGACCTCGCGTGCGAATCCCATCTCGTGGGTCGCCATCACGATGGTCATGCCTTCGGCCTTCAGTTCCCGGATCACGTCCAGCACCTCGGCGACGAGAAGGGGGTCGAGCGCGGACGTGACCTCGTCGAAGAGCATCACCTCGGGCTTCATCGCCAGCGCCCGGACGATCGCGACGCGCTGCTGCTGACCGCCGGAGAGCCGGTCGGGGAAGTCCTTGGCCTTCTCGGCGAGTCCGAACCGCTGGAGCAACTCCATGGCCGCGGCCTCCGCCGTCGCGGCAGACTGTCCCAGCACCTTGCGCGGAGCCAGCGTCACGTTCTGCAGCACGGACATGTGCGGGAACAGGTTGAACTGCTGGAAGACGAAGCCCACCCGCTGTCGCACCGCGTCCACGTCGACGCCCGGGCCGGTGACGTCGAGGTCACCCACGTGGATCTGCCCGGCATCGACGGTCTCCAGGCCGTTGATGCAGCGCAACAGGGTCGACTTGCCCGAACCCGACGCGCCGATGAGGACCACAACATCATGCAGGTCCACCGCAAGGTCGATCCCCTTGAGCACGGCGAGCTCGCCGAAGGCCTTGTGCACACCGGCGACGTCGACGAAACTCACACCGCACCCGCCATCCGCCGACGGGTGTCCTTGCGCTGCAGCCAGTCCGTGAACCGGGTCAGCGGCAGCGTGATGGCGACGAAGAACAGTGCCGCCACCACGTATGCGGTGTAGTTGAAATTCGAGGAGGCACTGATCTGCGCCGCGCGGAGGACCTCGATGGGTCCGAGCAGGGAGACCAGTGCCGTCTCCTTCTGCAGTGCGATGAAGTCGTTGAGCAACGGCGGGGTGACCCGGCGGACGGCCTGCGGCAGTACGACGTACCGCGTGGTCTGCATCGATGACAGGCCCAGCGATCGCGCCGCAGCGCGCTGCGACGGGTGGATGGACTCGATACCCGCCCGGTACACCTCGGCCACGTAGGCGGTGTAACTGAGGATCAGCGCCACCGTGCCCCACACGACAGGAGAATTGGTGACCCCCTTGAGCTGCAATGCCGGCACCCCGAAACCCAGCAGCAGGATCACCAGGATCGTGGGCACACCCCGGAAGAAGTCCACATACATCGTGCAGAGGATGCGCACCGGGAGCGCGACCGGCGCCCGCAACCCCCGACCCAGAGCGATCAGCAGCGAGAGGATCAGGATGAAGAACTCCGCCACCAGGAAGATCTTGATGTTGAGCGCGAAGGCCTTCACCAGCGACGGCCACGCGGCGAGGGCCTCGTCGAGGTTGAAGAAGGTCTCCTGGACCTTCGGCCAGCCGGGCGAGGACGTGACCAGGTAGGCCAGGACGGCGAATGCGACGACAGTGGACAGGCTGGCCACGATCCCGTCGCGACGCGCCCTCCTGCGGGACAGTTGCCGCCGATGCGGGTCGACGTAGGGGATACCCGGCGCCTCCAGCGGCGCCTCAGCCGGCGTGGTCATGCATCACTCGGTGAAGTACGGGGCGTCCTCACCCACCAGCCAGGTGTCCTGGATCTCCTGCAACTGCCCGGAGTCCTTCAGCGAGGTGAGAGCCTGGTTCACGCACTGCACCAAGGGGCTGCCCTTGGCCATCAGCAGGCCGAACTCCTCACCCCCCTCCTGAGCGGCGAACTGACCGACGATCTTGGCGTTGTCGAACTCCGCCGCCGTCACGTAGTAGGCGGTGGGCAGGTCAACCACGATCGCGTCGATCTGCCCGTTCTCCAGGGCGCTCTTGGCGTCGTTGGTGTCGTTGTAGACCATCGGCTCCTGGGTGGGCTGGATCTGCTCGGTGATGAAGTCCAGGCTGGTGGTCCCCACCTGCGCGCCGAGTCTGGCGCTCTGCAGTTCGGCCAGAGTGGTCGCATTGGCGATGGGTGAGTCCTCGAGGGCCACCACGGCCTGGTTGACGGTGTAGTAGCCCTCGGAGAAGTCCACGGCCTTCTGCCGCTTGGGGGTGATCGAGATCTGGTTGATGTCGAAGTCGAAGTCCTTGGCCCCCGGGGCATACGACTTGTTGAAGGGCTCGGTGATCCAGGTCACCTGGTCCTGGCTGAAACCGAGCTGCTCGGCCACGGCGTAGGCGACCGCCGACTCGAATCCTTCGCCGTTGCTCGGGTCGTTGTCCTCGAAGTACGGGGGGTAAGCCGGGGAATCGGTCGCCACCGTCAGGGTGCCCGGCGTCAGTGTCTGCAGCGTCTCCGGCGAGCAGTCGGCGCTCGTGCTCGGACTCGGCGACGAACTGCCAGCGGTCGTGTCGGCCTCACTGGCGCATCCGGCGAGGGCCAGTGCGGCGACGGCGGGCAGGGCGGCGGACAGCAGCAAGGATCGGCGCATTGGTTTTCCCATCGAGTCGCGGTGCCCCCTATCGTGCCGCATCCCGCGCCCACACAGGGGCACCACCCCGTCAACCCGTGACGACCGCCTGGTTGCGGCCCTGCGACTTCGCCAGTAGCAGCGCCGCGTCCGCCCGTTGCAGCGCCGCGTCCGGATCCTCCCCGGGCCGCACGAAGGTGGCGCCGACGCTGGTCGACACCCGGATCGACCGGCCCTGGAAGCTCACATCACCCTCGACCTGACGCCGGATCTTCTCGGCGATCGCCTGCAGATCCGCGGCGGACGCCACGCCCTCGAGCAGGACGACGAACTCGTCACCACCGAGCCGCCCGATGTCATCGCTGGCGCGGATGGCACTCGCGAGCCGTTCGGCGACCGCGGTGAGAACCGCATCGCCGGCCGCGTGCCCGAGCGTGTCGTTGACCTCCTTCAGCCGGTCGACGTCACAGAACACGATCGCGATTGTCCCGCGATCGTCGGCGTCGCCGACGTGCTGCAATCGGTCTGCGAACCAGCGCCGGTTGGCCACGCCGGTGAGGACGTCGTGCGTGGCCAGGTGCCGCAACTCCTCGCGTACCCGGTGTTCCCGCGTCGCGTTGGAGAACAAGTGCACCAGGTAGCCGCTGCTGCCACCCTCATCGGGAACCTCCGCGACCTCGTGTTCGATCCACTCCACGGTGTCGCCCACCAACCGCCGGTGCTCGTGCAGCACGCGATCCCCGGCGCAGGTCCCGGCCCCCGCAACAGTCAGCACCTGTTCGAGGGGCAGGCCCACAACCTCCTGCTCTGAGGAGTCCAGCAATCGGCAGAACTGGCGGTTGACATCGACGAGCAGGCCGTTGTCGTCCGTGATGGCCATGCCGTTGGGGGCCGCGTCGACCGCCAGGCGCAAGCGCTCCTGCACCCTGGCCAGAGCCTGCCGGGCCTCGACCTCGTTGGTCACGTCGCGCAGGCCGACGATGACCCCGGCGATGTCATCTCCGTCAGAGATCGGGTTGATCATGGCCGACATCCAGCGTGTCAGGCCCGAAGCGGTCGAGTACTTCAACGACGTGCCGTTCACCGAATAGCCGGCCCGCAACTGCCTCTGGAAGTCGGCGAGCAGTTCCTCCTGGCCGCCGGCGATGATATCCGGGGCGTTGGCACCGACCAGGGTCTCAGGATCCCAGCCCAGCACGTTCTGCACCGACGGCGAGATCCAGCGGATGCGCCAGTCGGCGTCCATCTCGTAGACGATGTCCGAGGCGTTCTCCGCGAGTTCGCGGAACCTGCGCACGGTCGTCTCGAGGGCCTCGGCGTACTCGACCTCTGCAGTCACATCCACGACCTGGGCCACGAAGTGGTCGAGCGCGCCGTCCCGCCGTCTCGCGACGCCCACGGCGAGGTCCACCCAGATCGTCTCCCCGGTGGCGGTGAGATACCGCTTGCGCATGGTCAACTCGTCGACCTCGTTGCTGAGCAGGCGACCCATCATGGCCTGGCTGGCATCGACATCCTCCGGGTGGGTGATGTCACTGAAGGACATCGAGGCGAGTTCCTCCTGCCGGTAGCCCAGCATCCGGCACAGCGCCGGATTGACATACTCGAAGCCGCCGTCCAGGCCGGAGATGGCCAGGCCCACGGCGGCCCGATCCATGGACAACTGCAGCCGCTCGGCCTTCTCGCGCTCGCGTTCGGCGGCCTCCTGCTCACGCAGGACGTCGGTGACGTCACGCAGCCCGATGAGCAACCCGCCGGTCCACTGCCCGTCGTCGTCCATGTCGCGGGTGACCACGGTCGTCATCGGCAATGTGTCACCGGACTTCGTCAGCACCGGGAAGACCCGCGACTGGGGGCCGTCGGGAACCCAGTCGCCGCTGTAGGCGCTGTCCCAGTTGTCACGATGACTCGCCATCTCCTCGGGAGGGATGAAGGTCTGAATGGTTCGGCCCAGCATGTCGTCCGGGTCCCACCCGAGAACCCGGGTGACGCTGGGCGAGACCCACACGATCCGTCGTTGGGCGTCGGTGCGGTACGCCAGATCTGTGGTGGCTTCGGCGAGGCTGCGGTATTCGCGTTCCGCCTCCCGCAAGGCCTTCATCTGCTCGTGGCGGTCGGTGATGTCGCGCCATGAGTACACGATGCTGTCCCCGAGCGCCACACCCCGGATGTCGAAGTGGACCTCCTGGCCACCGCGCCGTTCGAGCGGGTACACGAAGTCGTCGATCACCAGTGGTTCGCCGGTCTCGATGAGGTGCTTGTAGCGGTCGAACATGCCGGTGGAACGGTGATTGGGCAGGAACTCCAGCAGATGGGTACCCATCAGTTCGTCGTAACTGAGCCCGTTGTAGTCGCAGGCGGCAGCGTTCGCATCGGTGTATTCGAAGTCGACGATCTCGCCGTTCCCGTCACGAACGGCGGTGAGCACCACATGGGGGTCGAGCAGACTGTCCAGCGTCGCGCGCAGCCGCGCCGCCGGATCCCCGGCACCCCCCTCTGCGGCTCTCACGCGCCAAGTACCGCGCGTGCGCGGTTCGGCGACCAGTCAGCGAGCACCCGCCTACTCCGTGACGGTGACAGTGAACTCCAAAGCATCGCCGCCTTCGAGTCCGTGAGGGTGACGGTGGCCTCCCCGTCTCGAGCGCCTGGCCGCCGGGGTTGAAGGTCGCTCCGTCCCGCTCCCCGCCGGCCTCGACAGAGACGACCGACTCGTCCGAACTGCTGATCTGCCAACGGCCCGGGTCCTCGACGTTGAACGAGATGTAGCGCCCCACAGTGGCCTCGACGTCGGTCTGTGACGGCTCGACGATGATGGGTCCGATCATGCTGGCCTCCGGTGAGGCGGACGCGCTCGGTGTGGGGCTTGGCGATGAGGAGGAGCAGCCAGCGACGGCGAACACGGCGGCAGCACCGAGGGCGGCCATGGCGGTTCTCATGCCTGGGAGCCCAACGGCGCACTGCCGCGCGGACCCACGATCGCCCAGTTGAAATCCGCGCTCCCCACGGCACCGAGCAAGCGCAGCCACATGGGCAGCAGCATCTCGGCGGCCCGCGCCGTCTCGATCCCGCCGAGGTCGATGATCTGCCGCCAGCCGAACGAGACCTGCAGATCCCGTACCTGTTCCTTGGCTCGCATGTCGTCGCCGGAGAGGAACACGGCGGTCGGGGCGTCGAGCCGGTCCGGGGCGAGCATGAGCCCGGCGTTCATCGTGTTCCAGGTCTTCACGACCCGCGCCGCGGGGAAGGCCCGCTGGATCTGCTCGCCCAGCGAGTCCGTGCCCTGCACGAACAGGCGGGGCGGGAATCCCTCGGAGAAGTCCAACGGGTTGGCGACGTCGATGAGCACCTTGCCCGCCAGGTTGTCGGCGCCCGCGGCCTGCAGGGCCTGCAGGCTGGACTCCCCGGCGGTGGCGTTGACCACCACCTCTGAAGACCCAGCGGCCTGCGCGAAGGTCCCGAGCCGCACCCCCTGATGCTGCTGCAACCAGGCCCGCAGATCGGGTTCGGGTCGCGCCAGGGTGGAGTCCGGATCGCGGGTCCCCAGGTGCACATCGTGACCCGCGGCGGCGAACCCCGCCGCCAGCCTCGTACCCACCGAACCGGTTCCCAGCACTGCGATGTCCACGCCGCGATCCTCTCGCGGCAGGGCCGCCGCGTCCAGCCTCAGATGCCGGAGGGTGCCGGCGGCAGGTCCTCGTAGGACGGCGAGCGCTTCTCACCCTTGGCCGCGAACGATTCCATCATGTCCGCGGGCTGGAACGCTCCGGTCTGCCACAGGGCGATCTGGTGCAGCGAATCCGCCACCCCATGGTCGCGGGCGTACACCAATGCCTCCTTGGCACCCCACAACGTCAGGGGGCTCTTGGTGGCGATCTCCGCGGCGATGTCCAGCGTGCCTTGCACCAAGGACTCGTGGTCGTCGAAGACCTGGTTGACCAGGCCGACCTCGTATGCGCGCTGGGCGGTCAGCCGCCGGCCGGTGTAGACCAGCTCCCGGGCGACGCCGTCGGGGATGAGTTTCGGCAGTCGCTGCAGTGTTCCCACATCCGCGGTCATGCCGATGTTGGTCTCCTGGACGACGAAGTACGCGTCGGCACTGGCATAACGCATGTCAGCCGCACACACCATGTCGACAGCCCCGCCGATGACACCACCGTGCACAGCCGCCAGCACCGGCACACGCACCCGCTCAAGCGCAGTGAAACTCTCCTGGAGCCGCTTGACGAGCAGCAGGAACGTGGCGTTGCGACGACCTGGCTCACCATCCATCGACAGTCCGCTGGATGTGAAGACCGAAAGATCCATGCCGGCACTGAAGTGCTTTCCGGTGGAGCTGATCACGACGGCGCGCACATCACCGCGGTCACCGAGGTGCCCGATCAGCACCGGAAGCTCCGACCAGAAGGCCGGGATCATCGTGTTCATGGCCTCCGGGCGGTTCAACCGCACGTGGGCGACCTTCTCCTCGACGGTCACGTCGAAACATGTCAATTCCATGGCTACCCTCCCCCTGCAGCATGGCACGCGCGGTCCCCGCAGCCACCGCGACCCGGCAACCCCGGCCCGGGCTCACTATCGTTGCCCCGTGTCGGCAACCGCCGGTCGATCATGACCGGATTCCTCTACCGGCTCGGACGACGCAGCGCCGAGCGGGGCTGGCGGGTCATCGGCGTCTGGCTGGTGGTGGCGCTGGTGATCATGGGCGCCAACCGCCTCTTCGGCGGGGAGTCTGCCGATTCCTTCGTCCTGAAGGGCACAGACTCCTCCGTAGCACAGGACCTGCTCAACCGCGCCTTCCCGGGGTCGTCGGCGGAGGCGACCCCGATCGTGGTGTACGACCCGGCCCGCGATCTCGGGGCCCTGGACGATCGCACGGTCGAGCGGGTCGTCCGGGACGTGCGCAAGATCCCACAGGTCACGTCCGTGACGGGGCCCGAGC
This sequence comes from Micrococcales bacterium, assembly GCA_016703125.1. Classification (NCBI taxonomy): domain Bacteria; kingdom Bacillati; phylum Actinomycetota; class Actinomycetes; order Micrococcales; species Micrococcales bacterium. The sequence continues at coordinate 283,146 of JADJCR010000003.1, read as the reverse complement.
AGCGCGCGGATCTGCTCAGCGACGACGGACACACGGCGATCATCTCCGTGCTCATCAACGAGCGCTTCGCGACTGACACCGGTGTCGCGCAGGACGTGCTCACCACCGCCCAGACGGCGGCAGGTCCGGACGTCACGGTGACCATCGGCGGTTTCCTGGGCCGTCAACTGGCCCAGCCCGACACCCACCTCAGCGAGGCCCTCGGGCTGGTCTCGGCGGTCTTCATCCTCTTCCTCACCCTGCGCCGATGGGGCGCCACGTTCGTGCCGCTGGCCAGCGCCCTGTTCAGCGTCGGGCTGGGCCTGGCGGTCGTGGGGCTGCTCAGCCGCCTCGTGTTCATCCCCGACGTGGCGCCGACCCTGGGCACGATGCTGGGGCTGGGGGTCGGTATCGACTACGCCCTGTTCCTGCTCACGCGCCACCGCATCCTGCTGCATCAGGGCTTCGAGGTGACTGACGCTGTCGGGCGCACCTCCGGGACCGCCGGCGCGGGCATGGTGTTCGCGGGCAGCACCCTCATCGCCGCGGTGTGCGGACTGGTGCTCACCGGCATCTCGTTCCTGGCCTGGCTCGGCTACGCAGCGGCCATCGTGGTGGCGATCGCCGTGGCGGCTTCCATCACACTGGTGCCGGCGATCCTCGGCGTCATGCAGTACCGCGTGATGCCCAAGAAGGGGCTGCACACGCACACCGATGACGACCTCGACCGAACCGGTTGGGGGCGTTTGGCGGACACCGTCACGAGCCGCCCCTGGACCTTCGCGATCGCCTCGTCGGCGCTGCTGCTGGTCATGGCCGCCCCCACCGCGACCCTCACCCTGGGGCACAGCGACAACGGCATCCTGCCGGAGGAGACGTCCGCACGGCAGGCCTATGACCTCATCGCGGATGGTTTCGGGCCCGGCCAGAACGGTCCGCTGGCCGTCGTCACGCAGATGTACGCCATCGCGCAGGCGCCCGACGACGCCGACGCCGAACCGGGCACCGATCCGCGCACGCTGGACCCCCGGCTGCAGCGACTGCAGGACGAACTGGCGGCGGCCCCCGGGGTGGCATCGGCTGACGCTCCGATCGTCAGTCCCGACGGCGGGGTGGCGGTGGTCCGCGTGGCCCCGCAGTGGGGTCCGGCGGACCCGCGCACTGAGGAGTTGGTGCACGAACTGCGCGACCAGGTACTCCCGGCGGCAGTCGCGGGCGGCGGGATGGGCGCACATGTGGGTGGCGTAACGGCGGCCGTCACCGACTTCTCCGAGATCATCGCCGCCCGTACGCCCTACTTCATCGCCGGCGTGGTTCTGCTGTCCTTCCTGCTGCTGACAGTGGCCTACCGGTCCCTGCTGATCCCTTTCAAGGCCGCCGTGATGAACTTGCTGTCCATCGCCGCGGCATACGGGGTGGTGACCGTCGTGTTCCAGTGGGGGTGGGGCGCCCAACTCATCGGACTCGACGGCCCGGTCCCCATCGAGTCGTACGTGCCCATGATGATGTTCGCGGTCCTCTTCGGACTGTCCATGGACTACGAGGTCTTCCTACTCACTGCGTTCCGTGAGCACTGGGAGCGAACCGGCGACATGACCTCGGCGGTGCGCCGCGGTCTGGCGGACACCGGCCACCTGGTCACGGCCGCGGCGGCGATCATGGTCGTCGTCTTCGGCAGTTTCCTGTTGTCCGACAACGCCATCGTGAAGATGTTCGGCGTCGGTCTCGCCACCGCCGTGGCCGTGGACGCGACCATCGTGCGTTGCCTGCTGGTGCCGGCGATCATGGTTCTCGCGCAGAAGGGCACATGGTGGTTGCCGGGGTGGCTGGACCAGTTGCTCCCGCACCTGCACGTCGAGGGCGATCCGCGGGCACTGGACGCAGCGGCCGCCACGAGTGACCGGCCCGGCACGCCGGGACCCCTGGCCGTCTACCGCCCCGCGCCGGTCATCGGCGCCATCGTGGGGGTCACCCTGGCATGGGTGCTCATCTCGCGCCTGGCCTTCATCCCCGAGCCCGCATCCACGTCGGTGGCCATCAGCGCGGTGCTGGGAGCCGTGCTCGGGCTCCTGCCCGCAAGCCTCGGCGGAGGCCGCCTGTCACGTGCCGCCGGCTATGGACTCGGAGCGCTGCTGGCACTGCTCGTGTCGTCCATCATCGTCGCCCTGGTCCCACCGGCGCAGGCCCCGTCGGCCCCGATGACGGCGTGGGCGATCGTCGCTACCGCTCTGCTGGCCGTGCTCGTGGTGAGCCGCACCATGGCACTGCCCTTGGTGCTGGGCGCGGTCGCGCTGGCGGTAAGCCTTGTGCTGACCGGCACCGACGCCGCGCTGCAGGTCCTGTTCGGTGCCACGTTGCTGCCCGCGCTGGTGACGATCTTGATCATCAGCGTGTTTGCCAACCTTTTCCCCGACCGGGGGGACACCATGGAGCCCACGGCCGAAGACCAACCGCTGCGAGTCGGGAGACCCTGATGCGAGCACACCTGACGGCTCTCGCAGCCGCCGGGATGGCGCTCGCCGTCGGGGGACTGCCGGCCATGGCGGCGGACCCCGAGCCCCCACTGGTCAACGAGGAACTCGTGGTGGCACAGGTCGACGCCTCCGGCCTGCCGCAGGATGCGACCCTTTACAGCCGACTCGTGGCCCGCGACTACCCCGCGGGGCCGGTGCGCGACCCCTCCTCGATCACCGACGTGGTGTACGTCGACCGCCGCGGGACGGTGCCGACTGACGGGGACGCGGTAGTGGTGGACATCGGCGGACCGGGTCAGACGTCGGTGACCACCCGTGCCACGTTCGACAAGCCGCTGCCGGTGGCACTGCACGCGGAGTATCGCCAGGGCCCGGACGTACTGGCGCCGGACAGTGTGGAGTCCACATCCGGGCAGATGCGCATCACCTACACGGTGACCAACACCTCGGCGGAACAGAAGACGATCCGTTACCGCGACGCCGGCGGCCGGTGGACCGTGACCCGCGAGCCGGTGTTCGCCCCGTTCGTCGGCACGCTGATGGTCACCCTGCCCGCCGGGCTGACGCTGCTGCAGGCGCCGAAGGCGGTGCGCAGCACCACCGAGGACGGCCGCACCCGCCTTCTGTGGAACCTGGTGCTCTACCCGCCCATGGGCGACTACCAGCAGTCCGCGCAACTGCTGGTGAGTGGCGAGCCGCTGGCCGTGCCCGCCCTGAACATGCAGGTGATGCCCGTCCGTTCCGGTCAGGATCCGCTGCTCGGGTTCAGCAGCGATCTACTGTCGGCCAGTGTGGACGGCAACGCCGATCTCGCCGATGGCCTCACCGAACTGGACCAGTCGGCGGTCGCACTGGCCGTCGGTGCCGGGGAGCTCGGTTCGGGTCTGAAGCAACTGGGCAGGGGCACGTCCACGCTGACCCAGCAGGTGGACCAGACACTGGTACCCGGATCCCGCAAGCTGGCCGAGGGTGCCGACGCGCTGGCCACGGGGCAGCGCGACGCCGCCAAGGGCGCGAAGAAGTTGGCGAAGGGGCAGCGCGACGCCGCCAAGGGCGCGAAGTCCGCCTACGACGGCGCCCGGTCGCTGCAGGACGGGGCCGAGCAGCTCAGCGACGGGCTGCTGGATCTGTACGACGGTCTGCAGAAGCTGCTCGAACCGTCTGCGCTGCCCTCCGCCCGTGACAGTTCCGACCAACTCGCCCAGGCCGTGTTGCGACTGCGCGATGTCATCGGAACCCCGCAGGACGGCGCCGGCCCGTTCCCACCCACCCAGGCGAGCACCCTGATCGAGGCCGTCCTGGCCGTGCAGAGGATCAGCGGGATCAGCTATGCCGGGGCCGACCGGGTGCACGCGAACCTCAAAGACATCGCCGCAGAACTCACGCAACTGGCGGCGGACAGTGCGCAGGCGTCGGCCCTGGCCGGTGCCGCCGCCGCCCGGACCGCGGCGCTGTACCAGCAAGCATGCGTGGACACGGTGGTCCTCAGCCCTGCCCAGTGCGCGGATCTCCAACAGGCTGCTGACGAGGCCGACCAGGCCCGACAGAGCGCCACCGATGTGGGCGTCGGCGTGGGCCGGCAGGCGCTGAGAGTGGGCGCGCAGGCCCTGGCAGTGCGGGCCATCGCCCTGGCACTGCAGGGGATCACCGCGGCGCTGGGCGCACTGGATACGGCACTCACCCAGATCTCCGTGGCCCTGGTCAGCGGCAGCACCGATGCGCCGGGGGTCTACGAAGGTCTGGCTGCTCTGACCGATGGCCTGACCGCCACCATTGACGGGCTGGTCTCACTGTCCAACGGTGCGGCGCAGTCCGCAGGCGGCGCTGATGAGTTGTCGACTGGGACGCAGGATCTCACGGAGGGTCTTGATGATCTGGCGACCGGCAGCAGCGATTTGGCCGACGGCGCCAGCGACCTGGCCGACGGCAGCGCCGACCTGGCCGATGGATCCGGCACGCTGGCGGACGGTACCCGGCAGCAGGCGGCGGGAACGGCCGCCGTGGGCGAAGCCCTGGGGCAGATCGACCAGGGTGTCGACAGCGCGGCGCAGGGCGCGGACGCATTGGCGCAGGGCGCCGACCAGTTGCAGGCACAAGGCACCTCAGCGATCCTGGCCGGCGTCATCAAAGCGTCCAAGGACCCCGCCTTCGCCCGGGCATACCTCGCAGCCAGTGAAGCCCGGGCCGCGGACGCACTTCCGTACGGGGCGCCCGAAGGGGCAGCCGGCAAGGTCTCGTACATCTACACGATGCCCGGCTCCACCACCAGTGGTTCTACCGGCAGCACCCTGGCCGCCTGGGGGCTCCTCGCGGTCATCCTCGCCGCCGGAATTGCGGTGGCATGGCGGCGCCTGCACCCCGTGGTTCCGGCCGACCAGCCGTTCGAGCCCTTCGCCCCACCGCAGAGCGACACTCATGATCAGGACTGGTTCTTCCGTCCCGGCGGCGACGGCCCGCACTAGGCTGTGACGGTGACGAACAACCCCGGCGACCGCCTGGTCTGGCTGGACTGCGAGATGACGGGCTTGGACCTGGAGAGGGACGAACTGGTCGAGATCGCGTGCATCGTGACCGAGTCCGACCTCACTCCCCTCGACGCCGGCGTCTCCTTCGTGATCAGCGCCTCGGCCAAGGCCATGTCCCATATGCCCGACGTCGTGCGCCAGATGCACGAGGAGTCGGGGCTGCTTCCAGAGATCGCCGACGGGATGCCGCTCGATGACGCCCAGACCCAGGTCCTGGCATACGTCAAGTCGCACATCCCGGTTGCCCGCAAGGCCCCGTTGTGCGGCTCCAGCATCTATGTGGACCGGGGCTTTCTCGCCAAGTTCATGCCGGATCTCGACGCCTTCCTGCACTACCGGCTCGTGGACGTCTCGAGCATCAAGGAACTGGTGCGGCGCTGGTACCCCAAGATCTACTACTCAGCCCCTACCAAAACCGGCAACCACCGCGCCCTCGGCGACACCCAGGATTCGATCGCGGAGTTGGCCTACTACCGCTCAGCGGTGATGCTGCCGCCGCCCGGGGTTTCCTGAGACCTGCCAGAGTGCGTTCCCGGTGCACCGCCAGACCCACCCGGGAGTGAAACCGACACCCGGGAGCGAAAAAGACCGGTTGGATCGCTCCCCGGTTTCCGGATCGCTCCCCGATGCACCTGCCGGACCCCCCTTCGGGCACGACAACCGGTCGGATCTCGCCCCGCTGCCCGGATCGCGCCCCGGTGCACCGCCAGACCCACCCGGGAGTGAAACCGACACCCGGGAGCGAAAAAGACCGGTTGGATCGCTCCCCCGGTTTCCGGATCGCTCCCCGATGCACCTGCCGGACCCCCCTTCGGGCACGACAACCGGTCGGATCTCGCCCCGATGCCCGGATCGCGCCCCGACGCACCCGCCGTCGCTGGTGCCGCGTCCGGCTGCGATGGGCGAAGATGGGGCCATGGGACTGCTGGACACGTATCTGCCCGACCCCGACCGCTACGACGATCGCATGCCGCAACGCAGGTGCGGTGTCAGCGGCCTCACGCTGCCGGCCGTGTCGCTGGGCTTCTGGCACAACTTCGGCGACGAGACCCCACTGTCACGCCAGCGGGCGATCATGCGTGCGGCCTTCGACGCCGGGATCACGCACTTCGATCTGGCGAACAACTACGGACCGCCCTACGGCAGCGCGGAACTCAACGTCGGTCGCATCCTGCGCGAGGACTTCCGTGGCCTGCGCGATGAGTTGATCATCTCGACCAAAGCGGGCTGGGACATGTGGCCCGGACCGTACGGTTTCCTGGGTTCGCGCAAGTACTTGCTGGCCAGCCTGGACCAGAGCCTGCAGCGACTCGGCCTGGACTACGTCGACATCTTCTACAGCCACCGCGCGGATCCGCAGACCCCGCTCGAGGAGACCATGGGTGCACTCGCGTCAGCGGTCCACCAGGGCAAAGCGCTCTACGTCGGCATCTCCTCCTACTCCCCGTCGCGCACCCGGCGCGCCGCCGGGATCCTGTCCGACATGGGTGTCCCGCTGCTGATCCATCAGCCGTCGTACTCGATGTTCAACCGCTGGATCGAGGCCGATCTGCTGGACACCCTCGACGATCTGGGCGTCGGCTGCATCGGCTTCAGCCCCTTGGCCCAAGGGATGCTCACGACGCGCTACCTCGACGGCATCCCGGCGGACTCCCGGGCTGCCCGGGACGCGTCACTCGATCCCGAGTGGTTGTCCGCGCAGTACCTCGCCTCGATCCGTGGGTTGCAGGAGATCGCCGAGTCGCGGGGGCAGACCGTGGCGCAGTTGGCCGTGGCCTGGACCTTGCGCGATCGCCGCGTCACCTCGACGCTCATCGGTGCCAGCAGCGTGGCGCAACTGCACGACACCCTTGGCGCGGTCGCCAACCTCGATTTCTCGGCGGAGGAACTGGCCGCCATCGACACGTTCGCCCACGATGCCGGGATCAACATCTGGGAGGATCCGACGCGGATCCCTTGAGGCCACGGGACCGCCGAAGCGGCGGGTCTAAGCGCGACGCAGGGGACTGATCACTCTGTGCAAGCACACGCCGCCCTGCACGAGTCACCTGGGCGGGCGGCTGGTTTCCGAAATGCGAACTTTGCGCCGCACGGCCGATGATGAGACACATGGCCACGGAAACGCCCCGGAACCGGGTGCGACGACTGCCGGAGAAGGCGGTCGCCGATCGGGGCGCGCTGCACGCCATCCTGGATGCCGCGATGGTGGCCCACGTGGGCATCGTCGACGACGGGCAGCCTTACGTTCTTCCGATGGCCTGCGCGCGCGACGGCGAGCGACTGTTGCTGCATGGATCCACCGGAAGCAGGCTGATGCGCACCCTGGCGGCGGGCGCCGCGACCTGTGCCACGATCACGCACCTCGACGCCCTGGTGCTGGCCCGCAGCGCGTTCGAGTCCTCCATGAACTACCGCTGCGCCATGGTGTTCGGCGTCGCTGAGCCGCTGGCAGGGGATGATCTGCTGGCCGGCCTGCAGGTCATGACCGAGCACCTTCTGCCGGGCAGGTGGGACACTCTGCGGACCCCCTCCCGCAAGGAACTGGCAGCCACCTCGATCGTGGCCCTGCCGCTGGCCGAGTGGTCGGTGAAGATCAGCGACGGACCGCCGGATGACGACCCCGCCGACCTCAGCGCACCAGTGTGGGCGGGAACCCTTCCGCTGCGGCTGACAGCGCTTGAACCGGTCGACGCCCCCGATCTACGCATCCCGGTGCCTGCCGTCGATGCGATCGCTCCCGTCCTTCAGCGGCTCAACTCCGCCGCCGCGCCGGAGCGGACGCATTGATGTCCCCGCTCACCGTGCCTCGACGACGAGTCCAGCCGTGGGCGCACGCGCTCGGCACAGCCGTCGTCATCCTCGTGATCGCTTGGGCATCGGTGGAAGGCAGCAGGTTGACCGACGGCGTGGCCCTGTGGTGGCCGGCGGCCGGCGTCGCCGTGGCCGCGGTGATCACGGCCGTGCCGCGGGCCCGCGCGGTCATCGTGCTTATCGTGCTGTTCGCCTCGCTGGCCGGCAACGTCCTCGCCGGGCGCCCCCTCACGTTGTCTGCGCTGTTCGGGATCTGCAATGCGGCCGAAGCTGCCACCGCGGCATGGTGGCTGCTACGGGGCAGGGTCGGCAGGCCTTCGTTGGAGACACTCAACGACCTGTGGCGACTGCTGGTGGCGGCTGCCCTGGGGGCTTTCGTCGTCGCGGTGGGTGCGACCACGACGGTGGTGCTCCTGACCGACGGCGCACCCTGGCCACTGTTCCTGCACCTGCTCGCCTCCCATGCCAGCGCCACCCTGCTCGTGGTCCCCTTGGTCCTGCGCCAGCCCACGGACCGGATGACGTCACCCCGCGTGGAGGCCTGGGCCCAGTGAGCCTGGTCGCACTGTCCACGATTCTCATCTTCAGCGTGGAGCCGAGGCTGAGTCAGGCCTTCCTGCTGCTGGTCCCCCTGCTGTGGGCAGCCATGCGGTTCCCCCTCCGGGTGACCACTCTTGAGGTCTCACTGTCCCTGATGGCAGCGCTGACCCTCACCGCCTTCGGCCTGGGCCCCCTGTCAAGCGCCCTGGGTCTGACCCCGGCGAACACGCCGCCCGGCACGCTGTCATTGACCGATTTCATGCTCACCCAACTCTTCGTGGTCAGCACCCTGGTGGTCATCCTGTCGCCCGCCCTCACCGCACACCAGCGCCGGCTCATCCTCGCCCAGGTGGGGCGCAGTGAGCGCATCCTGCGCGGCGGCTTCGAGGACGCGTTGCTGGGCGAGGTCATCCTCACCAGCGTCAGCGGGCAACTCGAGGTGGTCGAGATGAACGCGGTGGCTGCTGACCTGTTGGATGTCGATGAGCGCGCCGAAATCCCCTGGGACGAGCTCCTCGGCCGGTCAGCCCCCGTCGCGCTGGCGATCCTGACCGACATCGCCGACGGACACAGTCCGGGCTGGCGGGACGAGATCGAACTGCACGCCGGGAGGGAACGCCCGCGCTGGGCCGACATCGCCGTATCCCCACTGACGGACGAGCCGGGGCTGCTCGTCATCCAGCTCGCGGAGACGACCTCGCGGAAGACGATGGAACGTCAACTGGAGCACCTTGCGATCCATGACACCCTGACCGGCCTGCCCAACCGCTCTCTGCTGCAGGACCGGCTGAAGCGAGCGGTGGCCGACGCCGGCCGGACCGGGCAGCCGGCGGCCGTCCTCGTGCTGGACCTCGACGACTTCAAACGGGTCAATGATGCGGCCGGGCACGCCGTGGGCGACGAGATCCTGCGGGAAGCCGCCACCCGCCTCAGTGCGATCGTGCGCGAAGGGGACACGGTGGCTCGCCTGGGGGGTGACGAGTTCGCCATCGTGCTGCCGGGTGCCGGCGGCCCTGTGGTCACGGCGATCACCTCCCGCCTGCGGACCGCCTTCGACAAGCCATTCAGCGTCTCGTCGGGTACCTATCGGGTGTCCGCCAGCATGGGCGTCACGGCCAGTGAGCCGGGCAGCAGTGTCGAGCAGTTGCTGAGGGACGCCGACACTGCCATGTACATGTCAAAGTCCCAGAGCCGCGGCAGGTCCACCTGGTTCGACGAGTCCTTCCACGAACAGGTCGTGCGCGACGCCACCGTGGCAGCGGACTTCGAGGGTGCCATCGAACGCCGGGAGATCGCGCTGTACGCCCAGCCCATCATCGACCTGCTTTCCGGTAAGACTGTTGCGGCGGAGGTACTGGTTCGCTGGCAGCACCCGACCCGTGGGCTGCTGTATCCCGCCCAGTGGTTGGACATCGTGTGTTCCGGACCGAACGGCGCCAACCTGGAGTCCTGGATCGTGGCTGAGTCCTGCCGCATGCTGGCCGATTGGTCGCGTGATGGCACGTACCCGCGCATGCACGTCAACATCTCCGCGCCACTGCTACGCCGCGGCGACCTCGCCGAGCAGGTGCTGGCAGCACTCGAACGATCCGGGGCTCCTGCCGGTGGCCTGGTGCTCGAACTCACCGAAGCGGATCTGGAGTCGGTACGCGGGTCCCTGACCGCGGAGCTGGAGGACCTGCGGGGCGCGGGGGTACGCATCGCCGTGGACGACTTCGGCACGGGCTACAGCTCTCTGAGCCGCCTGGTCCACCTCCCCCTGGACGAACTGAAGATCGACAAGTCGTTCATCGCGGCGATGCTCACGGATCCGCGGAGTTGCGCGATCGTCAACGCCATCGTGGGGCTGGCCGATGCGCTGGGCCTGTCGATCGTTGCGGAGGGGGTCGAGACGGAGGACCAGGCCCAGGAGCTGCGGCGGCTCGGGTGCACCCGGGGGCAGGGGTTCCTGTGGAGCCGGCCCAAGCCGATCGGGCGGCTGATGTCCGAAATCGCGGGGGGCGCGCAGGATGTGCCCGCAACGCAGTGACAGCGCCCCGGACGGTCGGGGCTTCCCAAGCCCCGCAGAACCACCCCCAACACGACAAAAGACCCCGCAAGCCTGCGGGGTCTTCCATCGTGGGGTGAGTGACGGGAGCCGTCGGCCGCCTCCGGCGCCCTCCTCCCAAGCCCCGCAGAACCACCCCCAACACGACAAAAGACCCCGCAAGCCTGCGGGGTCTTCCATCGTGGGGTGAGTGACGGGACTTGAACCCGCGACCCCCTGGACCACAACCAGGTGCTCTACCGGCTGAGCTACACCCACCAAGGATCGGCCCCGCCTGCGCGAAGGCCGACCTCAGTGTATCGGTAGCGTGACGGCCGTGAACCAAGCCATCCGCAGTTACCACGCGCGCCGGGGGCGGCTGTCCCTACGCCAGCGCGAGGCTCTGACATGGGGTTCCGCGTACGACGTGGCGAGCATGCCCGATCCCCTGGATCTCGACGATGTTTTCGGTCGCCGGGCCCCGCGGATCCTCGAGATCGGTTCGGGACTCGGCGACACCGTGCTGCTCATGGCGGCTGAGAACCCGGACCTGGACTTCATCGCCGCGGATGTCCACACCAAAGGCATCGCCCGCACCCTGCTGCAGATGCGGGAACGAGGCCTCAGCAACGTGCGCGTCGTGCACGGGGACGCGCTGGACCTGCTGACCAGTCGGCTGGCAGCTGCCTCGATGCGGTCGGTGCTGGTCTTCTTCCCCGACCCCTGGCCCAAGTCCCGGCACCACAAACGACGACTGGTGCGCGAACAGTTCGCGACGGCCGTGAGTCGCGTCCTCGCACCGGGTGGCACGCTGCACCTGGCGACCGATGACCGGGACTATGCACAGGTCATGCGCGAGGTGCTGGGCAGGCATCCCGAACTCGTGTGCATCCATGACGGCCCGCGCGTCGAACAGCGGCCCCGCACGAAATACGAGCAGGCCGGGGAACGGGCAGGGCGCCACGCCATTGATCTGATGTACCGGTTGCAGGCAGCATCTATGTCATGACCACCATCGACCTCAACGCCGACGTCGGCGAGATGGCCGCGGATCTCGACGAGCGCATCGTCGAGGTGGTCAGCAGCGTCAACATCGCGTGCGGCGGGCATGCCGGGGACGACTCCACCATGCGGACGGTGAGTTCACTGGCCGCCGATGCGGGTGTGCGTATCGGCGCCCATCCCTCCTACCTCGACCGCGAGAGCTTCGGACGTCATCATCAGCAGGTTCCGCCCGGGTTACTGGCGGCGCAGATACAGGACCAGGTCCTCAGGCTGGCCGGGAACAGCCCGGCTCCGGTCGAATACCTCAAGCCGCACGGCGCGCTGTACCACGCGGCGGCCCAGGACAAAGACGTTGCTGCGGCCGTCGTCACCGCCGCACTGGCGGCGGCCGAGGAGTTGGGCACTCGCCTGGCGCTGATGGGGCAGCCCGGTTCCCAGTACCTGCAGTTGGCCCGCTCGCACGGCGTGCCCGTCATCCACGAGGGCTTCGCCGACCGCGCCTACCGGGCGGACGGGCAACTGGTCCCCCGCAGCCAACCAGGCTCGGTGCTGACCGACGACGAGGCGGTGCTGGGCCAGGTCACCCGATTGGCACGCGGGAGCGTCACCACGGTCGATGGCCGACTCATCGCTTTGCGCGCCGAATCCGTGTGCCTGCATTCGGACACGCCCGGAGCTGCGGACCTCGCTCGCCGGGTGCGCACCCACCTGGACTCCACCGGCATCCGCGTGCGGGCGCGGCCATGAACATCACGCCCTTCGGCGAGGACGGGTGGCTCATCGCCGTCGACGATCCGATCGCAGTCGCCACTGCGATCGACGCCCGCCGCCTCGACGACGTGGTTCCGGGGCAGAGTCACGTGCTGCTGCGCGGTCGCCGGACCGAGGTCGAGGCCGCACTGGCCTCGCTGGCCGACGTCCCGACCCGTCGTCAACCGCGCGCTCCCATCGTCCTCGCGGCCGTCTGGGACGGGCCCGACCTCGGCGGGGTGGCCGACAGTGCGGGCACGTCCCAGGCCGATGTGGTCGAGACGATGCGAGGCTCGACGTTCACTGTGGCCTTCTGCGGCTTCGCCCCCGGCTTCGGATACCTCACGGGAGTGGATGAACGCCTGCACCTACCCCGGCGGGAACGGCCTCGTGCCAGCGTGCCCGCCGGTGCCATCGCGATCGCCGCGGGCTACTGTGCGGTCTACCCGACGTCATCCCCGGGCGGCTGGCACCTCCTCGGCACCTGCGACGCCACCTTGTTCAGCCCGTACCGGGACCCGCCGTCGCTCCTGCGCCCCGGCGACCGGGTGCGCTTCACATGAGGGACACGATCAAGGTGCTGTCCCCCGGGCTGCTGACGCTGATCCAGGACGCGGGTCGCCGGGGCCACGCCCACCTCGGCGTGCCCAGGGCGGGCGCGTTCGACACCCGGGCCTGGCGATTGGCCAATCGACTCGTGGGTAACACCGAGCAGGCCGCGGCGCTCGAATGCCTGGCCGGGGGCCTGACCTGGGTATCTCTGCGGCACGTCACGATGGCAGTCGCCGGGGCCGTCGGCAGCATCAGCATCGACGGTCGGAACGTGTCCACCAACACGCCCATTCACGTGTCACCCGGCCAGCAGGTCCACCTCGGGCCGCCACTGATCGGGCTGCGCTACTACGTATCCTTCGCCGGCGGCATCGACGTGGGTCCCGTGCTCGGTTCCCGGTCGTACGACACCCTCGGCCGACTCGGCCCGCCGCCTGTGGCAGCAGGGCAGGTCCTGGGCGCCGGATCTCAGCGCGCCGGCCACCCCCTCGTGGATCACGTGCCGGTGCACCCCCCGTCGACGTCCTTCGCCGTCCTGCCCGGTCCGGACGGTCACGAGGCGGCGCTGGCCGAACTCCTGGGACGCACCTGGGAACTCGATCCGCAATCCGACCGGATTGGCGTGCGCCTGGCAGGTGAACCACTGACGGCGCCCGCCACCCCACTGCCCAGCAAGCCGATGGTTCTGGGTGCGGTCCAGGTGCCGCCCAACGGACTGCCGATCGTGCTGGGGCCCGACCACCCCACCACGGGCGGCTACCCGGTGATCGCCGTGGTGACAGCCGAAAGTATGTGTGATGTCGCACAGTGGTCCGGCGGACCGCGGACTTTCCGCCGTGCTTAGGTGTGCAGTGTGAGTGTGACGACAGGGCAGAGCACCGACCACTGGGTGGACATCGACGGTCCCGTCCACTACCGCGACTACGGAGGTCCGGAGGACGGGCCACTGGTCGTGTGCGTCCACGGCCTGGGCGGCTCGGCGCTGAACTGGGACCTCGTAGCCACCCATATGACGGGCAGTTGCCGGGTCGTGGCACTGGACCTGCCTGGCCACGGGCTGACCGAGGCGGGCCGCCGATCGACCAGCGTGCATGCCAACCAGCACATCGTCCACCGCTTCCTCACCGAGGTGACAGGTTCCCCGGCGGTCCTCATGGGCAATTCCATGGGTGGGCTGCTGGCCGTCGTGCAGGCCACCTCTGCGCCGCGGACCACCAGCGGCGTGGTCCTCATCGCCCCCGCCCTCCCCGCGGCCGGCGTGATGGTCGGCGACCTACGGATGATCCTCGAGTTCGCCGTTCTGGCCACCCCCGGGGTCGGTTCCTTGATCGTGGATCTGTGGACGAGGCTGGCCTCCGCAGAGGCACAAGTGGCCCGCATGCTACGGGTCGTGGCGGCCGACCCGACGAAGTTCCCGCGCGAGGCCGTCGACGCAGCCATTGCACAAGCGGAGGTCCGGCGGCAGTTCCGTGGTACCGCCAGGCACCTGGTGGAGGCGGCCCGGTCGGTCGTACTCATGAGCCAGGGCCGCAGTTACGTGAAACGCCTGCAGGAACTCGCGACCCCTGTCCTGCTCATCCACGGCGGCCGGGACCGGATCGTCTCGGCACGCTCGGCACACGCTGCCGCCGCCCGCCGGCCCGAATGGACCTTCCACCTGATGGAGGACGTCGGCCACGTCCCGCAACTCGAGGAGCCCGCGCTGACCGCGCAGACGATCCTGCAGTGGCTCGAGGAGAACCCTGACGTGGCCCGCGACGCCGCGTTGGCGACGAGGGTCTGACGGGGCCGTCCAACCGGCCGTGTGGCGACGCAACGGACCGCACGGACCCAGCCCCCGTCAACCGTGATCTAGACTGAAAAGCAGCCAAGGAGGTTCTCGTGACCGATCGCCTGAGCCCGCTCGACCAGACCTTTCTGTTGCTCGAGCGGGACGGTCAGCCCATGCACATCGGCGGCCTGATGGTCTTCGAGGGCCCCGCACCGTCCTACGAGCAGTTGTGCGCGTACCTCGACTCCCGCCTGGATCAGGTGCCGCGCTACCGCCAGCGGATCCAGTCGGTCCCCCTGCACCTCGGCCAGCACGTCTGGGTCGACGACGAGAACTTCGAACTCGAGTTCCACGTGCGGCATACGGCAGTTCCCAAGCCCGGGCGCGCGGCTCAGCTGCAGCGTCTGGCCAGCCGGTTGTTGTCCCAGCGCCTGGACCTCGACCGGCCGCTGTGGGAGATGTGGCTGGTCGAGGGATTGCCGAAGGGCCGCTGGGCGCTGATCAACAAGGCCCACCACTCGATGATCGACGGGCTCTCGGGCCACGACATCATGGAGGTCATCCTCGACACCGACCCCGAGGGTCGTGACAACCCGCCCAGTTCCTGGCAACCTGATCCCGCCCCGGGCACCGCGGAACTGGTCACCGATGCGTTGATCGACTCGGTGAAACGACCCGGCGAGCACCTCACCCGCATCGTGAGCCGGGTCGCCAGGCCCCGCGAGCTCGCAGAGCACGTCGCGGTGCGCGTGGTCGGCAGCACCTCGGTCGGCAGCCGTCTGCTCAGCACGGAGTCGACCCTCGGTGGCCCGATCAGCGCCCACCGCCGGTGGGGGTGGGTCGAGGGCGACCTCGAGACCATCAAGGCCGCGAAGAACGCCTTCGGCGGCACGGTGAACGATGTGATCCTCACCGCGGTTAGCGGGGGGTTCCGCGCGCTGCTGGCAGCGCGCGGGATCGACACCAGAACCGCCGACATCCAATCGATGATCCCGGTCTCGATGCGCCTGCCGGGCGACACCACCGGCGGCAATCAAGTCTCGGCGATGTTCGCCCAGCTGCCCATCGGCGTCGACGACCCTGTGGACCGTCTGCACGCGATGACACGTCAGATGGACCGGGTGAAGAAGAGCGGCACGCCCCTGACGGTCGACTCCATCATCGGCATGGCCGACTTCGTGCCTCCGATGCTCTTCGCCACCGCGGGCCGGGTCACTGCCAACGTGAACCTGCGAGCCTTCGACACGGTGACGACCAATGTGCCCGGCCCGCAGATCCCGCTCTTCATGCAGGGCCGCCAGTTGGAGGCGCTCATCCCGTTCGTGCCCTTGGGACCGGGGCTGCGCATCTCGACGGCCATCGTGTCCTACAACGGAACGATCAATTTCGGCGTGACGGCCGACTACGACTCGGTGCGCGACCTGCCGGTGTTCCTGGAAGGGGTGTCCACCACGCTGGACGGTCTGCGCAAAGCAGTCGTCGCCGGAGTCGCCGACACCTGACCGACCGGCGTCGCGTCAGGGCACGATCGCCACGCTGGACGGGCAGTGGTGAAGCACCTTGTGACTGACCGATCCCAACAGGAGTGCGGAGAAGCCTCCGCGGCCGCGGGAGCCGCACACCAGCAGGTCGCAGTCACTCGCGGCGTCCACCAGCACCCTGGCCGCGCTGCCCCGCTCCACGCGGATCTGCACATGGACTTCGGGGTACCGCGCAGTGTGGCCGGCGAGCACCTCGGCACTCAAGCGGGTCTCCACATCGCGGACATCGTCGAGGATGCCGCCGGGCGGATACGTGGAGGCGTCGACGTCGAAGCCGATCACAGCGACATCCCAGGCGTGCACAACCCGAAGCTCCCAGCCCCGGCGGCTCGCCTCGTCGAACGCGAAGTCCAGCGCGCGGCGGGCACCCTCCGAGCCATCGATCCCCACCGCCACGCGCTGGTGGGCGTCCGCTCGGCCGCGCACCACGATGACCGGGCAGGAGGCGTGGGTGGCCACCTGCCGGGAGACTCCGCCAAGCAGCAGATCGGCCATCATCTGGCGCCGGTGCGACCCCACGACGACCACGTCCGCGCTTTGGCTCAGTTGCACCAGGGCCGCTGCGGCAGGGCCGGGGACCACAGTCGTGGTGACCTCCCCGCCGGCCGGGCGCGCGAGGTCGGCACCCTCCGTCGCCACTTCACCGGCCCGGTTCTCGATCACCTGCGAGAGGTCGGGGTCGACCACCGAGCCGGCACCCATCCCCAGGTCGACCATCGGCTGATCCCACGCGGTGATCACCTGCAGCGGTAGCCGCCGGATCTGGGCCTCTTGGGCGGCGAACGCCACTGCGTGCTTGGAGACATCCGACCCGTCGTAACCGACAACCACCGCCATATCCACACCTCCCGCAGGCCCACCATAACCACGGGGTTACAGTTCTGAAAGCCATCTGTCGCTGCCGGGGGGCACCATGACATTCGCACACCCAGGTGCCTCCTCGGCGCGCCCAGCCAGTGCCAGGATCCGGATTCTGGGCCAAGAGCCGCCACCACCGCGGCGGCGTGGTCCCAACTGGGCCCTTCTGGCCGCCTGCGTCGTGGTGGCCGGCGCGGGGGTGTGGATGACGTTGGAGCTTCGTCCACAGACTGCCGATGATCCCTTCCAGGCAACGCCGGTCACCGGCAGCATCGATGTCATGGGACTGGCCGATCTCGCAGCCCGCCGACCGGACGACCACACGACGGCGGTGCTGCACCGCGTCCGCGCTGACTTCGCCGCTGCCGCCCGCTTGGCCGAACGCCGGCAGGCCACCCCTGCCACGGCGTCGGCCGCTCCCACGGCGGCAGCCACACCGTTCACCAGCACCCGGGCCCAGTCGCCGGGCACCCCTGCGGCGGCCGACGACCCGGCATCGTCCGGTGACCTCACCGTGGTCGGCCCCGAGCAGCCCCCGAATCCCGCTTCCCCGAACACCGCATTGGACCCCACATGAGCCAGAACCTGCGTCGCCTGCTCCTGCCCCTGCTGGTGGCAGTCACCGCGCTGGTCCTACCCGCCCCCGCGCACGCCGTCAGCACCGGGACCCTGGGGCTGAGCCTCACCGCCCGCTACACCGGCGGGGGATCAGGGCCACTGGCGGGCGCCCTGGTGACCGCTGAGAACGTCGACTCCGGGCTGGTCTACCCGGTCCCTGCGTACGGCGACCCGTCGACATCGGCGTACTACCACGCCGTGAGCCTGCCCTTCGGCCGCTACCGGTTGCGGGTGGAGCGCCCGGGATTCGCCACCCAGTACTGGCCCCGTCAGTACTCGCAGGACACCGCCGCGATCGTGCACTTCGGCAACGCCCCCGGCTGCAACCCAGCGGACACGGCGCTGTGCGACCTGCACATCCTCACCGCGGAAGTCGAGCAGTCGCTCACGCTGTCCGGCACCGTGCGCACACGTGGCGGATCAGGGGTATCCGGCGCACCTGTGGTCGCCACCCGCGACGGCGAGACGACCTTCGCCCCACGCACGACCACTGACGCTCAGGGCGCGTACACGCTGCAACTGCCCCGCGGCAGGTACTCCCTGACCACCCCAGACGGCAATGACACCGCTGCTGCCCTGGTCGACCTGCAATCCCCCACGTTCCGCGACCTCACGCTGCGATCCGCACCGGGGGCGCCGCGGGAGGCCCGCGCGACCCCTGGTGACCATCAAGCCGTCGTGGCGTGGTCACCCCCGGCAGACGACGGCGGCGCCCCGATCACCGGCTACACCGTCACCGCCTCCCCAGGTGGCGCGGCGTGCGCCACGACCGCCCTCACATGCACGGTGACCGGGCTGTCCAACGGCCAGGACTACACGTTCTCCGTGGTGGCGACCAACCGCATCGGATCGGGTTCGCCCGCCGTCACCGGCGAGACATTCGTGATGGCCTCCGGACCCGCACCCCGACCACCGGGCGATGTCAGGGTCACGTCCGCGGACCGGGCTCTGGCCGTCACCTGGTCGCCCTCCCCCAGCGACGGGATCCGGGAGTACGTGGCCACCGCCACGCCAGGCGGCAAGAGCTGTTCCACCGAGCAGTTGGCCTGCACCATCGACGGCCTGCGCAACGGTCGCGCGTACACGGTCACGGTGATCGCGCGGGCATCGACCGGCTCGAGTGCTGCGGCCACGGCCGACCGCTTCGTGCGACCCCACGGCACGCCCGGCGCCCCACGCAACGTCCGTGCGGCGGCCAAGGCATCGGCACTGCAGATCCGCTGGCGTGCACCTTTGGACGACGGAGGGCGACCGGTGACCCGCTATGTGGCCACTGCGTGGCCCGGCGGCAACACCTGTGCGGCGAGGTCGGCGCGGCGGTGCACCATTACCCACCTGCGGCCGGGTACCGCCTACAGCGTCACGGTGCGCGCGGAGAACCGGGCCGGGGTCGGTCTGACCTCTCCCGGTTCGCTGCCGATCGAGCCCTTGGCCGGACAAGCCGCGCCCCCTGCTGTGGCGGGGCTGCAGGTGCGATCCTCCCGCGACGCCCTCACTGTGTCCTGGCGGCCCGCCCGCCGCGCGCGTGTGTACTGGGTCCGACTGCGCCAACGCAACGGCGGGGTGGGCACCTGGGCAGTTGTGCGCGCACCACGAGCCCGGTTCGCGGACACACCGGGGGTCACAGCGGTCCAGGTGAAGGCCGTGGGCCGGGGCGGCACCAGCCCGGTGACGACCCGCGCAGTGCGCTAGAGGCTCTCGATGAGCAACTGCGAGGCGAGGTAGGGGTCCAGTTCGCCGACGAGCACGCGTTCGGCGAGGTCGCGGGCGTTACCCAGACGCTCTTTGACCAGGTCTGCGGCGACCGCTTCGATCTCGCGCTGGATGCGCTGCAGCCTGCGCTCCCGCAGATCCCCCGAGGTCCGCGCCCACTGCCGGTGGCTCTCGATCGCCGCGATCACATCCTCGATGCCTTGCTCCCGGGTGGCCACCGTGGTGATGATCGGCGGGACCCACCCATCCGGCCCCGGCGGCCCGAGAGCAAGCATCGCGCGCAGATCACGGGTGGTGTGCGCCACGCCATCGCGGTCGGCCTTGTTCACGACGAACACGTCGGCGATCTCCAGGATGCCGGCTTTGGCTGTCTGCACCCCGTCGCCCATCCCGGGGGCGAGCAGGACGAGGACGGTGTCGGTCTGACCCACGACCTCCACCTCTGACTGCCCCACCCCTACGGTCTCGACGAGCACCACGTCGAACCCACAGGCGTCGAGCACCCGCAAGGCCTGCGGCGCCGCGGCAGCCAGACCACCGAGGTGGCCGCGCGAGGCCATCGAGCGGATGAAGACATCGGGATCGGTGGCATGGGCCTGCATGCGCACGCGGTCGCCGAGGACCGCACCGCCGGAGTACGGCGAACTGGGGTCGACGGCAAGTACCGCCACCCGATGGCCCGCCTGACGGTACGCCGCGATCAAGGCCGAGGTGGTGGTGGACTTCCCCACCCCCGGCGCTCCCGTGAGCCCGATGACATGGG
Source organism: Micrococcales bacterium (assembly GCA_016703125.1). Lineage (NCBI taxonomy): Bacteria > Bacillati > Actinomycetota > Actinomycetes > Micrococcales > Micrococcales bacterium. The sequence goes on along the minus strand of JADJCR010000003.1, from coordinate 263,220 downwards.
AGTGGCCCTGGTGGCGCATCAACTCCGCGCTCACCTCACGCAACTGCGGCGAGGCGCTCTCCACGATGCTGAGCAACCGGGCGATCGCGCGGGGGTCCCCCGCGCGTGCCCGATCGACCAGCTGCACTTACGGAACGCGGACGATGAGGGCGTCGCCCTGTCCGCCACCACCGCACAGGGCCGCTGCGCCGACCCCGCCGCCACGGCGTTTGAGTTCCAGCGCCAGCGAGAGCACGATCCGGGCTCCCGACATCCCCAGAGGGTGGCCCAACGCGATGGCACCGCCGTTGACGTTGACGATGTCCTCGGAGACCCCGAGTTCGTCGGTGGAGGCCAGGCCGACGGCCGCGAAGGCTTCGTTGATCTCCAGCAGGTCGAGATCGGCCGGCGTGATGCCGTCCTTCTCGCATGCCGCCTTGATCGCCTGGGCGGGCTGCAGGTGCAGCGAGGCGTCGGGGCCGGCCACCACGCCGTGGGCGCCGATCTCGGCCAACCACGTGAGGCCCAGTTCCTCGGCCTTCGCCTTGGACATCACCACGACGGCTGCTGCGCCGTCGGAGATCTGCGAGGCGTTGCCCGCGGTGATCGTGCCGTCCTTGGCGAATGCCGGGCGCAACTTGCCCAGGCTCTCGGCCGTGGTGTCGGGACGCACACCCTCATCGATGCTGAAAACGACGGGGTCACCCTTGCGCTGCGGGATCTCGATCGGCACGATCTCCTCGGCGAACGCACCGTTCTTCTCCGCGATCGCCGCCAATTGGTGGCTGCGCGCGGAGAACGCGTCCTGCCGCTCGCGGGTCAGGCTGCTGTACTTGGAGTTGTAGGACTCCGTGGACTCACCCATGGCGCACTGGTCGAACGCACACGTCAGACCGTCGAACGCCATCGAGTCGATGGCCTTCCAGTCGCCGTACTTCACACCCTCGCGGGAGCCCACGAGCAGGTGGGGTGCGTTCGTCATCGACTCCATGCCACCGGCCACGACGATCTCGAACTCCCCTGCGCGCACGAGCTGGTCGGCCAGCGCGATGGCGTCGATACCGGAGAGGCACACCTTGTTGATGGTCAGGGCGGGCACATCCATGCCGATCCCGGCCTTGACGGCCGCCTGACGCGCGGTGATCTGACCGGCGCCGGCCTGCAGGACGTGACCCATGATCACGTAGTCGACCTGGGCCGCCGACACCCCGGACCGCTCCAGCGCGGCCTTAATCGCGAACCCGCCGAGGTCAGCGGCCGAGAGTCCCTTCAACGATCCGAGCAGGCGCCCCATCGGGGTGCGTGCTCCGGCAACAATCACGTTTCCGGCCATGCCAGACCTCCTGAGTCCGTGGGTAGACACTTAGTGCCACGATAACGCCATGGGTTTTGTGACTGCGATCGACCACGTAGGACTGGCTGTTCAGGATCTGGACCAGGCCATCGCCTTCTACCAGGACGCTTTCGGCATGCAACTGGTGCACGAGGAGGTGAACGAGGAGCAGGGTGTCCGCGAGGCCATGATGGCCGTCGGGGACAGTGGCTCGTGCATCCAGTTGCTCGCGCCCCTGTCTGAGGACTCCCCCATCGGCAAGTTCCTCGCACGCAACGGTGAGGGCATCCAGCAGGTGGCCTACCGGGTCAGCGACATCGAGGTGGCAGCCGACGAGTTGCGCGCCGCCGGGGTGCGGATGCTCTACGAAGCGCCCAAGCGGGGCACCGCGGGATCGCGGGTCAACTTCGCCCACCCCAAAGACTGCGGCGGGGTGCTCATCGAACTGGTGGAACCGGGCGAAGGCCACTGACCCAGGCACGATTTCCGGGTGGGATCCACGGGGTCCCACCCTGGTGACGGTTGCGAGGAGTGACCTATTAACGTGCAAGTAGGTTCACGAATGGGAGCAGCGATGCAGAAGATCCTCGACGCCATCCTCAACGACGCCCCTGCCGAAGAGTTCGCGTCCATCGAGATTCCGGAGTCCTACCGCGCGATCACCGTCCACAAGGATGACGTGGGCATGTTCGCCGATCTGCCGACCAGGGATAAGGACCCCCGCAAGTCGCTGCACCTCGATGACGTTCCCGTGCCTGAACTCGGCCCGGGCGAGGCACTGGTGGCCGTGATGGCGTCCTCGATCAACTACAACACCGTGTGGACCTCGATCTTCGAGCCGATGCCCACGTTCGGCTTCCTCGAGCGCTACGGCCGCTCCCACCCGCTGGCCAAGCGCCACGACCTGCCCTACCACATCATCGGCTCGGACCTCTCCGGCGTCGTGCTGCGCACCGGCCCGGGGGTGAACGCCTGGAAGTCCGGCGACGAGGTCGTCGCGCACTGCCTGTCGGTCGAATTGGAGCACCCGGCCGGCCACAACGACACCATGCTCGACCCGGAGCAGCGGATCTGGGGCTTCGAGACCAACTTCGGCGGCCTGGCCGAGATCGCACTGGTCAAGTCCAACCAGCTGATGCCCAAGCCCAACCACCTCACGTGGGAGGAGGCCGCCGCTCCCGGGCTCGTGAACTCCACCGCGTACCGCCAGTTGGTGTCGCGCAACGGCGCGGGCATGAAGCAGGGCGACGTGGTGCTCATCTGGGGCGCTTCCGGTGGCCTGGGTTCCTACGCCACCCAGTACGCGCTCAATGGCGGGGCCATCCCGGTGTGCGTCGTCTCCAGCCCGGAGAAGGCGGCGATCTGCCGCGCCATGGGTGCGGAGTACATCATCGACCGCAACGCCGAGGGCTACCAGTTCTGGAAGGACGAGCACACCCAGAACCCCAAGGAGTGGCAGCGCCTGGGCAAGAAGATCCGGGAACTCACCGGCGGTGAGGACGTCGACATCGTCTACGAGCACCCCGGCCGCGAGACCTTCGGCGCCAGCGTCTACGTGACGAAGAAGGGTGGCACCATCGTCACCTGCGCCTCGACGTCGGGCTATATGCATGAGTACGACAACCGCTACCTCTGGATGAACCTCAAGCGCATCGTCGGCTCCCACTTCGCCAACTACAAGGAGTCCTTCGAGGCCAATCGGCTCATCGACAAGGGCATGATCCACCCGACCTTGAGCAAGAGCTTCCCGCTGGAGCAGACCGGGCAGGCCGCCTACGAGGTGCACCGCAACCAGCACCAGGGCAAGGTCGGCGTGCGGTGCCTGTCCCCGGAGGAGGGCCTGGGCGTGCGCGACGCAGAGAAGCGCGCGAAGTTCGAGCCCCAGATCAACCGGTTCCGCAACACCTGATGTTCGAGGAGAAGGCGGTCCACCTGCTCGACAAGCCCAAGCAGTTCGCCGTCATCACCAGCATCGAGCCCGACGGCCAGCCGCAGAGCAGTGTCGTCTGGTACAAGCGCGACGGGGACGACCTGCTCATCTCCACGGTCGAAGGCCGCCGCAAGCACCGCAACCTGGCGCGTGACCCGCGATGCACCGTGCTGGTGTACGACGCGGACAACCCGTACTCCTACGTGGAGGTCCGCGGGCACGTCGAGATGACCCACGAGGGTGGTCGGGAACTGATCGACGAGTTCGCCCGCGCCTACCAGGGCTGGGAGCGCTACCCCGCCGACGACGGCACCGACAACGTGCGCGTCGTCGTGCGGCTCATCGCGGACAAGGTGGTCAGCCGCTAGCCGGGACCATGCAGCCAGGCCGACCCATTGGCGCTGCGGCTGGGACGAACTAGATTGCGGGCATGGCTGTCACGGGAATCGGTGGACTGTTCTTCCGTAGTCGCGATCCGCAATCCAGGGTCGCGTGGTACCGCGAGTACCTCGGCATCGAAGCCGGCGCGGATGCCATGTGGCACCAGGACAGTGGGATGACCGTGTTCGCCCCGTTCGCCGCCGACAGTGACTACTTCCCGGATGACCAGCCGTTCATGCTCAATCTCCGGGTCACTGACTTGGACGACGTGGTGAACCGGTTCGAAGCCGCCGGGATTGCCGTCGAGCGTCGACCTGAGTGGGAGGCAGAGTACGGACGTTTCGTGCGCGTGCACGACCCTGAGGGCTTGCCCATCGAACTGTGGGAGCTCCCCAACCAGGCCGGAAGTCACTGAGCGGCTTCCGCCGCCGCCAGCCAGCGCTCCTCGAGGGCTTCGAGGTCGACCTGTGCGGCACTGAGGTCGCGCCCTAGCCCGATCAGCGCCTCCCCATCGGTGGCGGCCTCCGCCATGCGCGCATGGATGTCGTCGATCCGGGTCTGCGCCTTGCCCATTTCGCGTTCGATGCGGGCCAGTTCTCTACGGGCTGCCCGGGTGTCGCCACCGCGGGGGCGCTCCGGCTCACGCGCTGGCGGCGCCGGTGTCGCAGGGTACTCGTCCACCCCTCCGGGCAGGTGCCGCACCTGCCCGTCGGCCAGCGCCCAGACGTCGTCGCAGACCCGTTCCAGGAATACCGGTCGTGGGAGACCACCACGAGGCTGCCGGACCACCCGTCCAGCACGTCCTCGAGCACCGTCAGCGTCTCGGTGTCCAGATCGTTGGTCGGCTCGTCGAGCATGATCACGTTCGCCCCTGACAGGAACGTCCGCAGCAGGTGCAGACGCCGCAGTTCGCCGCCGGACAGGTCGCCGAGCCGCTTCCAGGCGGCATCACCGGTGAAGCCGAACTGCTCGAGCAACTGCGATGGGGTCAGGTCCTCGCCACTGGCCACGACGATGTGCTGGCCCACCTCCTGCAGCCATGGCAGCACACGGGCGTCGGCATCCACGGCCGGGAGCCGCTGGTCCACCACCGCGGTGCGTACGGTCTTGCCCTCCCGGCGCTGCCCCGCGCTCAGCGGCAACTGGCCCGACAGGACCCGCAACAAGGTCGTCTTGCCCGCACCATTGGGCCCGAGCACCCCCACCCGGTCGCCCGGCCCGATCCCCCACGTGAGGTGGCGCAGGACCGGGTCGGCTCCGGGCGCGGGACCAGCCCCGACGTCCTCGAGATCCAGAACATCCTTGCCGAGGCGGCTCATGGCCACCCGCTGCAGAGCCAGCCGGTCGCGCGGCGGTGGTTCATCCTCGATGAGGGCCAGTGCCGCATCCTGGCGGAACTTGGGCTTCGACGTACGCGCAGGCGGGCCGCGACGCAGCCACGCCAACTCCTTGCGCAACAGGTTGCGGCGGCGCGACTCCTGCGCCTGCCGTTGCAGGTCGCGCTCGGCCTTGGCCAGCACGTAGGCGGCGTAGCCTCCGTCGTACTGGTCCACTGCTCCCCCACCCACCTCCCAGGTCCGGGTGGTGACCGCGTCGAGGAACCACCGGTCGTGCGTCACCACGACCAGCGCACGCCGGGTGCCTGGCCAGGTGTTCAGGTGGTCGGCCAGCCAGCCGATCGCGGCGAGGTCGAGGTGATTGGTCGGTTCGTCGAGCAACAGCACATCGGGCAGCGCCACGAGTGCCGCCGCAAGGGCCACCCTGCGCGACTGCCCACCGCTGAGTGCCGATGTGGGCCGCTCCATCCACGACGGTTCAAGCAGCCCGTTGACGATCGTCCGGACCCGCGGATCAGCGGCCCATTCGTGTTCGGGTCCCGACCCGACCACAACGTCACGGACCGTCTCACCGGACAGGACGTCGTGCTGGGTGACCAGCCGCACCCGGCAACCGCCACTGAAGGTGACCCGCCCCGCATCGGGGAGGCCGTCCCCGGCCAGCGTCCGAAGCAGCGTCGACTTCCCCGCACCATTGCGCCCGACCACCCCGACACGATCCCCGTCGGACGGTCCCAGGGACACCTCGTCGAGGATCGTGGCCGTGCCCCGACGCACGGTCACGGCATCGGTGACGACCAGCGCAGGCACGCCTCCCAGCCTAGGTGTGGGCGCTCACGCGCCGAGCGCGGCCACCCCAGCGCGTCGACGCGTGACCCACGGTGCACCACCGGGCCGCCTGCCTAACTCCAGTCGGTCAGGGCCTCGAGCAGCACGTCGTTGACATCGTCGGGGGTCTCCACCGCGCTCAAGTGCCCAGCGGCTGGGATCTCCCGGCCCACTGCCTGCGGCATCGCCGACAGGAACACCTTCTGGTCGGCCGGCGGGGAGATCGTGTCCTCAGACCCCCACACCACCAGCGCCGGGCCCTCGTACGTGCGCAGCGTGGGCACCGAGTCCGGTCGGCCAGCCATCGCGTGCTGGGCGCTGACCACCGCCTCCACCGGGGCGTTCTCGATCCACGTCCGGACCCGGTCGACCACTTCGGGGCGTTGCGCCCGGGTGGTGGCGCCGAGCAGGTGCGGCAACATCGTCTCGGCCAGGTCACGCGTGTGACCGGCTTCCTGCACCGCCTGCGCCACGGCCAGGCGCTGCGTCCGGCCCTCGTCGGGGTCGGCGGTGGCCTTCGTGTCCATGAAGACGGCACCCGTGACGACCTCCGGTGCCTGCCGGAGGATCTCCATGAGCAGGTACCCGCCCATGGACAGGCCCACGAAGACCGCCGGTCGGCTCACGTGCGACAGTGCCTGCTCGGCCATGGCCGAGATCGTCGGGTCCTGCGGCGCCCGGGAATCCCCGAAGCCGCCCAGATCCGGCGCCGTGACCTTGAAGCCGACCTTCGTGAGGTACTCGACCTGGGCGTCCCAGAGATGCCGGTTGACTGGAAAAGCGTGCAGCAGGACGACCTGGGTCATCCGCGTTCGCCGTCCACGGCGTCGGCGGCGTCCGCGAGGTCACTGGCGTCGGTGCCGGAGTCCTCAGCCAGATCCTGCACGCTGACGGGCGCCGCAGGCTCTTCTCGCTGTTCGAGCACCTGTTCCTTCGCCGCTGCCCGCCCCAGGCGGGTCCTGCGGACCACCACGGCCGCGGCTATCCCCACCCCCACCACCGCCAGGCCCAGCGCGACCTTCGGCAGGTAGCGCCTGCCCTTCTCCAGACCACGGGCGGCCAGTTCCAGCGCGTCATCGGCCTTGCCCAACACGCCGTCGGTGTCCGTCAGCGCGGTGTCGGCGTTCTTCACTACGTGGTCCACGCTGGCCAGAGCCTCCTGGACGGTCTCCAGGCCTGAGCGCAACGTGTCGATTCGGTTACCCATGACTCCACCCTTTCCGATGGCTGTGGTTGCAGGCAAGTCGCCGGCTCACGGCATCACTGTCAAGCCGCCGTCGAGCACGAGTTCCTGGCCGGTCATGAAGGATGAGGCATCCGAGGCCAGGAAGACGGCCCCGGCGGCGATCTCGGCGGTCGTCCCCCACCGCTGCATCGGGACCCTCGCCAGTGCGCCGGCACCCCCGTCGGGCGCATCCCGCAGGAACTGGGTCAGGTCGGTCTCGATCCATCCGGGGAGCAGGGTGTTCACGCGGACCCCTGCCCACGCCCACTCCACCGCCAGGCTGCGGGTCAAGGAGATGATCGCGGCTTTCGCGGCCCCATAGTGACTCATCAGGGGCGCCCCGACGATCCCGGCCACACTCGCCAGGTTGACCACCGAGCCGGACTTCTGCTCCAGCAGGATGGGTGCGGCGGTCTGCAGGACATGCACCGCGGATTCGACGTTCAACCGCTGGGTCTTCTGCCAACCGCTGAACCGCATCCCTACCAGCGGCGCCGAGAAGCTGTTCCCGCCCGCGTTGTTCACCACGATGTCCAAACCGCCCAACTCGTCGACCGCGCCCCGGATCGCCGCACCGATCTGCTCGGCATCGGTGACGTCGGCAGCGCGCACCACGGCCGTGCACCCGAGGTCCCCGATCTGCGCGGCGAGTTGTTCCAGCAGGTCGGTGCTGCGGGCGATGACCGCGACGTCGGCACCCTGGCGCGCGAACTCCAGCGCGATCTCGTGGCCGATCCCCCGGGACGCCCCGGTGACGATGGCTTTCTTGCCCTGCAACTGGCTCATAGGTCGCTCCACTTACTCATCGGGCCGTCCCATTCGGACGGCAAAGGCGTCGCACGACCGGTCGTGGTCGCGGTGATCTGATCGAGGACGATCGAGGCGTACTTCTCCCCGACCCACAGGTGCTTCGCCCCAGCGACTGCGGTGAACCGCGCCTGCGGCACGCGGTCGAACCGTGGTTGTGCCAGCGATGGCGGCAGGAAGTCGTCGAACTCTGGGACGAGGACCGTCAGCGGGCGGCCGTCCTGCGCCCAGCGGTCAAGGTCGTCGTCGGTCGCGTACCGCATCGGCGGGCTGAGCAGGATCGCCCCCCGCACCCGCGGCAGCAGGCCGTGGCGCAGCACGACGTCCGTGCCGAAACTCCACCCGACCAACCAGATGTCGGGCAGGTCGCGAGCAGCCGCGAGATCCACCGCAGCCGCAAGGTCCAGGCCCTCGGCGGTGCCGGCGTCGAACTGCCCCTCGGAGGTTCCCGCCGCACTTGTGGTCCCTCGCGTGTTGAACCGCAGGACCGCCAGACCGGCCAGTGCGGGAAGTCGCCACGCGGCCTTGCGGAACAGGTGCGAATCCATCATGCCGCCGTGTGTGGGCAGCGGATGCACGCACACGATCGTGGCGGCGGGTGGCTCCGCGGGCAGCGCCAACTCGCCCACCAGGTGCAGGCCGTCGCCCGTGACCAGGGTCAGTGGCTCGCGGAGGGCGGGCAGCACCGAGTTCGCAGCAATCCGCTCCACCCTTGCAGCCTAGTCAGCCGTGCAGATCCCGGCGGCGCCATCCCACGACACCCAGCGCAACCAGCGCGGCGGCCACGACGGTCAGGGGCATCAATCCGGACAGCGTGGCATCGACGGCCGGCAGGCGCGGCGAGTGCACGAACGGGGAGGTATCCATGAGCCACTGCGGCAGATCCCACAGCGGTCCGAACTCCCCGATCACCAGGGCGGCGACGAACACGCCCCACACCACCGGCACCAGGCGTGGCAACCACCCGAACACCAGGAGCAGGACACCGGTGATGACCCACGCCGCTGGCACGCGCGCCAGGGAGGCCGCCAGCAGCGCGCCGGCACGGTCGGCCTCGCCCAGGGCGATGGCGTTCCCGATGCCCATCGCCAGGCCACCGACGAGCAGGATGACCGCCACACCCACCAGGGCGACAACGGCGTGGCTGAGCATCCACCGGACCCGGGAGGTGGGCGTGGCCAGCAGGAGCTCGAGGTGGCCTTCGACTTCCTCGGAGTGCAGGCGCGATGCTGCCGCAATGCCATAGGCCGCCACGATGATCCCCGCGAAACTCAACTCCGTGGCCAGGAACGCGTCAGCCAGCGCCTGCGTACCACCGAGTTGCTCGAGGAACTGCCGTGCCTGCGGGGAGTCCAGGAATCCCGTGACGGAGTCGGAGATCGAGCCCAGGAGCAGTCCGAAGGCGGCGAACCCGGCACACCAGCTCGCCAGGGTCCCGCGCTGCAGCCGCCAGGCCAGCCCGAAGACCCCGGAGATGCTGCCTGTGGCCGGTCCGGGACGGTCGGTGATGAGACCGGCTCCCACGTCTCGGCGGTCCCGCAACCAGAACGCGACCGGTGCGCACACCAGGGTCAGCGCCACCGGGAGCAGGAGCACCCACCACCGGTCCCCGGCATAGGCGCGCACCTGCTGCATCCAGCCGATCGGTGAGAGCCACGACAGCCACGTGCCTTCGGAGAGGTCACCGACGGCACGCACGGCGTACGCCAGCGCCACCAGGAGCAGGGCCAGACCGCGCGCCGCACGGGCGCCGGTGGTGACCTGCGCACAGATGCCGGCCACCGCTGCGAATGCGACGCCGGTCATCGCCCATCCGAAGGCCGAAGGCGAACGAACCCGCCACGGCCAGTCCGGCACCGATGAGCGCCAGCGCACTGATCATGCCCAGCAACAGGCTGGCCCCGGTCGCCACCAGCAGGGATGCCGCAAGCGGGGCGAGACGGCCCAGACTGCCCGCCGTCATGAGCTCGAGGCGGCCGGCTTCCTCGTCGGCGCGGGTGTGCCGGATGACGATGAAGACCATGAGGACGCCGGTGAGCGCGGCCCCGAAGGCCGTGAGTTTGAACAGCGAAAGCTGCCCGACTGACGTCGGATCGGCGATCCGGCCGTACAGCGCGACCATCGCGCTGGTGGAGTTGACGGCCTCGGCAGCGGCCACGCGTTCCGCCTCGCCGGGATACAGCCCCGTCGTGGCGGAGGCGGAGAAGCCCGCCATACCCGCGAAGCCGATGATCCATGCCGGCAGCAGGATCCGGTCGCGCCGCAGGGCCAGGCGGACGAGGGGCAGCGTGCCCGCGAACCTGTCAGCCAGCCATCGGACGGCCCGTCCTGGTAGTGCTGCAGGAACACCTCCTCCAAGCTGGCCTGCTGGCTGGTCAGCGTGTGCAGGCCGGCTCCGGCGAGCAGGCTCATCAACGGCCCCATGCCGGCCTCGTCCACCGAGCAGGTCACCTTTCCCTCGGTGGCGATCACCTCATGCACGCCCGGGATCGCGTCCAGCCCGTCGGGGATGCTCGCCACAGTGGCCACCACCTTCGTGCGGGACAGGTGTCGCAACTGCGCCAGCGTGCCGCTTTCCATCGCCTTGCCGTTGCGGATGATCGTCACCCGGTCCGACAGCGCCTCGGCCTCACTGAGGATGTGGCTGCTGAGCAGCACCGTGCCGCCGTTGCCACGGAACTCCCGGACGCATTCCCGGAAGCGGGCGTCCATGAGCGGATCCAGACCGGATGTGGGCTCATCGAGCAGCAGGAGGGGCACGTCCGTGGACAGTGCCGAGACCAGTGCCACCTTCTGCCGATTGCCCTTGGAGTACGCCCGCGACTTCTTCGTCGGGTCGAGTTCGAACATCTCCAGGTAGCGGTCCCGCCGTGCCGGGTTGAAACCGCCGTGCAGCCGACCGAGCATGTCGATGACCTCACCACCGGTCAACTGCGGCCACAGATCCACCTCGCCGGGGACGTACGCCACCTTCGTGTGCAATTCGACCGCGTCCCGCCACGGGTCCCCGCCGAGAAGTGCGATGGTGCCGGCGTCGATGCGCAGCATTCCCAACAGGATGCGCAACGTCGTGGTCTTCCCGGCGCCGTTGGGACCAAGGAACGCGTGCACCTCGCCGGACTGCACCTGCAGATCCAGGCCGTCCAGGGCCACCGTGCTACCGAACCGTTTGACGACGCCCCGGGCGTCGATGACCGGTGCCATACCTCAACGGTACTCCCGGCAACCGACTGATCAGGCGCCACGCAGGCCGGTCTGCTTGGGCGGCCGCGGACTGATGTGCAGCTGCTTGGTGCCATCCTCGCGCCGCTTCACCGGCCCATCCTCGGCGATCACCAGGTTCCGCCCGGCGTGCTTGCTGTCGTACATCAGCCGGTCGGCGCGGTCGAGAGCCTGCTCGACCGTCTCGTCGTCGGCGACCATCACCGCGCCGGCGGAGATCGTCACCCGCAACTGCTCGCCTTCGACCTCGAGCCAGGAGTGTTCGACGAGCATCCGCAAGCGCTCGGCGACGAACCGCAGAGCCTCCGGCGTCACACCGGGCAAGATGGCCAGGAACTCCTCGCCGCCCCAACGGATCGGCACGTCCGTGCCGCGCAGTCCGTGCGCGAGGTTCTGGCCCACCATGCGCAGCACCGCATCCCCGGTCCGGTGACCGTACGTGTCGTTGACGTTCTTGAAGTGGTCGACGTAGATGAAGACAATGCCCAACGCCTTGTCCTGGGCACGCGCGGCCTCGAGCAGGGACTCCAACTGTGACTCCCCGTAGCGCCGATTGCCCAGATCCGTCAACGGGTCGATGAACGCGTCGTCCATGCGCTCTTGGTCGGTGAGTTCGGCGAACCGGGTGGCTCGGCGCCGGCTGAAGACCTCGGCCGAGCCGATGATCTCGCCCTTGTCGTTGAATATGGGGCTGCCCTTGACCACGACGGGTACGCGGTAGCCCTTCTTGTGGTGCAGGTAGACGCGCGCCTCGCGACTCTTGCCGTCCTGCATCACGGCTTGCAGTGGGCACCCGTTGACACACAACTGGGTGCCGCCCTCGCTCACGTGACGCAGAATCCCCTCCGAGCAGGGATGCTGCAGTACCTCGTCGGCGGTGTATCCGGTGATGCGCTCCGCGCCGGCGTTCCAGAAGGTGATCCGGCGGTCGAGGTCGACGAAGTACCCCCCGTCTTCCATCTGCTCGAGGATGGTGCGATAGACCTCTTCGCGCACGCGGCCCTCCTGTCACACGTTCTGAACAGGGTACGCCCCCGATCGCCCCTGAAGCCGGTCGGCGAGGGATTCCTGACGCGGTGCCCCCACCCCCATCCCGGGCCCGCCCCCGGGAGGAACCCACGTAACGCTCCGCTGTTCTCCCACCTCGTGGTCACTGTGAGTCACTGTCACACTAGGGTTTGCCCATGTCGACCGTGCGCATCACCCGGACTGCCCTCAGTCAGTACGTCGCCACGAACGAAGCCGGCACCGAACTGGGTTTCGGCGAGGGCGAGGATCAGTTCTCCTCCGTCGAGCTGCTGCTGGCAGCGCTCGGCGGGTGCACCGGCATTGACGTCGACCACCTCACGTCACGGCGCAGCGAACCCAGCCGGTTCGAGATCACCGTCGAGGCGGACAAGGTGTCGGACCCGACGACTGGGAACCACCTGGAGAACGTCACGGTGACCTTCTCCCTGCGCTTCGATGACGGTCCGGACGGTGACGCGGCCCGCGACGTGCTGCCAGTTGCCGTGCAGCGGTCCCACGACCGGTTGTGCACCGTGGGCCGCAGCCTCGAACTGCCGACGCCGGTGGCCACCCGGATTCAGTGAGACCGCCGCCAGCACGGCGAGTGCCAGTGCCGGCGGTCGTCGGCCCCGTGGTGCCGGTTCCACGCCACGACATGCGGGACGCCGGGGCGGATCTCCTGGTTGCAGCCCGGGCAGATGTACGCCTTGCCGGCCTGACCTCCGGTCACGTTCTGGACGATGTAGTCGCCCTCGTCACGCCGGCTCGCGTAACCCGGCGACAGCGGACGTGCGGCGTCCGGACGACGTCGGTTGCGGCGGGCCATGGCCTCCAGGGTAGAGGGCCACCCGTGATCAGCCGTAGACGCGGAACCCGCGGCGGGTCTTGCGACCCAGGTACCCGGCCTCGACCATCTGCTCGAGCAGGCGAGCCGGGGCCAGTTCGGGCAGCCGGAACTCGCTGTGCAGGACCTGCTCGATGGCCAGCGACACGTCGTTGCCGACGACGTCGAGCAGCGCGAACGGTCCCAGCGGCAAGCCAGCGCCCTTCGTCATCACCGTGTCGATCTCGTCAGTGGTGGCGTAGTGCGACTCCAGCAGCAGGACGGCGTCGTTGAGGTACGGGAACAGCAGGGCGTTGACGATGAACCCGGCCCGGTCGCCGCACTTCACGGGGTGCTTGCCGATCTTGGCGCACAACTCCACCACCGTGGCGGTGACGTCCTCGCCGGTGGTCACCGGGCTGACCTCCTCCACGAGTTCATGATCGGCGCGGGGTTGAAGAAGTGCATGCCCACCACGTCCTGCGGACGGCTGGTGACTGCGGCCATCTCCACCACCGGCAAGGACGATGTGGTGGTCGCCAGGATCGCACCGGGCTTGCAGACGCGGTCGAGGTCGCGGAACAGCTCGAGTTTGACGTCGAGGTCCTCGACGATCGCCTCGACCACCAGGTCGACGTCGGCCAGGGCCTCGCGGGCCGTCGCGCCGGTGATCCGGCCCAGGACCTCATCGCGGGCCTGCTCGGTCATCTTGCCCTTGGCGACCGCCTTGCCCAGGGACTTCTCCACTGCGGCACGCACCCCCGCGACCTTCTCGTCGCTGCGGGCCACGAAGACCACGTCGTAACCGTTCTTCGCGAAGACCTCGACAATGCCGGAGGCCATGGTGCCGGTGCCCACGACACCGACGCTGGCCACTGGTCGCACCTCGGCCGTGGCGGCGTCGCCGCCTGCCTCGCCTGCAGCCCCGGAGTGGTCGTAGAACCCGATGCCTGCCTGCTCCCCGGTGCGTCCCGCTGCGAGCATCTGCTTGAGGATCGGGGCCGGGGCATGCAGGCGGCGTCCGGTGCTGGAGTACAGCGCGTCGAGCACGTCGTAGGCGGTGTCGATGCCGATCTTGTCCAGCAGCGCCAACGGCCCCTACGGGGTAGCCACAGCCGAAGCGCATGGCGGCGTCGATGTCGTCGCGGCTGGCGTACCCGCTCTCGTACATGGTCACGGCGTGGTTGAGGTAGCCGAAGAGCAGACCATCAGCGATGTAGCCGGGCTTGGAACGAACAACCGTGGCCTCCCGGCCCACGTCGGCGAGGAAGGCCTGCAACGCGTCCACGGCGTCGCCGTCGGCGAAGTCCGGCCTCACCAGTTCCACGTGGGTGCGCTGGGGGTCGTGCGGCAGGGACAGCCCCAGCACGCGGTTGGGCCTTCCTGAACTCAAAGCCAGGTCCGTGACGGACAGTGCAGTGGCCGTGGTGACGAGCACAGCATCATCGGCCGCCAGCGCGCCCACCTCAGCGATGACCGCGTGCTTGACGCCCTTCTTCTCGGGCAGGCATTCGATGAGGATCGCCGCACCGGCGGCGTCGGCCAGTGAGGTCCCGACCTCGAGGCCCGAGCGTTCACTGGCGGCCTTGGCGCTGTCAGCATCCTTCTCGATCCCGATGACGGTCCACCCCGCGTCCGCGGCCATGCGAGCCACCTGCGATCCGACCGTGCCCACTCCGACGACTGCCACCGTTTTGTCTGCCATGCCCCAAGTCTGGCAAAGGGCCCATCAGGGACAATAGGTGGGTGTGGCACGCACGCCCGTTGGGCGACCGGGACGTCCCCGAGGTGGTCTCCCTGGTCAACGCCTGCGAACTCGCCGATTCCGGTGAGGTGATGTTCGAGGCTGCTGATCTTGTCGGCGACCTCGTCCATATCGACCGGGAGCGCGACGCCGTGGTCGTCGTACAGGCCGGCCGGATCGTCGGCTGGGGCCTGCTCTGGGACAACCGCAAGCGGTGGGCTGACGTCCACCCCGATGCCCGTGGTCAGGGGATCGGCCAGTGGTTGTTGCGGTGGTCACAGTGGCGTGCGGGGGCGCTGGGTGCCGATCGCATCGGACAGACGATCGACGATGTCCGCACCGACGTCGCCGAGTGGTTCGCCGCCCACGGATACACGCCCCGCTACACGTCATGGATCCTCGCCACGCCGGCGGCCGCGATCGACAGTCCCGCCGCGCCCGCGGCACCCGAGGAATACGACGAGGTGCTGGCCCTGATCGAGACGGCCTTCGCCGAGCATCCGGACCGCTTGCCCGTACCGCCACAGCGCTGGCGCACTTCGACGGTCGACCGCCTGGGGTTCCAGCCCGAGGACCTGGTCGTGATCCGCGACGCCGGGCGGCCCGTGGCAGCGGCGTTCTTCATCGAGTCCGAGGAGATCTGGGTCGACAAACTGGCCGTGGCCGCCACCCACCGGCGCCGCGGGTACGCCCGCGCCCTGATCGCCGCCGCCCGCTCCCGGGCGGTGCGCTCCGGTTACCCCCATGTGCGCCTGTCCACGGATTCCAACACCGGCGCCCTCGACGTCTACACCGGGATGGGCATGACCGTCGAACGCTCCTTCACCCACTGGGCGCTCGACCTCACCGCCGACTGATCCGGCTCAGAACAGCCTCGACTCCTCGTCGTCGTAGCCGCGCAGGGCGTCGTAGTCCACCACGACACACCGGATCCCGCGGTCGAGAGCCAAGGTGCGGGCCTGCGGTTTGATCTCCTGCGCGGCGAACACCCCGGCGACCGGGGCCAGCAGGGGGTCGCGGTTGAGCAGGTCCAGGTAGCGGGTCAGTTGCTCCACACCATCGATGTCCCCACGACGTTTCACCTCGACGGCGACAGCGGCCCCACCGGCATCCCGGCACAGCAGATCCACCGGGCCGATGGCCGTCGGGTACTCGCGGCGCACGAGTGTCCAGCCGTCGCCGAACGCATGGACCTGCTCGGCCAGCAACTCCTGCAGGTGCGCCTCGACCCCGTCCTTGACCAGACCCGGGTCCTGGCCCAGGGTGCCGGACCACTCGTGCTCGATCTCGGCGATCCGGATGATCAACCGCTCCCCCGCCTTGTTGGTCACCTCCCACACCGTGTGCTCGTCGTCGGCGACTTCGGCAAGCGCGCAAGGCGGGCTCATCCAGTTCAGCGGCTTGTACGCGCGGTCGTCGGCGTGCACCGACACGGACCCGTCGGCCTTGATCAGCAGGAGCCTGCGCGCCATCGGCAGATGCGCGGAGAGCCGGCCGACGTAGTCGACCTGGCACTCGGCCACCACCAGTCGCATCAGACCACGACCTTGAACACCGTCATGAGAAGCCCGACCGCTGCCGTACCCAACGACCACATGAAGGCGCGGGTCCCCAACCAGGTGTAGGCGAACAGGGCCACGGTGAGGGCCACCATGGCCGCGGTCACCGCGACCTCCATGGACCCTGCGACGAGGTATGCGAGCGGAGCGACGACGAGGAGCACAACCGCCGGCACGAGCCTGGCCGAACTGCTCACCGCCTCGTGCAGGATGGCGCGGCGGTCGACACCTTTGGTCAGGCGGATCGCCAGTAGGTGCGACCAGAAGTGCGCGACGAACATGGCGACGGCGGACACGGCCACCACGAAGCAGAACTCCCCGATCGTGCTCAGGTAGCCCTTGGCTGTGGTGGCGGCGACCACGGCCAAGAGCGTGAGCGTGCCGGAGACGACGCCGGCGAGGCGGGAGATCACGAGTAGTCGTAGAAGCCCTTGCCCGATTTGCGCCCCAGGTCCCCTGCGGTCACCATGCGGCGCAGCACCTCCGGGGGGCTGAACTTCTCGTCCTGACTGTCGGCGTAGATGTTCGACGTGGCGTTGAAGATGATGTCCACGCCGGTCATGTCGGCTGTCTCCAGGGGACCCATGGCGTGCCCGAAACCGAGTCGGCAGGCGGTGTCCACGTCCTCGGCGCTGGCCACACCGGACTCCACGAGGGCGATCGCCTCCATCGCCAATGCCGTGATCAGACGCGTGGTGACAAAACCTGCGACGTCGCGGTTCACGACCACGACGGTCTTGCCGACCCCCTCGGCGAACTCCCGTGCGCGCGCCATGGCCTCGTCGCTGGTCTTGTACCCGCGCACGAGCTCGCACAGCTTCATCAGCGGGACCGGCGAGAAGAAGTGCGTGCCCACGACCTGCTCCGGTCGGCTGGTCACCGCCGCGATGGACGTGATCGGGATCGCCGAGGTGTTGGTCGCCAGGAGCGTGCCGTCGCTGCAGACGGCATCGAGCCGGCGGAACACCTCGGCCTTGACCTCGAACTTCTCGAAAACCGCCTCCACCACGATGTCGGCCTCACCGACCGCATCGAGATCGGTGACAGTGGTGATCCGTTCGAGCGCGGCCTGCGCCTGCTCGCCGGTGATCCGGCCCTTGTCTGCGAACTTCTCCAGGGACGCGGCGATGGCGTCGCGTCCCCGTGCGACCGACTCCCCGCTCATGTCCTGCAGGATCACGTCGTGACCCGCCACTGCCGAAACCTGTGCAATCCCGCCGCCCATCAGGCCGGCCCCCACCACCGCGATTCTCATGTTCCGAGGCTAACCGCGCTCAGATGCGGCTCCGCCCGGAGGGGCGCACAATGGTCTCGTGCCGGCTTGGTCCACATACTCGTTCCTGTTCGGCCCGCTGGTCGCCTTGGTGATCATGGCCGTGATCGTGTTGCTGCTGCGGTGGGCGTTCTCAGGGGGCGGCTCGCTGGTGGCCCGCGATCCGCAGGCCGGCGGTTCGGACGAATACGGACTCATGGTGCCGGTCGCGGGCGCCGAGGACTACGTCCGTGCCGAGATGCAGCGCCGCCTACTGGTCGACAGCGGTGTCCGGGTCAACCTTGTGCGGACCACCGACGGGCCGCGGCTCATGGTGTGGGAAGCCGACCGGGACCGTGCCCTCGAGGTGCTCAGCCGGGGAGGCGTGTGATCTTCGCTCCGAGCCCCTGCAGGCTCTCGACGAAACCCGCGTAACCCCTGTCGATGTGATGCACCTCGTGGACGGTGGTCACACCGTCTGCCACCAGACCGGCGAGGACCAGGCCGGCCCCGCTCGCACGTCGGTGGCCTCGACCAGCGCCCCTGATAGTCGGGCGCGGCCGCGGACCAGCGCATGGTGGCCGTCGGTGTGGACGTCGGCGCCCAGACGGGTGAGTTCGTGGACGAACCGGAACCGTGCCTCGAACAGGTTCTCGGTCACCATGGCCGCGCCTTCCGAGATGGCGTTGAGCGCGATGAACTGCGGCTGCAGATCGGTGGCGAAACCCGGGTACGGCAACGTGACGACGTCCACGGCTTTCGGCCGCCGGTCCATGCTGACCCGGAACCCCGCCGGCACGAGTTCCACCATGGCACCGGCAGACACGAGTTTGTCCAGCGCGATCTCGAGATGCTTGCTGACGCCCTGGTCGACGGTGATGTCGCCCTGCGTCATGACCGCGGCCACGGCCCAGGTCCCGGCCACGATCCGGTCCGGGACGGTCCGGTGGGTCACCGGTTCCAGTGCGTCCACACCCTCGATCTCCAGCGTGGAGGAGCCGACCCCATCGATGCGGGCCCCCATCTCGACGAGCATCTGGCAGATGTCCACGATCTCCGGTTCGCGCGCGGCGTTGTCGATGACGGTGGCCCCCTTCGCGAGGACGGCAGCCATGAGCAAATTCTCGGTGGCACCCACACTCGGGAAGTCCAGCCAGATCGAGGCACCGTGCAGTTGCCCGGCCCTGGCGATGAGGAACCCGTGCTCGCTGGTGACCTCCGCACCGAGGCGGGTCAGGCCGTTGACGTGCATGTCCAGACCCCGCGAGCCGATGGCATCACCGCCGGGCAGTGCCACGTCGGCCTCCCCCACCCGGGCCACGAGGGGACCCAGCACGCAGATCGAGGCGCGCATCTGGCGCACGAGGTCGTAGTCGGCTTGATGCCCCGGCCGCTCCGGGACGTCGATCACGAGGGTGCCGGCGGCGGGTTCGTGCTGCACCTGGCACCCGAGCCTGCGCAGCAACTCCGCCATGATCGTCACATCGAGGATGGCCGGGACCTCGGTGAGCGTGGTCGTGCCCTCGGCCAGCAACGCCCCGGCCATCAGTTTGAGGATGCTGTTCTTGGCCCCGGGGACCCGGACGGTACCCGAAAGGCGGTTCCCGCCCACCACCTCGAACGTCACCGCCACAGGATACGTCCGGGTCGCCGGCCGCGTGGCCGGTTCCCCGCAGGCGCCCGGCTATTGCGACAGGTGTGCGGGTCGGTCGTCGCGCGGCCCGATCAGATCCGGCCGGCCCGCCGGTGCACCCACGAGGCGGCGATGAACCCCAGGCCGTTGATCGCCCAGTGCAGCGCCATGGGCGGCATCAGGGAGTCGCTGTAGATCCGCAGCGCGCAGAACACCACCCCCGCCACGGCCGTTCCCAGCACCGTGAACACCACCGACTGGATCCGCCCCCAGACCCCCTGGCCGAGCAGGTCGCCCACCGCGGCGTTCGCGTCGTGCATGACCAGGCTCGGCATGATGTGCCAGAAGCCGAACAGCAGGCTCGAGACCAAGACGGCCTGCCACGTCGGGAACCAGTCGGACAGCAGCGCCAGGCCCACGCCGCGGAAGGCCAACTCCTCGAACAACACGGTGCCCAGCGGGACATTGACCAGGGTCTTGTACAGCAGCGTGCGCGGGCCCAGCACGGCGCGGTCGTCGGCCAGGAACCGCCGGGTGAACGTCATCGACCCCCCGATGACGTAGACCGCGGTCACGGCGCCGATGCACCCGGCCGACCAGATGAGCCCGCGGATCCAACTGTCCGGGCCGAGGCCGATGTCGGCCAGCGTCACACCGGCGCGGTACCCGATCCACACGATGAGGGCGCTGCCCACGATGCCCGTGGGCACGTACCAGCGCTGTGCGATGTACGGCGAGTGGTTGAGGATGTTGACGATGATCAGCAGCCCGAGGACTACAAGATCGAGGGTCACCGGACTATGCGATCGGCGCCGTGATCGACCCCGACAGGTCGGAGATCCCCCACTGGCTCAACTGTCGCTGCAACGCCTCGGACGCCCGCTGCAACTGTTCGGCCTGGACCCGGTCGGTGGCCCATTCCAGTTCGCGGGCACGAAGGCCCGTTCCACACGCAACAGGGTCTGTTCCTCGGCTGACAGGTCGAACGCCAGGGCGGTGAAACGCGCCAGATCGGCCCGGTAGTCATGGCCACGAGCCACGAACACCCCCGGCACGACATCCGTGCTGTTCTTGAGGTCCACGCCGACGTTCAGGAACGTGCCGACGGGCCGCCAGCGCATGCCGCGGGGCACGCCGTCCTCGCGCGGTGGCCGCAACCAGCGGGGCACCCGCACCGCCAGTTCCGGCTCGAACTTCACGATCGGGTCCTCATGGTGGCTGACCAGGAAGACGTCGACCCCTTCGCGCTGTTCCTGCGGCAGTGCGAGGTACTCCTCGAAACCTGCCACCTCGACGACCCGGCCCTGCGGGTCGGTCTTCTCCTTGTCCTCCCGCCAGCGCTTCGCCCAGCCGCTGGCGGCGGGGGTGCCGATAAACAGCGCCCGGTCCACCCCGGCCCGCGCGAATCCGTTGATGCCCTCGTGCAGGAAAGCGTCCTGCATGGTGTGCGCACCCAACGACTCCCCGAAGACCACGAACTTCGGGCGCTTGTCCGGCGCAATCGCCCGCAGCCGCCAGGTGAGTGCATGCAGCATCGCCCGGTTCTGCTCCCGGCCCATCGCGACCCGGTCCAGGGAGATGAACGAGGGGCGCAGCGAGTACTGCAGCGCGAACGTCGCACAGTCACCGCCGGTGAGGTACTCCAGCGTCTCCATCATCACGTAGTTCAGGTAGCCGGTCCCCGTGGGCGAACAGAAGCACAGGACCTTGCGCTCGAACGCGCCCATATCCTCGAGTTCGCGCATGAGCACATCGACGCGCTCATCGACCATTTCGGCGGTGGCGATCCCGGCGAAGGCACGGATCGGGTCGATGGCGGGCTTGCCGGTCACCTCGGCGATCTCGTGGGCGGGAAGCGCCATGTTGACGATCCGCCGGCCCTCCCGGCTGAGGGTGTCGAACGGGATCTGGGAGCCGGGGCCGCCGGAGACCGTGAGCATGGTGGGCTGTTTGTTGTAGGCGGCCTCGATGGCCGCGCCACCGGCGTCGGCTTGCCGGTTCACGTATTCGAGCCCCGACACGACGGCGACCCCGACCGCGCCAAGCGTGACTGTGTGCCCCAGCCAGTTGGCGAACGGCGCCATGGAGGGTGCGGCTTTGCGCACGCCGGCAGCGATGCCCTCGGCAGCCAGCGACTCGGCGAAGGCGGCCCCCTGTAGGCCTGCGCTCACCCCCGCCCCGAACAGCAGCGAACGGGTCAACGCCGGGACCTTCTCGTACTTGGCGACCTGGCGCTCTTCGAAGGCCACGGCCTGCTCCGACAGCGGCAAGGGGTCCACGGGCGGCGGCAGCAGGTCGCGCTTGGCGTCACGGCGGGTCCGTGCGGTCAGGGCGACCGCGGTGGCGGTGGCGACAGCCAGTGTCCCCGGACCGACGAACCGGCGGTAGCTGCGCCCGGTGCGCGCTTCCATGACTTCCCCGATGCCGAGGATGCCGGAGGCGATCAGGCCGGTGACCCCGGTCACGGCCCCCACCCAACCCGCGCTGCGCAACGTGGCACGCCGCAACGGCTCACCGTCGCGGGGAGGGAGCATGCGGCGCACGGCGACGCTGGTGGCAGCGACGGTGGCGTGCGCGACCCCGTGGGTCGTGGCCGCCACACCGGGTCGCTGCATGCGCTCGCGGCCCACCAGCGCAGTGGCCACACCCTCCACCGCCGACCCGGTCACGGCCACCAGACCGTAGTTCACGGCGCTGGTCAGACCCGTGAGGATCGCTTGGTCACCGACACTGCGGGGCAGCAGACCTGGCTGGTAGGACATGGCGATCGAAGCCATGGAAGCCATGGTCGCCACCCTGGATGTAAAACCGATCTCGGGCGTCCACCATGTGCGTCATTCTGCCTTAGGGTCGAAAGCATGGTGAACCTGACGCGCATCTACACCCGCACCGGCGACGACGGGTCCACTTCTCTCGGCGATTTCAGTCGCACGTCCAAGACGGATCCGCGTCTGGAGGCCTACGCCGACGTCGACGAGGCCAACAGTGCGATCGGCGTTGTGCTGGCCCTCGGCGAACCCCCCGCTCCGGTCGCGCCGGCTCTGCAGCGGATCCAGAACGAGTTGTTCGACGTGGGGGCGGACCTTTGCACGCCGCTCGGAGGGGAGGGCCCGGCGCTGCGGGTGACCCAGGACTACATCGACCGACTCGAAGTTGAATGCGACCGGTTCAACGAGGACCTGCCGAACCTGCGTTCTTTCATCCTCCCCGGCGGCACCGCTGCCTCGGCGCTGCTGCACGTCGCCCGCACCGTCACCCGTCGCGCTGAGCGGTCCACCTGGCGGGCCCTCGGCGAGTACGACGCCGCGATGAACCCCCTGACCGCCCACTACCTGAACCGCCTCTCGGACCTGCTGTTCATCCTGGCGCGGGTGGCGAACCCCGGCGGGGACGTGCTGTGGGTGCCAGGGGGGGAGCGGTAGGCGGCCCGCCCCTTCGTCGCCCCTGCCGCCCCCTTTGTGGCGAAGGTGTCTCTCGTGAGATGGCGGACAGTTCTACGTCACGACAGCCCGGACAGGGTGATTGTGACGAAGGTGCGAGACACCATCGTCGCATTGTGACGAAGGTGCGCGGTCTCCGGCGGGCACACCGCGCACCATCGTGACAAACCGACCCACCGGGGCCGCACCTTCGCCACAATCGCTCGTCCACAGATTCCGCAGCGGCTCGTTCCCCACCCGTTCGGTGTCCCACGCTGGACCGGTGCCCTTCCTCATCACCAAGAGCGGAACCCCTGAGCTCACGTATGCGCAGTCGCGGCGCGCCGGCCTGCGCAAGCCGACTCGCGGGGTGCGCACGGACGCCGCCGCACGCTCCTGGCTCGACGACGTGGCGGCGGTGGCTCTGACTCTGCCCACGGACGCAGCGTTCTCCCACACCACGGCGGCCCAACTGCTCGGCCTGCCGACCCCGCACCCGGATGGCCGGCCTTTCCACGTCACCGTGCCGACCAGACGTGGCACTCGCAAGGCCGTCGCGTGGCACCAGCGAGGGCTGAGCGAGGTCCTCACCATCGGTGCCGTGCCCGTGACCGGCTACCGGCGGACATGGATGGACCTCGCAGGAGCGCCGTGGACTGCTCGCCGACCTCGCCGTGCCACCGGGCACCAGAGGTGCGCCCGTTCTGCGGGACGCGGCCGCGCTGGCCGACCCTCGGAGCCGGTCGGTGCGAGAGTCCCTGCTGCGGGTTGAACTGCACCAGCGCGGCCTGCCCGCCCCGGAGATCAACCTGGACATCATCGAAGAAGGCGAATGGCTCGGCTGCGGTGATCTGGTGTGGCGTGCGTACCGCCTGATCATCGAGTACGACGGAATCCACCACGGTGAGCGCCGGCAGCGACACCAGGACGCGCAGACCCGCAACGCCTACGCCGAGCACGGCTGGGAGTGCCTGGTGTGGACCGGCCGCCATTTCCGGGACCTTCACGCTTCCGTCGACCAAGTGGAACGCGTCATGCGGACCCGAGGGTGGACAGGGTGATTGTGGCGAAGGTGCGAGACACCATCGTCGCAATGCGACGAAGGTGCGGGGTCTCCGGCGGGGAGACCCCGCACCTTCGTCACAAACGGACTTCTTAGGGCCGCACCTTCGTCACAAAGGCGCGGGCGGGCGGGACTAGTGGTGGCGCGGACCCACTGCGACCTGCAGCCGGCCCTCCTGCTTGCGGACCTCGGCCTCGGTGCCCTTGGCCCGAGCCGCCTCAAGCTCTTGCTCGGCCTGCCGGACGTCGATCTCGCCGGCCAACTCGAGCCACTCGGCCAGGATGATGACGCGGTTGCCGTCCATCGTGGCGAAACCCTCGTGGATGTACGCCCGCAGGTCCTCACCCTCGGTCGGGCGGATGAGGATCGGACCGTCAGCCAGCATCCCCATCATCGGGGAGTGACCGGGCATCAACCCGATCTCGCCATCCAGGGTGCGCAGCACGACCAGCGACGCCTCGCCCTCCCAGACATTGCGCCGGGTCGACACCATCGCGACATTGAGGCTCGCCATGACTACTTGGCCAACTTCGCCGCGTTGCGCTCGACGTCCTCGATCCCACCGCACATGAAGAACGCCTGCTCCGGGATGTGGTCGTAGTCGCCGTCAGCCAGCGCCTTGAAGGAGGCGATGGTCTCCTCCACGGGCACGAACGAGCCAGGCTGGCCGGTGAAGGCCTCGGCGACGAACATGTTCTGGCTGAGGAAGCGCTGGATGCGACGGGCCCGGTTGACGAGGATCTTGTCCTCTTCGGAGAGCTCGTCGATGCCGAGGATCGCGATGATGTCCTGCAGGTCCTTGTAGCGCTGCAGGATCTCCTTGACCCGGGCCGCCACAGCGTAGTGGTCGTCTCCGATGTACCGCGGGTCCAGGATCCGCGAGGTCGAGTCCAGCGGGTCCACGGCCGGGTAGATACCCAGCTCGGAGATCGGCCGGCTCAACGTCGTGGTGGCGTCGAGGTGGGCGAACGTCGTCGCCGGCGCCGGGTCGGTCAGGTCGTCTGCGGGCACGTAGATCGCCTGCAGCGAGGTGATCGAGTGACCGCGCGTCGACGTGATCCGCTCCTGCAGTTGACCCATCTCGTCGGCCAGGGTCGGCTGGTAGCCCACCGCCGACGGCATGCGGCCCAGCAGCGTGGACACCTCGGACCCGGCCTGAGTGAACCGGAAGATGTTGTCGATGAACAGCAGCACGTCCTGCTTCTGCACGTCCCGGAAGTACTCCGCCATCGTCAGCGCGGTGAGCGCGACGCGCAGGCGGGTGCCCGGCGGCTCGTCCATCTGGCCGAACACCAGGGCGGTCTTGTTGATGACGCCGGACTCGGTCATCTCCAGGAAGAGGTCGTTGCCCTCACGGGTGCGCTCGCCGACACCGGCGAACACCGACACACCGGAGAACTGCTCGGCGACGCGGTTGATCATCTCCTGGATGAGGACCGTCTTGCCGACGCCCGCGCCACCGAACAGCCCGATCTTGCCGCCCTTGACGTACGGGGTCAGCAGGTCGATGACCTTGATGCCGGTCCAGAACACCTCGGTCTTCGACTCGAGTTGGTCGAAACTGGGTGCCGGCGCGTGGATGCCGCGCCGCTCGGTGATCTGCAGGGAGGACTCCTCGACGTCCAGGGGCTTGCCCAGGGTGTTCCACACGTGGCCGAGGGTCGCGTCGCCGACGGGCACCGTGATGGCGTCGCCGGTGTCGCGGACCGCGGCCCCTCGCACGAGGCCGTCGGTCGGCTGCATGGAAATCGCGCGGACCATGTTGTCGCCGATGTGTTGCGCCACCTCAAGGGTCAGCACGCGGTGCTCGATGTCACCCTCACCGGCGTCGAACGTGACGTCGACGTGCAGCGCGTTGAACAACTCCGGCATCTGCTCTGCCGGGAACTCAACGTCGACGACGGGGCCGGTGACGCGGGCTACGCGGCCGACGCCAGTGGTCGTGTCCTGGGTCGCGGTCATGGGTTTCAGCTCCCTGAGGTTGCGGAGGCCAGCGCGTCGGCACCACCGACGATCTCGCTGATTTCCTGGGTGATCTCGGCCTGGCGGGCCTGGTTGGCTTGACGGGTAAGGGACTTCATGAGGGTCGTCGGCGTTGTCCGTGGCCGACTTCATGGCCCGCTGGCGGGCCGCGTGCTCAGATGCCGACGCCTGCAGCAGCGCCGCGTACACGAGGTACTCGACGTACTTGGGCAGCAGGGCGTCCAGCACCTCCTCGGGGCTGGGCTCGAAGTCGTACAGCGGCCACACCGGGGTACCGCCGGCATTGTCACCGCCGGTGATCGTCGAGGCGGAGGTGTCCACGACCTCCTCGACGACCTCCAGCGGCAGGATGCGCAGGACCTGCACCTCCTGGCGGCCCCGGTTCCAGTACCGGGTGAAGACGATGTGGATCTCGTCGGCGCCGCCCTCTTCGGTCCTCATGACGAAGCGTTCCAGCAACGCCTTCGCGATCGGCTTGGCGTCCTCCAGCGTCGGCGCGTCGGTGAAACCGGTCCACTCCCGGCGACCTCGCGGTCGCGGAACTTGTAGAACGCCAACCCTTTGCGCCCGACGATGAAGGGCACGACCTCCATGTTCCGCTCGGTGCGCAGCAACTCGGTGAGCTGCTCGCCCTCCTTGATGGCGTTCACCGAGTACGCGCCGGCCAGACCACGGTCGGCGGTGACCAGCAACATGGCGGCTCGCTGCTGCAGCCGGGCCTTGGCGGTCAGCGGGTGGTGGCCCTTGGTGTGGGACGCGGCGAGTCCCACGGCGCGCAGCAGTTCCCGGGCGTAGGGCTCGGTCGCCTGCACCTGCTGCTGGGCCTTCACGATCCGCGAGGACGCGATCAGCTCCATCGCCTTCGTGATCTTCTTCGTCGCCTGGACCGACTTGATCCTGCGGCGGAAGACGCGTAGTTGGGCACCCATGGCTCAGCCGCGCACCTGACGGGTCACCGTGGCGACGTGGATGTCCTCCTCCGGCAACGCCTCCACCGGGACATCCTTGACCAGCAGGTGACCCTCGCTGGTCATGAAGGTCCGTTTGAAGGCGTCGATGGCCTTCTCGAGGGCGCCGAGCGACTCGTCGGAGAACTCACCGGATTCCCGGATGGCGGCCAGCACGCCGCCGTGCTGCGACTCCACGTTGTCCAGGAACTCGGACTCGAAGCGACGGATGTCCTCAAGCGGCACGTCGTCGAGCTGCCCGGTGGTACCGGCCCAGATCGACACCGCGGTGCGCTCCATGGAGAACGGCTTGTACTGCGGCTGCTTGAGCAACTCCACCAGCCGGGAGCCGCGCTCCAACTGCGCCTTCGAGGCTTTGTCCAGGTCGGAGCCGAAGGCGGCGAATGCCTCGAGCTCGCGGAACTGGGCCAGGTCCAGCCGCAGACTGCCCGCCACCTTGCGGATGGCCTTCGGCTGCGCGGACCCGCCGACGCGGGACACCGAGATGCCGACGTTGATGGCCGGGCGCACACCGGAGTTGAACAGGTCGGACTCCAGGAAGCACTGGCCGTCTGTGATGGAGATGACGTTGGTCGGGATGTAGGCCGACACGTCGTTGGCCTTGGTCTCGATGATCGGCAGGCCGGTCATCGAGCCGCCGCCCAGCTCGTCGGAGAGCTTGGCGCAGCGCTCGAGCAGGCGGGAGTGCAGGTAGAAGACGTCACCGGGGTACGCCTCACGGCCCGGCGGGCGGCGCAGCAGCAGCGACACGGCGCGGTAGGCCTCGGCCTGCTTCGACAGGTCATCGAAGATGATCAGCACGTGCTGGCCGTTGTACATCCAGTGCTGGCCGATGGCCGAGCCGGTGTACGGCGCGAGGTACTTGAAGCCGGCAGAGTCCGAGGCCGGGGCCGCGACGATCGTGGTGTACTCCAGCGCGCCGTACTCCTCGAGCGCCCCGCGTACCGCCGCGATGGTCGAGCCCTTCTGCCCGATCGCGACGTAGATGCACTTGACCTGCTTCTTCGGGTCGCCGGACTCCCAGTTGGACTTCTGGTTGAGGATCGTGTCGAGCGCGATGGCGGTCTTGCCGGTCTGGCGGTCACCGATGATCAGCTGGCGCTGGCCACGGCCGATCGCGGTCATGGCGTCGACGGCCTTCAGGCCGGTGAGCATGGGTTCCTTCACAGGCTGCCGCTGCACGACTGTCGGCGCCTGCAGTTCCAGGGCGCGGTCGGTCTCCGCGGTGATGTCACCGAGGCCGTCGATCGGGTTGCCCAGCGGGTCGACCACCCGCCCGAGGAAACCGTCACCCACAGGCACCGAGAGCACGCGGCCGGTGCGGCGAACCGTCTGGCCCTCCTCGACGCCGCTGGCGTCACCGAGCAGCACGACACCGATCTCGCGAACGTCGAGGTTCAGCGCCACGCCGAGCAGGCCGCCTTCGAACTCCAGCAGCTCATTGGCCATGGCGGAGTGCAGACCCTCCACCCGGGCGATGCCGTCACCGGTCTCGACGACGCGGCCGACCTCCTCGCGGGCGTTCTCCGGAGCGAAAGTCGAGACGTTGGCCTCGATCGCGGCGCGGATCTCGTCGGCCGAAATCGAAAGTTCGGTCATGTCGGTGCCTCTCGTGCTAGTTCTTCGTCAGTGGGTGAGCC
Source organism: Micrococcales bacterium (assembly GCA_016703125.1). NCBI lineage: Bacteria > Bacillati > Actinomycetota > Actinomycetes > Micrococcales > Micrococcales bacterium. The sequence continues at coordinate 235,086 of JADJCR010000003.1, read as the reverse complement.
GGCGGCGCGCCGACTCAATACGGGTGGAAAGGGTTCCATCGATCACTTCGTCGCCGACCCGGACCTCCACACCACCCACGATGGAGGGGTCGACGGTGACGTTGAGCTGGACGTCGCGGTGATGGATGCTCCGCAGTGCCGCAGTCAGCCGGGACGACTGCTCCGGCGACAGCGGGATGGCGGTGCGCACCTCTGCGACCACCCGGCCGCGCCGTTGCGCTGCCAGCGCACTCAGGTCCGCGACCGCGATCTGCACGGGCCGGCCGTGCAGTTCAGTGGTGGCGGTCTGCAGCAGCCGCACCGTCAGCGGGTCCGCTTTGTCATCGAGCAACTGTGCGGTGATGGCCGCCTTGCTGGCCTCATCCACAGCCGGGTTCGTCAGCGCCATCTGCAGGTCGGGGTGAGAATCGATGATCCGGCCGAAGCGGAAGATCTCCTCCTCGACCCGGTCGAGACGGCCGCCCTTCTCCGCGGACATGAGCAGCAGGCCGGCACCCGCCTCGTCCATGGCGTCGACCATGTCGCGGTCGGTCGACCAGCGCTTGCTGACCGTCTCCACGATGAGGTGGAACGCCCCGGAGGTCACCTTGCCCTCGAGCAGGCGCTGCAGCAGGCCGCGCTTGGCATCGGCGTCGAGCGCCGGGTCGGCCACCGTCTGCCGCAGAGTCCGTTCACGTCCCAGCAGAGCCGCGAATGACAGCACCGCTTGGCCGTCGTCGGCCAGGGCCGCCGCGTCGGCGCTGTCGAAGCGCGCGTCCACGGCCTCCCGCAGCGCCGCCCGGGACGTGCGACTGGCCCCGATCATCAGTTCTGCCCGCCGTTCTGGCCGGCTTGTTCCAACTCAGCGATGAAGCGGTCGACCACGGAGGATGCACGAGCGTCGTCGGTCATGGACTCACCCACGATCCGGCCGGCGAGGTCGGTGGCCACGCCACCCATGGAGCGTCGCAGTTCGGACAGTGCTTTCGCCTTCTCCGCCTCGATCTGGGCGGTAGCGTTGGCAGCGATCTGCTGGGCCTGCACCTCAGCAGCCTTGCGCGCCTCCTCCATGACCGTTGCGCGCTCCGCCTCGGCCTGCTGGCGAATCTCCGCAACTTCGGCACGGGCAGCAGCCATCTGCTCCTGGTACTGCTCAAGGGTGCGCTGGGCCTCGGCCTGCGCCTCCTCCGCGCGCTTGATCCCGCCCTCGATCGCGTCAGCCCGCTCCTCGAGCGTCTGCTTGATCTTCGGCAGGGCCATCTTCGCCAGCACCCCGAACACGATGAAGAACGCCGCGAGCCCGATGACGAACTCGAACATCGGGATACGCAGGACGTTGCTTCCGCCTTCTTCGGCAGCAAGCATCCAGGTCATGTTTGCCTCACGTACCGAAGACGAACGGGGCCACGAAGCCCAGCAGCGCGAGCGCCTCGGCCAGCGCGAAGCCCAGCAGCATGTTCTGGCGGATGACACCGTACGCCTCGGGCTGGCGTGCGATGGCCTGCACACCGTTACCGAAGATGATGCCGATACCGATGCCGGGGCCGATGGCGGCCAGGCCGTATCCGATACTTCCCACTGAGCCGGTCATTTCGGCAATCAGGTCCACCATGTCGGTTCCTTCTCCTCTCGGACCCCCTGGCAGGGGGTACGTCTGTTGTTGTGCGGTCAGTGTTCGGCGTGCAGTGATCCGGCGATGTACACCGCGGTCAGCAGCGTGAAGATATAGGCCTGCAAGGCCTGGATCAGGGCCTCGAAGGCGGTGAAGATCACCGTCATCAGGAACGAGGTGGCCGAGCCCAGGATCCCGATGACCGAGGGGCTGGCCAGGTAGAACGCCGCCACGGTGAACACCGTCAGCAGCAGGTGACCGGCGAACATGTTGGCGAACAACCGGATCGACAGCGTGACCGGGCGGACCACGATGTTGGAGATCAACTCGATCGGCGCCAGGATCACGTAGATCGGCTTGGGCATCCCCGGCGGGAACATCATGTTGGTGAAGAACTTCAACGGGCCCTGGTGGCGCATCCCGAGGTACATGTAGATGACCCACACGGTGATCGCCAGGCCCACTGGGAAGGCGAACCGGGAGTTCACCGGGAACTGGGCACCGGGGATGATGCCCCACAGGTTCCCGATCCACACGAAGAAGAAGATGGTGAACAGCAGCGGCACGAAGCGGTCGCCGTCCTTGCCGATCACCTCACGGCTGATCCCGTCGCGGATGAACAGGTAGCCCATCTCCCCGATGCTCTGCAACTTGCTGGGGATCAACTGCGGCCGGCGGAAGGCTGCCAGGAAGAAGATGATGATGAGCAGCGAGCCGAGCAGCAACAGGAACACCGGCTTGGTGAAGTTGCCGAAGTAGGGCTCGATCTCGAAGATCGAGGCATCAGGGGCGGGGAATCCGCACCCGGACCCGAGGTGGCACCCCGGCTCCACTTCGGACATCGGAACGACTGCGCCCAGCACTACGCCTCCCGCTGTGTGTGAGGACCGCCATCCAACTGCCGCAGGCGGAAGATGATCAAGACCGTGCTCGCCACGAGCCCGACGACGGTACCGATGGCCAGACCGACGGAGGGCGTTACCGAGCCAGAGCCCGATGAGGTAGCCCAATCCCCCGTAAACGAGGATCCCGGCGATGAGGTTGTTCATCACTGACCATGCGACGTTGGGCGTCTCACGGTCGGTCTTCGGAACTCTCATGTCCTGGCTCAAGTTACCAGCACCCCCACGCCGTCCCGTGGTCGGCCCGCGCCTTCACGAGCCGTTCTTCCGCAGCCGGGAAACGACCTCAGGATCGTCGGAGAGGCCCAGGGTAGACTCGGGCTCCACGTAGGTGCGGGGCCGCGCCGACAGGCCGACCACGATCAGCGCGGTCCAGACCAGGGCGCAGGCCACGATGGTGCCCGCGAAGACCTTGGGATCGAAGAATGTCGCATCGCGCAGGGCCAGCAGCAGGATGAACAGCACCAGGATCTGCCCGAGGTACACCCCCAGCGCGACGTTGAGCCCCATCGCCGGGTTGTTGGCAATCACCCTCTGCACAGCCAATTGGCCGAGGCCGAAGAACAGGAGCACGACGACGGTGGCCATGATCCCCGCCGCCACGCCGGCACTACCGGCGACGATCCCGCCCCACACTGTGCCGATCAGGCCGGCCACCACAGTTCCAATCGCCGGACGCACGATGGTCCGGGCCGCAACAGGGGAATCGGGATTCATGTCCCTCCACTGTAACCGGAGAGTAAACCGGGCTTATCGCCGGGACGCGGCCCCTGCCGGCCGCGAGACGAGCAACGCCAGGCCCCCCAGCCCGAGCAGGAAGATGACCAGGGCCATCGGCCACGGGATCAGTGCCACCGCAACCGCGGAGAAGGCGATGAGGGCCGTCCACGCGTACATCAGACCGACCGCACGACGCTGGGAGTGACCGAGTTCCAGCAGCCGGTGGTGCAGATGCTCCTTGTCCGGGGCGAACGGGCTGCGGCCGCGACGCGTCCGGCGCACCACGGCCATCGCCACGTCGAGCAGCGGCACCGCGATCACCGCCAGTGGCAATAGCAACGGCAGGATCGCCGGCAGGAGCAGCTCCCCACGCACGGCACTGGGGTCGACCCGACCGGACAGGGTGATCGCACTGGCCGCCAGCAGCAGGCCGATGAGCATGGAGCCGGTGTCCCCCATGAACAGCTTCGCGGGGTTGAGGTTGTGCGGCAGGAACCCCACGCACATGCCCGCCAGCAGCGCACAGATCAGGGCCGCCAGGGTCGCCCGGTCGAAGCCGAAGTCCACGGAGAGCAGGAAGGCGTAGACGAAGAACGCGGTCGCGGCGATACCCACGATCCCGGCGGCCAGGCCGTCGAGGCCGTCGACGAAGTTGACGGCGTTGATGGTGAGGACCACGAACAGCACGGTGAGCAGCACGCTGGTCAGCGGGTCGAGGACCAGCGTCCCGCCGATCGGCAGCCACACCATCTGGATGCCCAGGAACGCCATCGAGCCAGCCGCCAGCGCCTGCCCGGCGAACTTCGTGGGCGCGTCCAGGCCGTAGCGGTCGTCCAGCAGGCCCAGTCCGACGATCAGGGTGGAGCCGACAACGAGTGCCAGCGGTTGCCGGCTGCCCTCGAACACCACGGTCATCCCGGGCAACTTGCTCGCGATGAGCAGCCCGGCGAGGAAGCCTCCGTACATGGCCAGCCCACCCCAGCGCGGGGTGGGTGTGGCGTGGATGTCCCGGTCGCGCACCTCGGCCATGGCCCGGGCACGGATGGCCAGCCTGCGCACCGGCGGCGTCAGCAGGTAGGTGACGGCTGCGGCGACGAGGAAGCAGACCAGGTACTCGCGCACGACCGGTGGCTCAGCCGGCCGGGTAGGCGGGGAACGCCCGCACCAGGGTGTCAACCCCGGCCCGTACCTCGTCAGCTGCGTCCGGCTCCCGCACGGCCCGTGCGATCAGGGAGGCGATCTCCTTCATCTCGGTGACGCCCATGCCCTGGGTGGTCACACTCGGCGAGCCCACGCGGATCCCGCTGGCCACGCTCGGCGGTTGCGGGTCGAACGGGATGGCGTTCTTGTTCAGCACGATCCCCGCGGCATCGCAGCGCTGCTCGGCCTGCGCCCCGGTGACCCCCAGTGCCTGCAGGTCGAGCAGGGCCAGGTGGGTGTCGGTGCCACCAGTCACCGCGCGCATGCCCTCGGCCTCCAACCCGGCTGTGAGGGCCTGGGCGTTGCTGATGACATCGCGCGCGTACTGCTGGTACGCCGGGGTGGCCGCTTCCTTCAGCGCCACGGCCTTGGCCGCCACCGCGTGCATGAGCGGGCCGCCCTGCATCATCGGGAACACCGCCTTGTCGATGGCCGCCGCGTGCTCGGAGGTGGCCAGGATCATGCCGCCTCGCGGGCCGCGCAGAACCTTGTGCGTGGTGAAGGTCACGACGTCGGCGAAGGGAACGGGGCTGGGGATGGCCCCACCGGCCACCAGGCCGATGAAGTGGGCCGCGTCGACCATGAGGATCGCCCCGACCTCGTCGGCGATCTCCCGGAAGGCGGCGAAGTCGATGAGTCGCGGGATCGCCGAACCGCCGCAGATGATCATCCTGGGCTGGTGCTCCCGGGCCAGGTCCCGGACCTGGTCGTAGTCGATGTCCTCGGTCTCGGGATTCACCCCGTAGTGCACCGCGTCGAACCACTTCCCGGAGAACGACACCTTCGTGCCGTGGGTGAGGTGGCCGCCGTGGGGAAGGCTCATCGCGAGCACCTTCTCCCCCGGCTTGACGAACGCCCCGTACACCGCGATGTTCGCGGAGGCACCGGAGTGCGGCTGCAGATTGGCGTGATCGGCGCCGAAGAGGGCCTTCGCCCGCTCGATGCCGATGGTCTCGGCCTTGTCCACCTCGGCGCAGCCGCCGTAGTAGCGCCGGCCGGGGTAGCCCTCGGCGTACTTGTTGCTCAGCGTGGAGCCGAGCGCCGCCAGGACCGCGGGGCTGGTGAAGTTCTCGCTGGCGATCAACTGCAGGCCGCTGCGCAGCCGGTCGAGTTCGCTCAGCAGGATCCCTGCGATCTCCGGGTCCTCAGCTTCGAGCCGGCCGAAGTCCGGACCCCAGAATGGGACGTTGCTCATGGATTCTCCTGTGACGAGGTCTGGCGCCAGTGTACGGGGAGGCTGCGGCGCGGCCCGGCACTGCGCGTCCAGCCCGCGTGGCCGATGCCACAATGACCGCGTGATGAGGACCTACCCCGGCGACGACCCGCAACTGCGCGCGGCCGGAACCCGCGCCGCGGTGACGGCCCTGCGTTCGGGTCGGCTGGTCCTGGCCCCTGCGGATTTCCACTACGCGGTGCTCACCGACGCCTTCTCGGCAACCGGGGTCGCACGGATGCGCGAGGTCCGCGGCATTCCCGCTGGCTCCGCCATCCCGGTCTTCATCGACCGCCGCACCACGATGCACGCGCTGTGGGGCCGGGTGCCCCGCGACGCCGAGGTGCTGGCGAGCGCCTTCTGGCCGGGGCCGCTGACCCTGATCGGGAAGCCGCAGTTGTCGCTGGCGTGGACGGCCGGGGTGGCGGACGCCGTCGCCCTGCGCATGCCCCTGCACCCGTGGATGCTGCAACTGGTCGCGCAAGTGGGACCGCTCGCGGCCACCGGCGCGCAGGTCCCGGGCCAACTCCCGCCGACACAACTGTCATCGTGCGATTCCAGCGCCGTGTCGATCGGCCTGGACGGCGGCGAGTTGTCCGGGGGCGCCGCGTCCACCGTGGTGGACCTGCGCTCCGGGGTCGAGGTTGTGCGCGAAGGGGCGATCCCGGCAGCGGAAGTGCTGGCCGCGCTGGGCAAGTAGGGGGGCGTCGATCCGTCGCCACGCCGCTCCTCAGCCCAGGCGCCCGCCGGTGATGCGGTCGCGTCCGGTGAGGTCCTGCCATGTGGTCACCTCGGCGAACCCGACCAGCAACGCCCGGATCTGGCCCGCCTGGTGCTCGCCGTGCTCGAGCAGCAGGCGGCCCCGGGTCTCAGCAGGCGACGCGCCTGGGCGATCACGCACCGCACGACGTCAAGGCCGTCAGCACCGCCGTACAGAGCCAGCGGCGGGTCGTGCAGCGCCACCTCCGGGTCCCGCGGAACCATGGCGTCGGGGATGTAGGGCGGGTTGCTCACCACAAGGTCGACAGGCCCCAGGTGGCTCAGGTCATCGGCGCAGACATCCGCCTGGAGCACCTCGACCCTGCCCGCGGCATTGCGTCGCGCCCATTCCAGCGCACCGGGGTCGACCTCCACTGCCACCACGGCGGCCGTGGTTTCCGTGGCCAGGCTCAGCGCAATCGCCGCACTGCCGGTGCACAGGTCCACGGCACTGCGGAACGGCTCGCGCAATGCCACGTCGACCAGCACCTCGGTCTCCGGGCGGGGCACGAACACCCCCGGTCCCACCAGGACATCGAGGTAGCGGAAGCCGGCAGTGCCGGTCAGGTGCTGTAGCGGAACCCGCCGGCAGCGCGCTGCGACCAACTCGTCGAGATGACCCCGCTGCGCATCGGACAGGACGGGCGCGAAACTGCGGTCGCCGGTGACGAACGTGAGGAGGGCGTCCGCGTCGGCCTCCGGTGACGGGACGCCGGCGTCACGCAGCCTGCCCACCACGAGCCGGCGCACGCTCACAGCGACTCCGCCGACTCCAACCGCTGCGCAAGGTCGGCGTCCAGACAACTGCGGATCACCGGATCCAGGTCGCCGGCGAGCACCTGCTCGAGGTTGTAGGCCTTGAACCCGGTGCGGTGGTCGGAGATCCGGTTCTCCGGGAAGTTGTACGTGCGGATGCGCTCGGAGCGGTCGACCGTGCGCACCTGCTCCTTGCGGGTGGCGGAGGCCTCGGCGGCCTTCTCCTCCTCCGCGAGCGCCACGAGCCTGGCCCGCAGGATGCGCATCGCCTGCTCCTTGTTCTGCAGTTGGGACTTCTCGTTCTGGCACGAGACGACCACGCCGGTGGGCACGTGTGTGATCCGCACGGCGGAGTCGGTGGTGTTCACGCTCTGACCGCCAGGGCCGGACGAGCGGTAGACGTCGATGCGCAGGTCGTTGGGGTCGATGCTGATTGCCACGTCCTCGGTCTCGGGGAACACCAGCACCCCGGCCGCGGAGGTGTGGATCCGACCCTGGGATTCGGTGACGGGCACACGCTGCACCCGGTGCACACCGGCCTCCCACTTGAGCCGGGCGAACGGCATGTCGTCGACCTCGGTGCGACCCTTGGCCTTGACGGACACGGTCGCGTCTTTGACACCGCCCAGCGCGGTCTCCTCGAGGTCGATGACCTCCATGCGCCAGCCGCGCGCAGTTGCGTACCGCTCGTACATGCGCAGCAGGTCCCCGGCGAACAGCGCGGACTCGTCGCCGCCCTCACCGGCTTTGATCTCCAGGATGGCGTCGGAATCGTCGAGCGGATCGCGCGGCACCAGCAGTTCGCTCAGGCGTTCAGCGAGATCGGCGCGCTCGGCCGCCAGTTCCTCTGCCTCCACAGCGAAGGCGGGGTCCGCATCAGCCAGTTCGCGTGCCGCCTGCTCGTCCTCACCGACGGTCAGCCAGCGCTCGTAGGTCTGGACGACGGGACGCAATTGCGCGTGTCGCTTGCCCACCGCCCGCGCCCGCGCAGGGTCGGAGTGCAGGACCGGGTCGGCGAGAGCGGCCTCCAACGACCGCAGTTCATCGACCAGCGCGGCGACCCGCTCGAACACTTACTTGGTGGCTTGCTTGCCGAAGCGCTTCTCGAACTTGGCGACGCGACCGCCAGTGTCCAGAATCTTCTGCTTGCCGGTGTAGAACGGGTGACACTTGTTGCACACCTCAGCGTGGATCACGCCGTTCTTGGCGGTACTGCGGGTGGTGAAGGTGTTGCCGCAGGAGCACGTGACCGTGGTCTCGACGTACTCCGGGTGAATGTCGGGCTTCATGACTCTCCTTTGATGGTCTCCGGGTCGCCGAAACAGTGCAGCGTGAACCGGAGGCTCTTCGAGTGTAACGGGCGGGCCGGACGGACTATTCCACGCCCGCCTCACCGGCGCAGCACCTGCCACCAGGCCTCCACAGTGTCGAGGACCGCGATGCCCACCACGATCCATGGCAAGGGGTTGAGCAGGCCTGCGGGTACCAGTTCAGCCACGCCGGGGGTGAGCAAGGTGCCCTGCGCCCACAGGCTGAGCACGATGCCCGCGAATGCGCCGTTGAGCACGGTGTTCACGACCGCCAGCGGCACCGTCCAGTGCCCGACGCGGTAGGTGACGACTGCGAGCAGGATGCTGGCCGCGAGCACGCCGAGGAGCACGACCAGCCAGGGGGCCCACACGTCCGGGTTGAGCACCGGCACGGCCGTCCCGTCCACGGTGACCAGCCAGTGGTCCCGCTGCCAGAGGATCGCCCAGATCGCCAGGATGAGCATCGCGATCCCGAAGACCGTGTCGCCCAGGCCGATACGGCGTTCGGCCACCTCTGGTAGGTCGGACGGGGTCCACTGCGCGAAGGGCACCGGCGTGTGTGTGCGTTCGAGCAGTGCGAATACCACTGTCACCCAGAAGGCGATCTGCACACCGACCTGGAACATCACCCCGGCACAACTGAGAACCGCGGCCAATGGTGCCGCACCGGCCAGCGCTTGGGCGGCCAGGCAGACCACGCCCACGATCGGCACGACCACGATGAGCAGCGTGCGCAGCAACTGCTGGTACTGCCCGAAGTACGCCGGCCCGATGAGGTGCCGCGGCCGCCCGCCGAACCGTTCGGCGAGGACCGCGGGGTCGCCGAGGTCGGTCAGGGCCTGGGACTCCGCCTCCTGCGGGCTGAGGCCGGAGGCGACGAGGTCGTCGATCGCGTCGGCCACCGACGCGCGCAACTCCTCGGCCACATCGTCTCGCTGCGGCTCGGGCAGCCCCGCCACCGCGGCGTTCACGTACCGCTGGGTCAACGTGGTCATGATGTTCCTTCCTCCATCAGGGCGCGCAGGGCCCCGTCGAGTGCCTTCCATTCGGTCGCGAGGTCGGCAGCGACCTGCCGCCCGGTGACGCTGGTCGTGTAGTACTTGCGGGGCCTGGAATCCTCGGTGTTCCACCGGCTCTCCAACAGGCCCTGCTTCTCGAGCCTGCGCAGCAGCGGGTACAGCGTGTTGGCGTCCACCTCGATGCCTGCCGCCTGCAAGGCCTCCAGCAACTGGTAGCCGTACTCGCTGCGGCGCAGCAGGAGCAGGCACGCGAGCACCACCGTGCCCCGCCGGAGTTCCTGCTGGTGTAGTTCCCGCTGATCACCCACGCATCTCACAATACTGTGTGTCACACACTATTGGCAAGGGGATTCGGGACCGGGCCCGCTGCCCGCCAGGTTGGAGTCCGTGAACGACGTTGGAGGAGCCACGTGTGGGTCCTCCACCCTGGTGAAGGTTCTCCAACCACGTGACCAAACTGCCCGGTCGTCGGCGCCGGGCTCGACACCACAAACAGAAAGGGGCGGCGGCTCCATCGAGCCGCCGCCCCTTTCGTGCGTCCTAGTGACCGGTCACAGTTCCCCGGTCGAGGCCTCAGCTTCGAGCCCGGCCGGCGTGGTCTGCTGGACCTGCCTGAGGAACTCGTAGTTGTTCTGGGTCTCGCGCAGTTTGCTCAGCAGCAGTTCGATGCCCTGCTGGGTGTCGAGGGCGTGCAGCACCCGGCGCAACTTCCAGACGATGGCGAGTTCCTCTTTGGTCATGAGCAACTCCTCCTTGCGGGTGCCGGAGGAGTCGACATCGACGGCCGGGAAGACACGCTTGTCCGCCAGGCGCCGGTCGAGCTTGAGCTCCATGTTTCCGGTGCCCTTGAACTCCTCGAAGATCACCTCATCCATCCGCGACCCGGTCTCGACCAGTGCGGTGGCGATGATGGTCAGTGAGCCACCCTCCTCGATGTTGCGCGCCGCGCCGAAGAACTTCTTCGGCGGGTACAGCGCGGCCGAGTCGACGCCGCCGGACAGAATGCGCCCGGAGGCCGGCGCCGAGAGGTTGTAGGCCCGGCCCAGTCGGGTCATCGAGTCCAGCAGGATCACGACGTCCTGGCCCATCTCCACCAGGCGCTTGGCGCGTTCGATGGCGAGTTCGGCCACGGTGGTGTGGTCATCGGCGGGACGGTCGAAGGTCGAAGCGATGACCTCACCCTTCACCGAACGCTTCATGTCGGTGACCTCTTCGGGGCGCTCGTCGACGAGCACCACCATCAGGTGCACCTCCGGGTTGTTCGTGGTGATCGCGTTCGCGATGCGCTGCAGGACCATCGTCTTGCCCGCCTTGGGCGGGGACACGATGAGCCCGCGCTGGCCCTTGCCGATCGGTGCCACCAGGTCGATGATCCGGGTGGTCATGTTGTGGCTCTCGCCCTCCAGCCGCAGACGTTCCTGCGGGTAGAGCGGGGTGAGCTTGCCGAACTCCTTGCGCTCCCTGGCCTTGTCCGGCTCCAAGCCGTTGACCTTGTCGATGCGCACGAGCGGGTTGTACTTCTGGCGGGCGCTGCCCTCGCTCTCGCGCTGCGGTCGGATCGCTCCGACGACGTGGTCGCCCTTACGCAGGGCGTACTTCTTGACCAGTCCGAGGCTGAGGTAGGCATCGGTCGGACCGGGCAGGTAGCCGGTGGTGCGCAGGAACGCGTAGTTGTCCAGCACATCGAGGATGCCGGCCACGGGTACGAGCACCTCGTCCTCGGACACCTCAGGCTCATTCTCGTCACGACGGCGATCACGGTCGCGGTCGCGGTCCCGGTTGCGGTCCCGGCCCCGGCGGCGGCGGTTACGGCTGCCACCGTCCCGATCCCGATCACGGTTCTGGTCACGGTTGCCCCTCACGGCGCTGCTCGTCGCGCTGACCATCCCGGTTCTCCTGGGACTCTGGGCGCTCAGTGCGCTCGGGCTGTTCGCCGGCGGGCTTCTCGGACGACTGCTGGGGCGGGTCTTCGGACGGTGTGCTCTGCGACTCACCCGCAGGCTCAGCGGAAGTGTCGCGGGCGGCCTTCGGGGCAGACCCACCCAGCGCGGCGATCAACTCGCTCTTGCGCATGGAGGAGGCCCCGGAGATGCCCTTGTCGGCGGCCATCTTTCGCAGATCGGCCAGCAACATGCTGGACAGGCCGGAGCGCCGCTTGGTCGACGGCTGCACTTCGATCGTGGTGTCAGTCAACTGGAACGTCCCTTCATGGACGTCGAGGCGCGCTGCGCCCCACAAGGTGAACGGTGAATATGACAACCACCGCTCACAGCGGACAGGTAATGCCGAAGGGCGTCAGGTGGAGAGATAGGGCTAAGAAAACTTGCCCGATGGATCGCCACGGTTCGAACGCCCTGGCTACGGTCACTGTAACACCCCGGCAACACCGGGGGAACCCAAGGGCGCACTTCACCGCCGGTGTCGCAGTAGACGCCACTCGTCGTCGTGCCCGCGGGCGTAGCCTGGAAGGTGGTGTGAGAGGAGGGCTGCGATGAAGATCGCGGAGGCGGCAGAACAGTTCTTGGGCCAGCACCGGGTCGCCGTGACGGGTGTGGCCCGCAAAGCGGAGGGCCACGGCAGCAACGCCGTGTACACCCGGCTGCGGGAACGAGGTTATGAGGTCTTCGCCGTGAACCCGCAGGCCGAGCAGGTCGAGGGCGACCGAGCGTACCCGAACCTGGCGGCTATCCCCGGCGGCGTGGACGCCGTGGTGATCGCCACGAGCGCCGAACACGCGCCGGCGACCATGCGCGAAGCGGTTGACCTCGGCGTCCAGTACGTCTGGATGCACCGTTCCTTCGGCGCCGGCAGTGTCTCGGAGGAAGCGACCCGGATCGGGCGGGAGGCCGGGATCATGGTCATCGACGGTGGCTGCCCGCTGATGTTCGGGAAGGCTTCCGACGGCGGTCACCGGATGATGTGCCGGATGATGAAGATCACGGGCAGGGTGCCGCGGGAGGTCTGACCTGCGCCTCAGACCGCGCTGACGACCGCGTCGACCGCGCGGTGAACATCTGATTCGGTGCTCCAGCGGCCCAAGGAGAATCGCACGGCACAGTCGCAGCGTTCGGCCGACAGTCCCATCGCGGTGAGGACCGGCGAGGGCGATCGCTGACCCGCGTGGCACGCCGAGCCGGCCGACGCAGCGATACGTGCGAACACGTTGTCCACCACCAGACCTTCCACACTCAGGTTGGAGGTGTTGGGAAGCCGCTGCAAAGGGTCGCCGTTCACGAGCACGCGGCCTGGCAGTTCGGCCCGCAGTCGGTTCTCCAGCAGATCGCGCAATGACGCCAGCCGGACCCCCTCGCCTGCAACCAGGGCCTCCGAGGCCAGCTCAGCGGCGACGCCCATCCCCACGATGTACGCGACGTTCTCCGTGCCGGCCCGGAACCCGTACTCCTGCCCGCCGCCAGCCACAAGGGGTTGCAGGCCAACGCCGTCCCGGACGAACAGCGCCGCCACCCCCTTGGGCGCGTACATCTTGTGTCCGACCACGGTGAGCATGTCGACACCGAGTTCCTGCACGTCCACGGGGACCTTGCCCACGGATTGAGCGGCATCGCAGTGCATGAGTGCGCCGTGCTCGTGCGCCACGCGGGCGATCTCCGCGATCGGCTGGATGGTCCCGGTCTCGTTGTTCGCGTGCATCACGCTGACCAGGACCGTTGCGGCCCGGATGGCGGATCGCACGGCATCTGGATCAAGGCGGCCGTCACTGTCCACGGACAGCACTGTCACCTCGATCCCGGCGGCGTGCAGTTCCGCACACGCGGCCAGCACCGCGGGATGCTCGGTCGCTTGGGTGATCACATGCGGCGTCGCGACTGCGTCCGCCTGCGCCGTCACGGCACCTTTGATGGCCAGCGCGTCCGCCTCAGAACCACTGCCGGTGAAGATGAGGCGTCCGGCCGTGCCGTTGAGCAGTCGGAGGACCTGCGCCCGTGCCCTGGCCATCGCGCCGGCCGCGGTCTGGCCGTACTCGTGAGCACTGGAAGGGTTGCCGAACTCATGCCGCAGCACGCTCGTGATGGCATCGACCACCCTCGGATCGACGGGCGTCGTGGCGTTGTAGTCGAGGTACACGCCTCGTCCGATGAGCGCGGGGTGGGATCGGGTCATCACAGCCTCAGAAAACGAGGACCTTGTCCGCGGCCAGGGTGTGATCGGTGAGTTCCTCCATGGTGGACCGCTTCGCCCCGTCGACAAGCATCTCGGGGGTGATGCCGCGGGCATCCATGCACGTGCCACAGCACAAGATGGCGCCCTCGCTGCGCGCGACCGTGCCGAGCATGCGGTCGAGTTTGTAGTAGCCGTCGGGGGTCTTCTGACCCTTCATCGCAGCCGTCACGCCGTCGCCCATCAGGAATACCGTCATCTGGACACCATCACGCTTGGCCATCGATGCGGCCAGCCGAATTGCGTTGTACGTCGAGTCCAGGCCGTAGGCCGAGCCGTTGATGATCATCAGGGCCTGCATCGCAACTCCATATTCAAGTGATTCTTTGAATACACTGTAGATGAGGAGGATCGATCCATGCACCCCCGCCAATTCAAAGACGAGTCGTTCGCGCACTTCGCACGCATCGGCGCTGCGCTCGGTCATGCCAAGAGGGTCGAGATCGTCGACGTACTGGCGCAGGGAGAGCGCAGCGTCGAATCCCTGTCCGAGCAGATCTCCGCAAGCATCGCCACCACCTCGCACCATCTACAGGTGCTGGCGTCCGCAGGACTGGTGACCCGGCGCGCGGAGGGCACGGCCCGGATCTACCGACTCACGGATCCCGGCGTCGCCGCCGCCTATCGGACTCTGGTGTCCCTGGCCGAGACGCACATCGCCGAGGTCACATCTCTGGCAGAGGCCTTCTTCTCGCAGGCCGACGGGCTCGAGCCGGTGTCGTTCGACGAACTCGACAGAATCGCACGATCGGGCAGGGCGATGATCGTCGATGTCCGCCCCGCCAGTGAGTACGAGAACGGCCACGTGGACGGCGCGATCAACATCCCCCTCGCCCAGATCGCCGACCGGATGCCGGACCTGCCGAGCGACGCACACATCGTCGCCTACTGCCGCGGGCCGTACTGCGTCATGGCGGCGACGGCGGTAGCCCGGCTGCGGCAGGCCGGGTTCGACGCGCGGCGCGCGACGGGCGGCTACCCCGAGTGGCGCGAGAGGGCGCTGCGGCCTGAAACGGTCAGAGCGCGCTGACCGTCGCTCCCTGATCGGCGATCCGCAATTCCTCGCACCGCCAGCCGGGCGGCGCCTGCATGCCGCCGGCGAAGGCGATCACTGTGGGTCCCGCGCCCGAGATCGCCGCCGGAACACCCGCCGCACGCCATTGCTGGACCAGTTCCCACGAGAGGGGTACGCGGACTTGCGGTAGTCCTGGTGCAGGCGGTCCTCGGTGGCAGCCAACAGGTGCTCGGGATGACCACCGAAAGCAGCCACAGCAAGTGCCGCGCGGCTCACCGCGTGCGCCGCGTCGGCGAACGGCACAGTCTGCGGCAACAAGGTGCGGGCGGTGGCCGTACTGAGCCTGGTGTCCGGGATGGCCACCACCGCTCGCAGTCCTGCGGCCGGATCGATCCTGACCGCCCGACCGGTACCGTCCTGCACCCACGAAACAGTCAAGCCACCGAGCAGTGCGGGGGCGACGTTGTCGGGATGCCCCTCGATCCGGGTGGCCAGGGCCAGTGCCTGCGCGTCGTCCAGATCTGCGCCCATCGCCCGCGCGCCGACCAGGCCGGTCACGATGGCCGCAGAAGAACTGCCCAGTCCGCGCCCGTGTGGGATCCGGTTCTCGCAGTGCACTGCCACCTCGGGGGCCGGCAGGTCACACTCGGCGAAGGCCGCGCGGAAACTGGCGAGCACCAGGTGGTCGGGGCCGAGGGACACCTCCCCCGCGCCCTCCCCCACGACGCGGACGCTCGTGGTGTCGGCCGGCGTGAAGGTCACGCGATCGCGCAGTTCGAGCGCCAGGCCGAGACAGTCGAAACCGGGACCGAGGTTCGCGGAGGTGGCGGGCGCCTGCACGACCACGGGCATCAGAGAAGGCCTAATTCCGCCGCAGCCGCCTGCGCATCGACCGCGATGCCGACCGGTTGAGGCGCACCGGCGATCGCCCACTGCGGGTCCTTCAACCCGTTGCCGGTGACGGTGCACACCACGGTCTGACCCGCATCCAGTTCTCCGGCCGCGTGCTTGGCCAGCAAGCCGGCCACCCCGGCGGCGGACGCCGGCTCGACGAACACGCCCTCACCGGCGGCCAGCAACTTGTACGCACTGAGGATCTGCCGGTCGGTGACCATCTCGATGACCCCGGCCGATTCGTCCCGGGCGGCTTCGGCCTGCGCCCAGGACGCAGGGTTGCCGATCCGGATGGCCGTGGCGATGGTCTGCGGCCGCCGCACAGGGGCACCACGCACAATCGGCGCGGCCCCAGCGGCCTGGAACCCCCACATCCGCGGGGAGGTTGTGTACTCCCGGTAGCCCTTCCAGTAGGCGGTGATGTTGCCGGCGTTGCCCACGGGCAGGCAGTGGATGTCGGGCGCGGCGCCGAGCTGGTCGACAATCTCGAAGCTGGCGGTCTTCTGGCCCTCGATGCGGGCAGGGTTCACGCTGTTCACCAGGGCGACCGGGTATTCGTCGGACAATCGCCGGGCCAGCGTGAGGCAGTCGTCGAAATTGCCGTCGACCTGCAGAAGACGTGCCCCATGGACAAGAGCCTGCGCGAGTTTGCCCATGGCGATCTTGCCCGCGGGCACCAGCACGGCACACACCATGTCGGCACGCACGGCGTAGGCGGCGGCACTGGCACTGGTGTTCCCCGTCGAGGCGCAGATCACCGCCTTGGCGCCTTCCTGCGCGGCCTGCGAGATGGCCATCGTCATGCCTCGGTCCTTGAAGGAACCGGTGGGGTTGGCGCCCTCGACCTTGAGGTACACGTCGCATCCGGTCATCTCGCTGAGCCGGTGCGCGGGCACCAGTGGGGTGCCACCCTCGCGCAGCGTGATGACCGGGGTCTGTTCGCCGACCGGTAGGCGCTCGCGGTACTCCTCGATGATCCCCCGCCACACGTGCGCGCTCACTCGTCACCTTCCACACGCATGACCGCAACCACCTCATTGACGCTGTCGAGGTCCTGCAGGACGCCCACTGTCGCCGCGAGGTCCGCCTCGGTGGCGGCATGCGTGCGGATCAGCAACGCCGCGCGCCCGGTCTGCTCGTCGGTGTCCTGCCGCACGGTCTGGATGGAGACGTCATGGTCGCCGAAACACGTGGCGATCTGGGCCAGGACGCCAGGCCGGTCGGCGACGTCGAGGCTGACGGTGTAGCGGGTGACCGCCTCGCCGATCGGCCGGGGCTGCAGCCCGGCGTACACCGACTGAGCCTGCCCGCCCGCTCCGGCGCGCCGGTTGCGCGCGGCGGTCACCAGATCCCCCAGGACCGCGCTCGCCGTCGGCTCCCCGCCGGCGCCCCTGCCGTAGAACATCATCTGACCGGCGGACTCGGCCTCCACGAACACGGCGTTGAAGGCGTCCCGCACGCTGGCCAGCGGGTGGGAGCGGGGGACCATCGCCGGGTGGACCCTGGTGACAACCCCCTCGCCGTCCGGGGTGCGTTCGGCCACGGCCAACAACTTGATGACGAACCCGAGGTCGCGGGCAGCGTCCACGTCGCGCAGGGTGACGGTGCTGATGCCCTCGCAGTACACGTCGGACAGCGTGACGTTGGAGTGGAAGGCCAGGGTGGCCAGGATCGCAGCCTTGGCGGCCGCATCGTGACCCTCGACATCGGCGGTGGGATCCGCCTCGGCGTAACCGAGTCGCTGCGCCTCGGCCAGCACCTCGGCGTAATCCGCGCCTTCTTCGTCCATCTTGGTGAGGATGAAGTTCGTGGTGCCGTTGACGATGCCGAGCACGCGCTGCACCTGGTCGCCCGCCAGGGACTCCCGAAGCGGGCGCAGCAACGGGATCGCGCCGGCCACGGCGGCCTCGTAGAACAGGTCCACCCCGTTCTCGTGCGCCAACTCGTGCAACGCGGCGCCGTGCTCGCTCAACAGGGCCTTGTTGGCCGTGATCACGCTGGCACCATTGCGCAGGGCTGTCTCCAGCAGCTCCTTGGTCGGCTCGATGCCACCCATGACCTCGACGACGATGTCGACGTCCTCGCGCTTGACGACCGCGAACGGATCATCGGTGAGCAACTCCGGCGCGATGCCGGGCCGGGGCTTGCTCAGGTCGCGCACCGCGACCGCTACGAGTTCCAGGGGCGCACCCGCGCGTTGCTGCAGATCGTCGGCGGAATCAGCCATCAGCCGGGCGACTTGCGAGCCAACGGTCCCGCCCCCGAGCAGCGCTACACGCACAGAATCAGACACGCCCACAGTCTCCCACGAACGGACAACCGACTTCCGCACGCCCGGTTCACGTTTCAGGCGAGGCCAGGGTCGACGGCGAAGAGATCGTCGAAGGTCTCGCGGCGCAGGACCACGCTGCACGCACCACCTGCCACGGCCACCACCGCCGGTCGGGGCAGGTAGTTGTAGTTGCTGGCCATGCTGCGGCAGTAGGCCCCGGTCGCGGCAACCGCGAGCAGGTCACCCGGTCCCACGTCGCTGGGCAGCCACGCGTCACGGACCACGACGTCCCCGCTCTCGCAGTGTTTGCCGACCACGCGCGCCACCACCGGCGGGGCTTCCGACACCCGATTGGCCAGCACGACGGTGTAATCCGCGCCGTACAAGGCCGCGCGGATGTTGTCGCTCATGCCGCCGTCGACGGAAACGTACAGCCGCGATCGCCCCCCGAGGTCCACAGGCTTGACCGTTCCCACTTGGTAGACGGTGATCCCCGCGCTGCCCACGATGGCCCGGCCCGGCTCCACGGACAGGCGCGGAACGGGGACACCGGCCAGTTCGCATTCGTGGTTCACGATGGCGATCAGCTGCGCTGCCATGTCCGCCACCTGAGGCGGGTCGTCGGCGGCGGTGTATGCAATGCCCATGCCGCCGCCGAGATTGAGCTCCTCGATCCCGATGCCGTCGGTGACCAGGTCCGCCACCAGTCCTGCCATCCGGTGGGCTGCAACCTCGAATCCGGCGGCGTCGAAGATCTGGGAACCGATGTGACTGTGCAATCCGGCCAGGTGCAGCACCGGCTCGGCCGCCACGGCCTTGGCCGCGGATTGCGCCGCCCCGCCGGCGAGCGCGAGTCCGAATTTCTGGTCCTCGTGGGCGGTGGCGATGAACTCGTGGGTGTGCGCCTCAACGCCGACGGTCACCCGGACCAGCACCTTCGGCCGCACTCCGAGTTCCGCGGCCAGGGCCGCCACGCGCAGGATCTCGGTGCGGGAGTCGACCACGATGCGACCGATACCCACCTGCAATGCCCTGCGCAGTTCCACGTCGCCTTTGTTGTTGCCGTGGAAGAGCAGCAGCGCTGGGTCGACGCCGGCCCGCAGGGCCACCTCCATCTCCCCCTGGGTGCACACATCGATGCGCAGTCCCTCCTCGACGGCCCACTGCGCCACCCGCGAGGTGAGGAACGCCTTGGCGGCGTAGTAGACGTCGGCACCTGCGTACGCCTGGGCATATGCGCGGGCGGCGACCCGGAAGTGCTGCTCGTCGAGCAGGAACACAGGGCTGCCGTACTGCGCCACGGCCCGGGTCACGGGCACCCCACCCACGTGTAGCACGCCGTCGACACGGTCCGCCGACTGCGGCCACACCGCTGCGGCCAAGGCATTGGTATCCGTCGGCGGTTCTCCGAGGGAAGCGGCGTGCACGATGTCCTCGTGGCGCGGTCCGGCCGGGTGTGCGGGCATGACGCTCAGAGTATCTGCGGGAGGACGGGTGCCCGACGCCGCGTCACAGGCCCTTGCGCCGCTTCAACTGCTCCTTCACCTTCGCGCCGCGCTTCTCAAGGACCGGCCGCAGGAGCCTGCGCAGCGGCGGGGACAGGTACCCCAACGTGGCGAGTCTGCCGGAGGCGGACGGCAGGTCGATCTCCAACGGCGAGGCGTCGGACTCGATCGCGCGCACGACGGCGTCAGCGCACTGCTGCACGGTACTCATGGGCTGGCTGAGCGTCATCGGCGTCACGTTGTCGAGATCGGCGTCGAAGAAGCCGGAGTCCACCGGCCCGGGGTTCACGGTGGCGATTCGGATGCCCCGCTCGGCGAGGTCCTCCGCGGCGGCCATCGCCCAGAACCGCACCCCGGCCTTGCTGCCGGAGTACGTGGCGGCCCCAGGGACGGGCAGCTTTCCGGCCAGGCTCGCGACGTTGACGATGACCGAGCCCGGTGGCATGTGGTCGACGGCGATCCTCGTCAGGGCGATGGGACCGGCGGTGTTCACTGCGATCATCTGGGCCAGTTGCTCGGGGCTGTGCCGCAGCATCGACCCGCGGTAGTGGATCCCGGCGTTGTTGACGAGGATGTCCAGACCCCCGAACTCCGCCACGACCCTCTGGACCGCCTGGTGGAGGAACGCGACGTCGGCCACGTCCCCCGGAAGCGCCAGGGCGCCGTCGCCCAGTTCGCCCGCGATCTCGTTCAGGCGGTCGGTCGAGCGCGCCAGCAGGGCGACCCGGGCGCCACGGGCATGCAGGGTTCGCGCCGTTGCCAGACCGATCCCCGACGAGGCCCCCGTGACCAGAGCCACGCGCCCTGCGATCACATCCTCTCCGGAGCGCTCACGCCGCACAGGTCCAGGCCGTTGGCGATCACCTGCCGGGCGGCAGCACACAGCCAGAGTCGCGACACGTGAAGAGGTCCGACCTGCTCCTCGGCACGCGGCAGGACCCGGCACGAGTCGTAGAACTTGTGGTACGCGGTGGCGACCTCTTCCAGATAACGGCTGACCCGGTGCGGTTCGCGCAGTTCGGCGGCGGTGCCGATGATCCGTGGGAACTCTGCGAGTACGCCCAGCAGTGCGGACTCCCGCTCGTGGACCAGCAGTCCCGGGTCGAACCCGGCGGCCCGCCAGTCGATGCCCAGATCCTCGGCGTTGCGCAGGACCGAGGAGATGCGTGCGTGGGCGTACTGCACGTAGTAGACCGGGTTCTCGTTGGTGCGCTGCACGAGCAGGTCCAGGTCCATCGTCAGCGGGCTGTCCGCGGGATACCGGATCAGGGTGTAACGCGCCGCATCCACACCGACCTCGTCCACCAGGTCCTCGAGGGTCACCATCGCCCCGGCCCGCTTGCTGAGGCGCACCTCCTGGCCGCCTTTGAACATCTTCACCAACTGGCCGATCAGGACCTCGATGTTGTAGTCGGCGTTGTCGCCGGCGCAGGCGGCGACTGCCCGCAACCGGTTCACGTATCCGTGGTGGTCGGCGCCCAGCAGGTAGATGCAGACGTCGAAGCCCCGAGCGCGCTTGTCGACGTAGTAGGCGGTGTCGGAGGCGAAGTAGGTCAGTTCCCCATCGGCCTTGATGAGCACTCGGTCCTTGTCGTCGTCGAAATCGGATGTCCGAAGCCACACGGCGCCGTCGAGTTCGAACACGTGCCCCTGCTCGCGCAACTTGGCCATACCGCGGTCCACCGCACCGGTCTCGTGCAGGGAGCGCTCGGAGTACCAGACGTCGAAGTGCGTGCGGAAGTTGTCCAGCACGTCCTTCTGCTGCTGCAGTTGCAGCGCGTAGCCTGCCTCCCGGAACGCGACCCAGCGGTCGTCGGCCGGCAGGTCCACGATGGCCGGGTCGTCGGCGACGATCTGCCGGGCGAGGTCGTGGATGTACTCACCCTGATAGCCGCCCTCCGGAACCGGCTGCCCGACCGCGGACGCCTCCAGGGACTGACCGAACTTGTCCATCTGCACACCGCGGTCGTTGACGTAGAACTCCCGGGTGACCTGCGCCCCCGCCGCGGCCAGCACGCGGGCCATCGCGTCCCCGACCGCCGCCCAGCGGGTGTGCCCGAGGTGCAGTGGTCCGGTCGGGTTGGCCGAGATGAACTCGAGGTTGATCGCCGTCCCGAGCAGCGCATCGATCGTGCCGTAGGTGCTGCCCTGCTCCACGATCGTGCGGGCGATTTCGCCGGCCGCATCGGCGGCCAGGGTGATGTTGATGAAGCCGGGTCCGGCGATGTCCAGCGCGGCGATCCCCGGGTTGGCCTGCAAACCCGCAACGATCCGTGCTGCCAGGTCCCGCGGCGGTACCCCCGCCCGTTTGGCAAGGACAAGAGCCACGTTGGTGGCGTAATCACCGTGATCGCGGTTCTTGGGGCGTTCCACCTTGACCTCGACCGTGTGTCCGTCGAGCTCCGGGATGCCGGCCAGAGCGTCGCTGATGGCGGTCGCGAGGGCTTCGGGAGTCATGCCCCCAGACTAGGGCTCTGGCTCGCAACCGGACTCGGCGTATCCTCCGGCCGCGCCTTGCGCACGGCGACAGTGACCCGCAGGGGTTGTCACCGCTGTACGACTGTCCGTGCGGCGGTACCTCGTCGCCGAGCACGGCGATGCTGACGAGGTTCGGCGATGTGGGCCGGCGGGCCTCGTAGAAGATGTCATCCTCGCGGGCGCCGGCACGCACTGGCAGGTAGCCGGTCGTGCGCAGGCCCCGCACCAGCAGCGACCCGTCCTCGTTGACGTATCCGCGGACCTCCTCGGGGGTCTCTGCGGGGGACAACGGCTTGGCATAGAGCCACATGTACCGGTTGCCGCCGTCAGCCTCCTGACACCAAGGCCCCGCGTAGTAGGTGGCGGCAGGGGCATCGAGAACCGGCGGGTACTGGCGCAATTGCTTGCGCGTGCATGTCCGCCACTGCTGGCCCGAAACGCTGATCCCCGTGTCCGGAACGCCGGCCTGCACCGGTCCGGGCAAGGCTGTCGGCTGCACCGTGGGCTCTAATTGCTGGCACCCCGCCAGCAGGGCGACCCCGACCAAGACTCTCCAGCGCACAACCCGACGGTACTGCGCCATCCGGCCCGACCGGATCAAGGCGGGCGTTGCTAGGCTGGGAGAAACCCTGCGGCCCCCGTAGCTCAGGGGATAGAGCAGTGGCCTCCGGAGCCATGCGCGCAGGTTCGAATCCTGCCGGGGGCACCAGCGCCGGTCCCGGTTCACCGCCCCAGATGTGCGACCCTCACCCAACGCCTCCGCGCGCACTACCTGAGGGTGGGAGAGAAGCCGTCAGCCGGGAGACACCCAACCCTGCAGAACCTCTCTCCGATGCACGAACCTCTCCCGGTTGCAGTAAGACGGCGGTCCGCAGGCACTGAGCGGCCGCACCCGGCACGTGGAGCACCTGGTGAATAGTTGTCCAGAGGGACCATTGCCGTGCCACGATCCGTCGGATACCGTCATGCGGACACTCCGAACAGGTGGTTGACGATGATGGCCAAGGCTTCAAGACTGCTCGCCGCGCTCGTGGCGGCTCTGGTGGCAATGACAGTGGTCGCCGCGCCACCAGCGAACGCGGACACGACCGTGGTCAAGAAGGTCGGGGCAACGATCATCTTCAAGAACGCGGCCAGCCCCGTGATACCCGGTAACTGCGGCGTGCTGGTGATCCTGGAGTGGAAGGACCCCGAGGTCAAGGGCTTTGAGCCGACTGGCTGGACCGGCCACTACTTCTCCGGGCCGGCGGACGCACGCGTGGAGAAGACGATCAGTGGTTCACCACCGTTCCACAACAAGCAGGAGATCGCCCACACCGCCTTCTATGCCACCGGCGGCGCCAACTGGTTCCAGGTCGGCTGGAGCTCGCGCGCCGGCGCCCCGAACCCCGCCTACCCGCTGGACTGTTCCGACCAGCTCGCACGTGCGCAGGGGAATTACGGCACCCAGGCCTGGGTCGAGGTCACCGGCACGGTGTCCGAATCGTCCACCGCCAAGTGCCTGGCAGCCCGTAAGAGTTACGGCTCCGCGCTCAAGAAGGTCAACCAGTTGCGTCGCGACATCCGCCAGACCAAGTCCGAGGCGGGCAAGGCCAAGCTCCGCAAGCGGCTCGACCGTGCGGTCAAGAAGCGCGCACAGGCCGCCGCCCGCCTGGGGAAAGCCTGCAACGGCTGACGCGCGTTCATCAGCGTGGAGCCGAATGCCCGCAGCGGATGGACCGCTCCCTTCAGCCCCGGCGGTCGCTCACTACCTGAAGTTGAGAGACAAGCCGCTGGCCGGGAGCGACCCAACCCTGCAAAATCTCCCCCCGATGTACGAACCTCCCCCGGGTGCCGCCACCGCGGCGCCGCGCCCTACGCGGGCGTTGCCACGCCGATCCGTTCCCGGCCCCGGGTCCAGTGGTACCCGTCCCGGGCGTTGAAGTACATCCGCGGGCCGAGTTCGGTGTCCCGGACATCCAGTGCGTACACGTGCGTGGCCATCCACCCGGTCCCGCGCGGGGCCAGCGCCGGGGTTCCGGACAGCACCTTCCACGCGAGCCCGTCTGGCGATCCGATCACCCAGATCTGCGAGCTGGAGTGCTCGCCGTCCCACGTGATGGCGTTCTGGAAGCCCACCCATCCGTCCGCGCAGGCGAGCACCTTGAGCGCACCCGCGCACAGACTGGCCGGGCCGTCGCCGGGGCCCAGCAGCGGCTCGGCCAGGGGCTCGAACGGCCCGTCGGGACTCTCCTTCGGCCACCCCGATATACGTGGGTTCCGGGAATCCGCAGTCGGTGAGTTGGGTGAGCCCGGCACTGTAGTAGAGGCGCCACGCCCCGTCGGGTTGGGCCACGAGGCACGGGTTGGACACCGACCGGTCCCGGCCCCGCACGTGCCAGGCCAGGGAGGGCCGCAGGAGCGTCACCGGCTCGCTCCAGTGTTCCAGGTCGTAGCTGCGACGCGATTCGATCCACGAAGACCAGGGCAACCCCAGGGGCATGAACAACCGGGTCTTCTCGTAGGCCAACCGATAACGCGGCGCCCGCGGCACTTCCAGCACCTGCCCGCGCAGCGCATTGCGCGTGACCGTCCCGGAACATTGCCAGTCGATGCCGTCGTCGCTGCGGTACGCGTGCAGTCCGAGCAGGGAGTGCGCCCACAGCCGCCAGTCCCCGTGCGGAGTCCGGTCCGGGGGCAGGAACGTCGGGTCCGCGATGATCGGGGAGGGCGGCGGTGGTCCCAGCAGCGGCTCCGGGCGCACCGTCCACTGCAGGTCCGCGATCTCCTGCGCGGTCATCCCCCCGAGGTGCACTACTTCACCTTCTTGGGCGTGTGGTGGTTCGCCCCGGCTGCTCGGCGGACGTCACGGTCGTCGTCGGAGGACAATCGGCGCAACACCCCTGCTGGGGCGCTGCGGTTCTCCGCCACGCGCAGCCGCACGACCGACGATTTGTCCTTGGCCAGCCGGCGTAACGCCGAACTCGGCGCTTTGGGGTTGAGGGCCACGGCGGTGCGCACGGCCATGTGGCCGTCGAGGGCGAGCGCGTCCAGGACCTTGCTGCCGGAATTCTGGTTGAGTGCCACCTCGGTGCGCACCTCCCACCGCTTGTCGTCGGCCAGTCTGACGAGCGCCTTGGACGGGGTGCGGGGGTTGCTGGCCACGTCCGCACGCAGCGCCCAACTCTTGTGCCCTGCGAGTTTGGCCAGGGTCTTCCCCGGCGTACGCGTGTCACGGGCGAGCGCCAACTTGGCCTCGAGGACGTCAGCCATTGGCCACGTCGCCGGGCAGTCGCTTCACACAGGACAATCTACGCGAAGCGCATCTGCGAACTCACGCTGTGTGGGCGCGGCGTACCGCAATGCCCGTACGCTGGCCGGATGCTGCACTGGTACAGCCAGGAGATCCTTGAGCCGGGCCGACAACCCATGTTCCTGGCCCTGCTCGCGTTCCTCCTCACGTTCCTGGTCACGCGGATGATCACGCGGATGATCCGCGCTGGGAAAGGGCCGTTCCGCAACGTGTCCACCGGAGAAGTCCACGTGCACCACGTGGTGCCGGGACTGATCGTCCTACTAGCCGGTGGCGTGTTGGCCCTCGGCTCGGGTCAGGACGGGCTCTGGCGCCAGATCGCCGGGATCATGTTCGGGATGGGCGCGGCACTGGTGCTCGACGAGTTCGCCATGGTCCTGCACATGGACGACGTCTACTGGAGCAACGAGGGCCGCCTGTCGGCCGACGCCGTCACCCTGGCAGCCGTGGTGCTGTTCTGCGCGCTGCTGGTGATCGCACCGAACCGGCCGAACCCCGACGAGGTGACCGGCTTCTGGCTCAACTTCGTCTCCGCCCTGCTGTTCCTGGGCATGTGGCTGCTACCCATCGCAGTCACGATCCTCAAGGGCAAGGTCTGGCTGGCGACCCTGGCGATCCTCTTCATCCCTGTGGCGTGGGTGGCCGCGGTCCGACTGGCCCGGCCGGCCTCGCCGTGGGCGCACTTCCGCTACAAACAGCGCCCGCAGAAGCTCGAGCGCGCCACAGCGCGGGCCGCGAAGTGGCAGCGACGGCAACAGCCTGTCCGCGACTGGATCGCTTCGCACTTGTTCGGGATCTCCGAGGACACTCCCGCACCGAAGTGAACTACGGTGGCCTGTGTGCGGGACATCACCTATCCACCTATCGTCCTTACCGCTTACGGCTTCTTCCGGGCCTTCAACATCCGGTTCACGCTCACCGGCGGTGAGCACGTGCCCCGCATCGGTGGCGCCGTGCTGGCCAGCAACCACGTCTCCTACTTCGACTTCATCTTCTGCGGCTACGCGGCCCGGCCATCGAAGCGGCTCGTGCGGTTCATGGCCAAGAAGTCGACCTTCGACCATGCGATCTCAGGTCCGCTGATGCGCTCCATGCACCACATCCCGGTGGACCGTGCGGCCGGGGCCGCCTCCCTGGACCACGCCATCGACTGGCTGCGCCAGGGAGAGATCGTGGGGGTCTTCCCGGAGGCGACGATCAGTCAGTCGTTCGAGGTCAAGGACTTCAAGTCCGGGGCCGTGCGAATGGCTGCTGAGGCCGGCGTTCCCATCATCCCGATGATCACGTTCGGGGGGCAGCGGATGTGGACCAAGGGCCACAAGCGCGAGATGACGCGCGGCACGTTGGTGGCACTCACTGTGGGTGCGCCGATCACCGTGACCGAGCAGGACGACCCGGTCGAGGCCACCGCCCACGTGCGCTCGGTCATGCAGGACCTGTACGAACAGACGATCGAGCAGTACGAACCCAAGCCGGAACCAGGCGCCTGGTGGTGGCCCGCCCGCTACGGCGGCTCAGCGCCCACGCTCGACGAGATGCGAGAGAAGGAAAGGGAAGACCGCGCCCAGCGCGAAGGATCCGACTGACGCCTCATTGCCCGGTCAGCAGCGCCTGGGCCTCTTCCACACTGATCCTGCCCGCCGCGAGATCTTGCATGACCTGATCCGGGTGCGGACTGGGCTCATCGAGGCCGAGGCGGCCCAGCAACTCGTTGAAGCGCTGCCTGGCGGTCGGGTAGGAGACGCCGAGGTGCGCCTGCACGTCGCGCATGTTGCCGCGTGAGCGCAGGAACACCCCCAACAACTCCTGGTCCTCAGACCCGAGCTGGCAGAACCGGCACGGCGTGAACGTCCCCGAGATCTCGGTGTGGCAGGAGGGACAGCTCAGGCGCGTGGTGAGCAGTTCCTCGCGGCACACCGGACACGTCGAGGGCGGCGCGGGCAGGTCACTCATGCGATCGTCACCTGGGCAGCGCCCATGCGGGCGCTGACGGTGAGGTTTCCGGTGCCGGCCCCCACAACGACGGGCGGAGTGGACGCATCCGCCGCCGCCTTGAGATTGCCGGTGTGGGTCTTGACCAGGGCTTGGCCCAACGAGGAATCGGCACTCACCGTAACATCGGAATCTGGGCGGACGGTGACCGACACCGAACCCATGTCGGCACGCACGCGCGACTGCCCGCTGAAAGACCAGTCGACCTTCCCGCTGCCACTGGCGACGTCGAAGAGCAACGGACCGCTGCCGCTGAGCTGGCCCGAACCCGCTTCGACGCCCACCGACGCCCCGGCCCGCACCCCACTGAGATCCAGGGCGCCACCGACCAGCAGCACCTGCAGGGGCAGATCGGGGTTCACCCGCACCTCCAGAGCGGCACCGACCCGGTTGACCATCTGACCCACCCAGGTCATGAACGCCGAGCGCGGCGGTTCCACCGCATAGTCACCCTGGGTGGTGTTCGTGTTGATCAGCAGTGCGTCACCCTCGCGGCGCATCGTGTGAGGTCCATCCGCGACCGCCTCGGCCACGCTGGGATCCCCGATGATGGTCAGCCGGATGGCTCCGCCCTTGACCACGATCCGGCGGACCGGCTCATCCACAGCCGTGCCCTCCGCCGCCGCCTCGGGCTGCAGGTCGTGAATCCTCGTCGACGCCTCATCGGGCGACACCCGACCGGCAGCGACATCCTCCAACAGATTGCGGATTTCATCAGTCATATGAAAAGTGTAAAACGCACTTTCACTTTTGGGAAGTCAACCCACGCCCAAGGCATGCAAAGTCTCGTCATCGATCCCGAAATGGTGCGCGACCTCGTGGACGACGGTGATGTGCACCTCGCGGACCACATCGGCCTGGGTCTGGCACATGCGCAGGATGGGCAGCCGGAAGATGCGGATCCGGTCAGGCAGTGCGGCGATGTACCAGGAGTCGCGCGCGGTCAGGGGGATCCCCTCGTACAGGCCCAGCAGACGCGGGTCCTCCGCCGGCGCCTCGTCCTCGATGACGACCGCCACGTTGTCGATGTAGCGGGCGAGAGTCTCGGGGATGGCGTCGACGGCAGCCGCCACGAGTTGTTCGAACCGCTGTGGCGTCACCTCGATCATGGCGCCATCGTGTCACCTACCCGGCGGGCCCGCCGCCGCGCACCATCGCCTGGAGGTCCTCAACGTCGGGCTCCCACCGCAGCGCAACCAGGTCCACCCGGCGTCCGCGCACCTCCACGCCCTCCGCGCGCAGGCGTTCGGTGGCGGTCTCGGCGACCTGGGGTGCCAGCGTGCCTGCGGACTGCACCACCCGCCACCACGGCACACCGCCGCCGTACCGGGACAGCGCCCCAGCCACCTGCCGGGGTGTGCACGCCAGGTCCGACAGCATCGCCGCGATGTCCCCGTAACTGACCAATCGCCCGCGCGGGATGTGCGCGGCGACGGCCAGCACGGCTTCTTCGCGCGGCGACGGGTTCATACCCGGACGTCAAGCGTGCTGACGCCCGCCCGCACCGGATCCCGCCGCACGCTGATCCGTGGGTCGATGCGCTGCTTGAGCACCTCTACGTGACTTACCAGCCCGATGACCCGGTCCTCGCCGGCGCGCACCTGCTCGAGCATGTCGACGACCTCCTCCAACACATCGGAGTCCAGCGACCCGAACCCCTCATCGATGAACAGGGTTCCCAGCGAGACCCCACCGGATTCGCTGCGCACGACGTCGGCCAGGCCCAGCGCCAGCGCCAGCGACACGTAGAAACTCTCGCCTCCGCTCAGCGACGTCGTCGGCCGGCACCGTTCGGTCCGCTGGTCCTCAACCATCAGGTCCAGCCCCGCCTGACCGCGGTTGTCCAACCCTGTGTGCAGCACCTTCAGTTGGTAGCGCCCCTCGGAGATAGCATCCAGCCGGTCGTTGGCCGCCTCGACCACCGACTCGAAGCGGCGCATCAGCACGAACGCCGACAACCTCACCCGATGGGTCACCTCGCCCCGCGAAGCGGTGGCCAGATCTGCCATGCGGATCACACCAACGGTCCGTTCGAACACCTCGTCCCGCTCCTGCTCGCGGTGCGCCACAAGTTCACGCTGTGGCACGGCCTGTGCCAGCGTGTGCTGCACGCGGCCCAGTTCCCTCTGCACGCTGCCGTGGGCGTCCATGCGTTCCCGGGCCTGTGCCGTCAGCGCATCCATGTCTGTGTCGACTTCGGTGTCGATCTCGGCGAGCTCCCGCAACCGGGTCTCGACCTCACGCAGTTGCTCGTCGTACCCATCGATCGCACGGCGGCGCTCGTCGGCCTCGGACTCGCTCAGCAGGGCAGCCTCCGCAGCTCCGGCATCGGCCAGGCCGACCTCCGCCAGTGTCCGCGTAAGGATCTGCCCGGACTGAGCCACGGCCTGCTGCGCAGTGGCCAGGGCGTCATGCGACGCAAGGGCGTCCGTCAGCACCTCCTGCACGTCCACCAGCGTGGCCACGCGCTGGGCCACTGAGGGGAACCCTGCCAGGGCCACCTCGATTGCGGCCCGCAACGAACGCACCTTCTCCGCAGCGGCGCTCCACTGCGACCGAAGGTCCTCGATGCGCACCCGGTCCTGCTCGACCCGGCGGTCGAGTTCCTCAAGTTCGGTCTGCCCGGCACCGGCCCGCTCCCCCGCGGCGTGGGCTTCGGTCACCTCGCAGCGCAAGAGTGTCAGAGCCTCCTCGACCTCCTTCTGCCGAGCGCCGGGGTCAACAGCCTCGTCGGGCAGGCCTCCACGCAGCACCGCCGCCTCCGACTCCAGGCGATCGTGGGCACTGCGGGCGTCCACCAGTTCCCGACGGCGCGCCTCGACGAGCGCCTCAAGGTCGCCGACATCCGGGGCGTCGGCGCTCGGCCGAGCCGGTGCCGGGTGTTCTCGGGCACCGCACACCAAGCACGGGTCACCCTCGACGAGTTCCTGGGCCAGTGTCGCCGCGGCATTGCGCAGCTGCGCCTGCCGGCCGTGCGCGAGTTGCTGCTCGGACCCGGCCAGCGCGTCCTGCGCCTCGGTGAGTCGCTGCGCGGCTGAGGCCACATCAGCCATCACCACCGCAAGGCGACCCACGGTGTCGGCCCGAGCCACCAGTTCGGCCTGCGCGACCTTCAGCGCTGCCAGCCGCTCGGCGTCCCCCTGCGGGCGGTCCGCGGCCCGCTGATCGGCGGCCACCTGGGCAGCAGTGCGGTCCCTGGCGGCCTTCACCTGCGCGAGTTCGTCGCCGTGAGAATCCAGGGCCTCGCGCAACTGGGCCGCGTGCGCATCGGCCCCGGGCAACTCCTGCTCCGCGGCGAGCGCTGTGGCCAGTTCACCGCGCAGATTGACCACCTCCGTCAGGCGGGCGGGTGTTGCCGAGGACTCCCCGAGGCCCGACAACTTGTCGGCGTGCACGGCCACCTGCGCCTGGGCAGCCAGCACGTCGCGCTGGGCGGATCGCCAGGCCTGCAGGGCGGCCATCGCCGGACGGGCGCGCTCATGATCGACCAGCCCGGCGCGCAGTTCGGTCATCTGCGGCTCGCGCTGCGCGAGTCCGGCACGCTGCTCGGACAATGCCCGCTTGGACCGCTGCTTGTCGACGAACGCCCGCGCTGCCGCGAGTTGGTCCTCAGCGGCCACCAATGACGTGCGGCACCCCTGCTCCCGCAGCGCCAGGTCGGCTAACTCCTGGCCGAGCCGCTCGATCTCCGCGTCGATGGCGGCCACCGGATCCTCATCGGTCGACAGCGTCAGCAGGCCCAGACAGCGGTCGACGGCCTCGCTGAATCGGTCCCCGGACCGGTTGCGGTCGGCGAGGGCGTCCTTGCGCATCACGGCGAGCTGCTGCTCCACCTGCTGGTAGAACTGCGTGCCGAACACCTTCTCGAGGATCGGCGTGCGGTCCTTGGTGTCGGCGTTGAGGAACGTGGAGAACTCCCCCTGCGCCAGGACGATGGTGGAGACGAACTGCTGCTTCGTCAGTCCCACATGGTCGACGATCCAGTCACCGACCTCGCGGGCCTTGTGGCTGATCCCGGTGGGGTCGGGGCGCAGCCGGCTCAGCGACACCCCGCCCTCATCGGTCTTCATCCCGGTGCCGCGCCGCTTGTCCCGCTCGTGTCTGGGCGTGCGCCGGATGCGGTAGGCCGACCCGTGGCAGGTGAAGTCCAACTCCACGAACGGCTCGCGGTTGCTGCTGCGGACATGGGAGTCCAGCCGACCGGGATCGGACTCCGTTCCCGCCGGCGAGCCGTAGAGGGCGAACACGATGGCATCCAGGATCGTCGACTTGCCCGAACCCGTGGGCCCTTCGATCAGGAACAGCCCGGCACTGCCGAGGGTCTCGAAGTCGATCTCCATGGGATCGGCGAAGGAACCCACCCCTTCGAAGGCCAGACGCAACAGCCTCATGCCTGCTCCCTGCCCCGCAGCGTCTGCACAGCCTGTTCGAAGGCTGCGCTCTCGGCCGCGGCGATCTGCCCGTTCGTCACGTACTCGACGAAATCGCCGGCGACTTCCAGTGGTTTCTGCTCCGACCTCACCATTGCCGGGCGGTCGTTCACGAAGCCCGATGTCGGCTCGTGCCTGACCTGCAGCAGATGCGGGAAGCGTTCCTGGAGGCGCGGCCACATCTGGGTCGGCCGGCGGTCGTCCGTGACCACGGCGCTCACCCAGTCCGCCAGGTGATCGGCGTGCAGAGCCGGATCCAGCAGTTCGTCGATGAGGCCGCTCAGAACCGCCATGCCCCGCGGCTGCGAGATCGGCACCGCCCGCAGGTCCACCGCCCCTGCGGAGCCGAACTCCACGATCGTCACCGACTTCTCGTGAGTGGCCTCGCTGAAGGAGTAGCGCAGAGGCGAGCCGCTGTAGCGCAGGCGGGTGGAGCCGGCCGGCCGGGGCTCCTGCGGACCGTGCAGGTGACCCAGAGCGACATAGTCGACCCCTTCGAAGGCCGCCGGCGCGATGGTTCCGAGTCCCCCCCACCGAGACGTCGCGCTCCGAATCGCTGGGGTCGGCCCCTGCCACCCAGGCGTGCGCCACGACCACCGATCGCGCGCCAGGGTGTCCGGCCAGATCAGAACGTACCCGGCGCATCGCCTCGGACATGACCGCATGGTGGGTGGCCGCCAGCGACTCATCCCCGTCCTGCAGGTCGACGCGGGCGGTGTCCGGGTGCAAGTACGGCAGCGGGTACACGCGCACGTCGCCGAAGACCAGCGCCCGGCCCACGTCCGCAACCCGGGTGCACACGTGCAGCCGCTCGGTGAACAACCGCGAGCCGTAGCCAAGACGACGCAGGGAGTCGTGGTTGCCGGCGGTGATGACCACCGGCGTCACCTGCAGCAGGGACGCCAGAGTGTCCTCGAGGACCTCCAAGGCGTCGGCGGACGGCACGGCATGGTCGAACACGTCCCCGGCCACCACGACCAGGTCCACATCCTCGTCGCCGGCGACCGTGCAGATCTGTCGCAGTGCCGCACGCTGTGCGTCCAGCATCGGGACCTTGTGTAACGTCCGGCCGATGTGCCAGTCGGAGGTGTGCAGGATCCTCATCGGTTCCCCCCTTTTCGGAGCAGTGGAACCATCGTCCCCGGGGGGTATGACAAAACCCGGCAGACGCGCTCAGCGGGGTTGCGGACGGCCGGCGACCAGCCCGATGAGCAGCCCGACGACGGCACCCAGGACCAGCCCCCAGGCGTTGTCGACAAGATCCTGGAACTGACATCGACGGCCCAGCCAGGGCACCGTCCGTTGCACGGCTTCCACGACGAACGGCACGGTGAACGCCAGCGGCAGGATCCACGGCCGACGACCCGCGGCGAGCGCCGCGAACACCCCCAGCGGGACGAACAGCCACGTGTTGAGCGCCCGGTCCCCGCCGGTCAGCAGGCCTCGCGGTCCCAGCGGATGGACCAGGTCGCGCAAGCACGAGCCCCACACCCCACCGGACCCCGGGGCCAGGGTGGCCGCCACGATCAGTGACAGGCTCGCCAGCAGCCCGAAGACGATCCCCGGGGGCACACCGAGTCGTTGCGCAAGCGATCGGGCGAAGACCGCCGCAAAGACCATCCCGGCGCCGAACACCACCGGGAACAGGGGCACAGCGGTGATCCACGCCCGCGCTGCTGCCCCCACGCGGCGTCTACTCCTCGACGCCGAGACGTTCGAGCAGCAACTGCCGCACGCGGCCGGCGTCGGCCTGGCCGCGGGTGGCCTTCATGACCGCACCGACCAGCGCCCCCACCGCAGCCACTTTGCCTGAGCGCACTTTGTCAGCCACGTCCGCATTGACGGCGATGGCCTCGTCGACGGCTGTGGTCAGCGCGCCGTCGTCGGAGACCAGGACCAGGCCGCGGGCGGCCACCACCTCGTCGGGGTCGCCCTCGCCGGCGAGCACACCGTCGATCACCTGCCTGGCCATCTTGTCGTTCAGCGAGCCGGTGGCGACCAATTCCTCGATGCGTGCGACGGCGGCCGCGTCGACGGCCATGTCGGGCAGCGCCACGCCGGTGTCGTTGCTGCGTCGGGCCAGTTCGCCAAGCCACCACTTCTTCGCCCCGGCGGGCGTGGCCCCGGCGGTCACAGTCTGCTCGATGAGGTCGAGCGCATCGGCGTTGACGACGTCGCGCATCTCCAGATCGGTGAACCCCCACTGCTCCTGCAGGCGGGAACGGCGCGCAGCCGGTGGCTCCGGGAGAGTCGCGCGCAACTGCTCGACCCACTGCTCGGAGGCGACCACCGGCGCGAGGTCGGGCTCGGGGAAGTAGCGGTAGTCCTCCGCCTCCTCCTTGGTGCGCCCGGACGTGGTCCGGCCGGTGTCCTCGTGCCAGTGCCGCGTCTCCTGCACGATGGTGCCGCCCTCGGTCAGTATCTGGGCCTGCCGTTCGATCTCGTGGCGCACGGCACGTTCCACCGAGCGCAGCGAGTTGACGTTCTTCGTCTCGGACCGGGTGCCGAATGGGGCGTCTGGGCTGGGACGCAGCGACACGTTGGCGTCGCAGCGCAGGGACCCCTGCTCCATGCGCACATCGGAGACGCCGAGGGCGCGCAGCAGGTCACGCAACGCGGTGACATAGGCCTTGGCCACTTCGGGGGCCTTGTCCCCGGTACCGGTGATGGGTTTGGTCACGATCTCGATCAAGGGGATGCCGGCGCGGTTGTAGTCGACCAGCGAGTAGTCGGCGCCGTGGATGCGACCGGTCGCCCCGCCCATGTGCAGGGACTTGCCCGTGTCCTCCTCCATGTGCGCACGTTCGATCCCGATGCGATAGGTCCGGCCATCGACGTCCACGTCCAGGTACCCCTCGATGGCGATGGGCTCGTCGTACTGCGAGATCTGGTAGTTCTTCGGCATGTCCGGGTAGAAGTAGTTCTTCCGCGCGAAACGCGAGCGCGGCGCGATGCGGCAATTCAGCGCCAGTCCGATGCGTGCGGCTGATTCCACTGCGGCGCCGTTGACCACCGGCAGGGAACCCGGCAGCCCCAAGCAAACGGGGCACACCTGCGAGTTCGGCTCCCCGCCGAAGATGGTGGCGCAGCCGCAGAACATCTTCGTCTCGGTGTTGAGCTCCACGTGCACCTCGAGCCCGAGGACCGGGTCGAACTGCGCGACCGCCTGCTCGAAATTCATGGCCGGGCCTCGCATCCGATGGCCGCCTCCAGAGCGGCACCCGCGGCGTACATCCTGTCGTCGGCCAGAGCCGGGGCCAGGAACTGCAGTCCGACCGGCGGGCCCTTGTCGTCCAGCCCCACGGGCAGGCTCATGCCGGGCAGCCCGGCAAGGTTCGCCGGGATCGTGGCGATGTCCTGCAGATACATGCTCAACGGGTCGTCGACCTTCTCCCCGATGGGGAACGCGGTCGTCGGCGCAGTCGGCGTCGCGAGCACAGCTGCGACCTCGAACGCCTTCGCGAAGTCCTCGGCGATGAGGGTGCGCACTTTCTGCGCCTGGCCGTAGTACGCGTCGTAGTAACCGCTGGACAGCGCGTAGGTGCCGAGCATGATCCGCCGCTTCACCTCGGGCCCGAATCCTGCCTCGCGGGTCATGGCCATCACCTGCTCGACGGACTTCTGACCGTCGTCACCCACGCGCAGTCCGTACCGGATCGCATCGAACTTCGCGAGGTTCGACGAACACTCGCTGGGCATGACCAGGTAGTAGGCCGCCAGAGCGTACTCGAAGTGCGGGCAGGAGACTTCCACGATCTGCGCCCCGGCGTCGGCGAGCAGATCCAGGCTGCGGGCGAAGTGCTCACGCACCTCACGCTGGAAGCCGTCACCGGTGAGTTGCTTCACCACCCCGATGCGCATGCCCTTGATGTCGCCGCGGGCAGCCGCCTCGACCACAGGCGGCACGGGTGCGTCCAACGACGTCGAGTCCTTCGGGTCGTAACCAGCGATCACGGAGTGCAGCAGCGCCGCGTCGGAAACGGTGGTCGCGAACGGACCGGCCTGGTCCAGGGAAGAGGCCAGGGCGACCAGACCATAGCGGGAGACTCCGCCGTAGGTCGGCTTCACGCCCACCACACCGGTCATGGCGGCCGGCTGCCGGATGGAACCACCGGTGTCGGTGCCGATGGCCAGCGGGACCTGGCGCGCGGCCACCGCGACGGCGGAACCACCGCTGGAGCCACCGGGGATCAGGTCGGTGTTCCACGGATTGCGGGACGGGCCGTATGCGCTGTTCTCCGTGGAGGAACCCATCGCGAACTCATCCATGTTGGTCTTGCCCACGATGACCGCGCCGGCACGTTTCAAGCTGGCCGTGACAGTCGCGTCGTAGGGCGGGATCCAGCCCTCGAGGATCCGGGAACCGCAGGTGGTCGCCAGGCCCGCCGTCGTGAGGACGTCCTTGACTGCCACCGGCACTCCGGCCAGCGGCGCCAGCGGTTCGCCGGCGGCCCGGGCGGCGTCGACGGCA
The DNA here is from genome assembly GCA_016703125.1 of Micrococcales bacterium. Lineage (NCBI taxonomy): Bacteria > Bacillati > Actinomycetota > Actinomycetes > Micrococcales > Micrococcales bacterium. The sequence goes on along the minus strand of JADJCR010000003.1, from coordinate 199,088 downwards.
TCGGCGGCCGCCAGGGCCCCCGGGGTGTCGACGGCCAGGAACGCGTTGAGTCGCTCGTCGGTCGCTGCGATGCGGTCGAGGAAGGCGGTGGTCACCTCGCGTGCCGAGTACTCCCCGGCGGCGATTCCCGCGGCGAGCTCCACAGCAGTGGTGTCGGTCAGGCTCATGTCACTCCTCGTCCAGGATCCGCGGGACACGGAAACGGTCGTCCTCGACAGCCGGTGCGCCGGCGAGGGCCTCACCTGAACTCAGCCCGGGCACCCGGACATCCGCACGGAACACGTTGCTGATCGCGACCGGGTGTGACATCGGTTCAACATCCTCGGCGGCGACCTCACTGATGCGCTGAACGGCTCTGAGGATCACGTCGAGTTGCTCGGCGTAGTGCGCGAGCTCCCCGTCGGAGAGTTCCATGCGCGCCAGGCGCGCGAGGTGCGCGACATCGTCGCGGGAGATAGCGGGCATGCGGCAAGTCTACGGACGCGCGTCCGGGTCGGACCCCGGGGCGTTGTGCCCCCGGCTCCGGCTAGCCTCGGGCCATGATCCCCGCGTTCGACCTGTCCGGCAGGATCGCGCTGATCACGGGTGCGGGCAGCCCTTCGGGTATCGGCTTCGCCACCGCCGGGATGCTCGGCGGCATGGGAGCCCAGGTGGTGGTTACCGCGACCACCGCCCGGATCGAGGAGCGGGTCCGGGAACTGCGGGCCGCGGGCATCGACGCCGAGGCGGTCGTGGCCGATCTGACCGACGAGGATCACGTGGCTGCACTGCCCCAGTCCGTCGACCTGCTGGTGAACAACGCCGGCATGGTCAGCGTCGGCACGGACTTCGAGGCCGGCCGCCTCGCGGACCTGAGCCTGGCCACCTGGCAGGCGGGGCTGCGCCGCAATCTGGACACCGCCTTCCTTGTCACCCGGCACGTCGCACCGCCGATGGCCGCGCGGAGCTGGGGCCGCGTGGTGAACGTTGCGAGCGTCACGGGACCGGTGATGGCGATGCGTGACGACCCGGTGTACGCCGCGGCGAAGGCGGGCATGGTGGGCCTGACCAGGGCGCTGGCCCTCGACCTGGCCGGCAGCGGGGTCACCGTCAACGCAGTGGCACCGGGCTGGATCGCGACGGGCAGCCAGACGCAGGACGAGGCGCGGCAGGGCCGGCACACCCCGATGGGTCGCAGCGCCTCCCCCGAGGAGGTTGCGGCGGCCATCGCCTGGTTCTGCAGCCCAGGCGCGTCCTACACCACCGGCCAATGCCTGGTCGTGGACGGCGGCAACTCGATCGCCGAGGAGCGCGCGTAGCAGGAGGTGTCGGCGGGCGGGGTCTGCCGCCACTTACCTCACTGCCTACACCTGCACCCCGAGTTCCCCCAGTCGCTCCTCGGTCAGGATGGGCACGCCCAGGGCCTCGGCCTTGGCGTGCTTCGATCCTGCGTTCTCGCCCGCGATGAGGTAGTCGGTCTTCTTCGACACCGAACCGGTCACTTTGGCGCCGAGTTCTTGCAGCCGTTCGGTGAGGGCATCGCGGCTCCACCCGGACAGCGTGCCGGTGATGACGATGGTCTTGCCGGTGAGCGGTCCGGCGGCGCCGGCGGACTCGTCGGCCATCCGCACCCCGGCGGCGGCCCACTTGTCGACCACCGCGGCGTGCCAGTCCACGGCGAACCAGTCATGCAGCGCCTGCGCGATGGTCGGCCCGACCCCGTCCACGGAACTCAACTGCTCGAGGCTGGCAGCCCGGATGGTGTCCATGCTGCCCAGTTCACGGGCCAGCGCCTGCGCCGCCGTCGGCCCCACGTGGCGGATCGACAAAGCCACCAGGACCCGCCATAGGGGCCGGGTCTTCGCCACCCCCAGCTGCGTCAGCAGCACGCGGGCGTTCTCCGTCAGTTCGTGACCGGACCGCGTGAAGAACGGTGATCGCAACAAGGCGGGCTCGTTGAGGTCGAACAGATCGCCCTCATCGGTGACCAAGTGGTCGTCCAGCATCGCGGCCGCCGCCTTCCACCCGAGCCCCTCGATGTCCAGCGCGCCCCGGGAGCCCACATGGTTGAGCCGCTCGCGCAACTGCGATGGGCAGGAGCGGGCGTTGGGACAGCGGATGTCGACGTCGCCCTCCTTGGCCGGCGCGAGCGAAGTCCCGCACGATGGGCAGTGCGTGGGCATCACGAACTCCCGCTCGGTGCCGGTCCGCTCCTCGACCACCGGCCCGATCACCTCCGGGATGATCTCGCCCGCCTTGCGCAGGAACACCATGTCCCCGATCAGCACGCCTTTGCGCTGGACCTCCTGGGCGTTGTGCAGCGTGGCCATGGAGACCGTGGTGCCGGAAACCCGCACCGGCTTCATCACCGCGAACGGTGTCACCCGCCCGGTCCGGCCGACGTTGACCGCGATGTCCAGCAGTCGGGTCCGGACCACCTCCGGCGGGTACTTCACCGCGATCGCCCACCGCGGCGCCCGCGAGGTGGCGCCGAGCCGGTCCTGGATGGCCAGGTCGTCGACCTTCACCACAACTCCGTCGATCTCGTGGTCGAGGCTGTGCCGCTTGGCCTCGAACTCGCGCACGTACGCCTCGACTTCGATCAGCGACCCGGCCACTCGCATCCGCCCGGACACCGGCAGACCCCAGGCCGACATCTGCTCGTACGCCTGCGACAACCGGGACGGCCGCTGACCGTCCAGCACCCCGAGCCCGTGCACGATCAACTGCAACCGGCCGAGCGAGTCGATGCCGCGCTGCAATTCCGAGCGGGCCTTGTCCGAGACCTTCCGCCCCGACGTCTCCCGCTCGGCGATCTCCGCCTGACGCCGGTCCACCCGTTGCCGCAACGTCCCCGCCCCGGCGTTGCGCGGATTGGCGAACGGTGACCGGCCCAGGTCGAGCATCTGCTCGTTCAGGGCGTTGAACTGCGCCACCGGGAAGTACACCTCCCCTCGCACTTCCACCCGCTGCGGCGCGCCCGTCAGCCGTTTCGGGATCGCCGGGATGAACCGGGCGTTGTACGTCACGTCCTCCCCGACCCGGCCGTCACCGCGGGTCGCCAGGGAGGTCAGACGGCCCTCGGTGTAGACCAGATCCACCGCCAGCCCGTCGATCTTCAACTCGCACAGCATCGCCGGGACCTCGCCGAGGTCGCGCTCGATGCGCGCGGCCCAGGTGGCGAACTCGGAAAGCCCGAACGCGTTGTCCAGGCTCATCATCCGCTCGAGATGCTCGACCGGCTCGAACATGTCCGAACGGTCCCCGCCCACCGTCTGCGTCGGCGAATCCGCCCGTTGCAGCTCCGGGAAGCGCTCCTCCAGTTGCTGCAACTGCACGAACAACGCGTCGTACTCCGCATCCGAGAGCTTCGGGGCGTCCTTCTGGTAGTACTCGAAACGCGCCTGCTCGATCTGCCCGACCAACTCCTCCCAGCGGGTGCGATCCGCCTGCCCCGGCCCGGCCATCAGGACAACCGCTCGGTCAGGTCGGCGGCCAGCCGCAGCCATGGACGGTAGTCGGCCACCATCCCGCACGGCGGGGTGAGGAGCAGCGGTTCGGGGGCAAGCCCGGTCCGGTCGAAGAAATCCAGCACGTCACGGACGGTACCCGGTGACTGTGACACCCCGAAACCCAGAACTGCGCCGCCCGTGGACAACTCCGCGAGCGCCTCGTCGTCACCGGCGTTGAGCAGCGACATGTCGAAGAGCACCCCGGCGAACCCGCGCATCCTTGCCCACGGCGGGGCCTGCGCGCAGCAGTGGATGAGATCGGCTCCGATGCGCAGATCCGGCTCGACCGCCGGATAGGCCGACAGCCCGCTGACACTGCTGACCGAACCCGCGATCACGGCCGGGAGTGCGGGTTCGTCCATCTGCAGCAGCCAGGTGGCAGCCAGGCGCCGGTGAAGGTCCTGCCGGTGACGGCCGGCCATCTCGCGCCACGCCGTCACCAGATCGCGCATGAGCCCGGGATCGGCCAGCAGCCGGCGACCCTTGCGCTCGACCGAGGCGGCGATCGTGTACGGGCCGGCCAACTGCTGCTTGGCCAGCCCGGTGTGCCCCTGCCAGGCCTGTTCGACCGCGTCCAGGTCCTCGGCCAGCACCGACCGCGCCCGCCGCATGTCGCGGGTTCCGGCCGTGAGCTCCCAGCCGGTCACGGTGGTCGCGGCGCGGAAGTCGGGGCTGATCTCGCTGAGCAGCCCCAGCGTACGACCGATCATGTCCGCGCCAGGGCCCCGTTCGGGCAGTTCCGGCACGTGCGGCAGATCAGGCAGCTGGTCGGCGACCCGGGCCGGCCAGTCGGTCACGACGGTCCCCGGGACCGATCCGATGCCGGTGACGGTGACGGGTATGGACAGCGGTATCGGCACGGCTCATCGTGGCACATCCCCGCAGTCGCAGCCGCCCGTGCACTCCCCGCTCCCGCCCCGGAGCGCGCGCTACGGTGAGCCCATGCCGGAGGTGTACACGGGAGCGACCGCTCTGCCGACGTGGACGCTCTACCTCGCCGTGGTCGTCGGGGGGCTGGCCGGGGCGACCTACGCGGCGCGGCGCGGCTTCGACGTCATCGGCGTGCTGACCCTGTCCGTGGCCACCGGACTGGGGGGACTGCTCCTGCGCGACATCCTGCTGGCCAGGGGCCCGATCGTGCTGCGCGACAGCGACTTCATCTTGTCCGCGGTGGCAGCTGCCGTTATCGGTTTCTTCTTCGCCGGCTACATCGCCAAGTTCGACCGGGCCCTGCTGGGCCTGGAAGCACTGGCCATGGGACTACTGGCCACCGTAGGCACGGACAGCGCCTTGCGGGCGGGCCTGGGCGCCCTCCCCGCGATCGCAGTGGGCACGATCGTGGCCACTGCCGGACCGCTGTTCCGGGACATTCTCGGCGGGGATGCCCCACAACTGCTGCGGCCCGGAGTGGTCCTCGGGGTGATCGCCCTGGGCGGTTCGATCCTCTATGTCGCCCTCGAGGCCTGGACCGGGAATCCGTTGCTGTGCCAGGTGATCGTCATCGTCGCGGTGTTCGCCACCCGGACCGTGGCGCTTCTGTGGAGATGGGAGACCCGACCCGCCGACGACCTGTCCAACCGCGTCTGGTCGTACTGGAACCGCAAGCAGGAGTCGGACCGGTGATCGAACCGGTCGAGACGATCGCGCTGCCCTCGTCCCTGGACGCGCTGGCCATCGCCGTCGGCGCGGTTTCCGGTGCGCTGCACGCCCGCCGCCGCCGGATGGATCTCATGGGCATCCTGGTGGTCTCCTTCTGCGCCGCCCTCGGCGGCGGTGTCATCCGGGACATCCTGCTGGTGTCAGGGCCGCCGGTCTTCCTGACGTCGCCGACTTTCCTCCTGTACGCCATCATCGGGACGGTCCTCGGCTGGGCCTTCTCAGGCCTGATGAGCCGGGCATCGATGCTCCTCGAGGTGATCGACGGACTGTTCATCGGCGTGTGGGTGCTCGTGGGAGCCACGAAGGCTCTCAGCAACGGCCTCGGCTTCGGCTCCGCGGTCCTGGTGGCCGTCATCACAGCCACCGGCGGCGGCCTGCTGCGTGACATCTTCTGCGGGGAACGCCCCGCAGTCCTGCTGCCCGGCCAGTGGGTCGCGGCGGCGGCCCTCGTCGGCGCCTGCACGTTCACGGGCGTCTTCTGGACCACCGGGGACCTGCTGGTGGCACAGATCGGGTGCATCGTGGTGGCCTCGGCGGTGCGCATGGTCAGTGCCGCGTTCGACCTGCACACCCCGATGCCCATGGATCTCGGCCGGCGATGGTCGCACCGGCCGGAGGCACTCACGCACCAGTCGTCGACGTGATGCGCCCGCTACCGAGCACGCGGGTGCCGTCGTAGAACGCGGCGATCTGCCCGGCTGCCACCCCCGACATCTCCTGCCGCAGTTCCACACGCCCGCCCAACAGCACAGCCGGCGCCGGATCGGCGTGCGCGCGGATCTGGACCTCCACCTCGGCCTGGTCCACCACGTCACCGGTCCAGCGCAACCGGTCCACCTCGAAGCCCACCACGCGCAGTCTGCGCGGCGTCCCCACGAACACGGTGTTCGATGGCACATCGACCTCCACGACGTACCGCGGCTGACCGTCGGCAGCGGGCTGGCTCAGATGCAACCCCCGGCGCTGGCCGATCGTGAAGCCCACGGCCCCGGGGTGCTCGCCCAGTGTCCGGCCCGACTCGGCATCCACGATGGGGCCGGCGGACGCACCGATCCGCTCGCGCAAGAAGCCGCGGGTGTCGCCGTCCGGGATGAAGCAGATGTCGTGGCTGTCCGGCTTCTCGGCGACCAGCAAGCCGCGTTCTGCGGCCTCCCGCCGGATGTCGGGCTTGCACGTGTCGCCCAACGGGAACAGCGAGTGGCGCAGTTGCTCCGCATCGAGAACTGCCAGCACGTACGACTGGTCCTTGGCCGGATCCACGCCGCGGTGCAGCTCCACCCCGTGGGGGCCGTCGACCGTGCGCGCGTAGTGGCCGGTGCCCACTGCATCGAACCCCAAGGCGACGGCACGTTCGAGGACCGCGGCGAACTTGATGTGCTGGTTGCAGCTCACACAGGGGTTCGGCGTGCGCCCGGCGCGGTACTCCTCGATGAAGTCGTCGAGCACCGTTTCCCGGAACCGTTCGGCGAAGTCCCACACGTAGAACGCGATGCCGAGCACATCGGCGGCGCGGCGTGCGTCGTGGACGTCCTCGAGCGTGCAGCACCCCCGGCCGCCACCGGCGTAGCGCTTCTCGGCCAGCGCCAGATGCACCCCGGTCACCTCGTGACCGGCATCCACCAAGCGTGCGGCCGCCACCGCGGAATCCACCCCGCCGGAGAGTGCGGCGATGACCCGCATCACAGGCCCCCCGCCCGCCGGGCCCGCTGGACCACGGCCGGGAGCGCTTCGACAACCGCCGTCACGTCCTCCTGCGTGCTGTTCCAGCCCAGGGAGAACCGCAACGACGAGCGCGCGACCGCCTCATCGGCGCCCATGGCCACCAGCACATGACTGGGCTGCGGGATGCCGGCGGTGCAGGCCGACCCGGTGGACACTGCGATGCCGGCGGCATCCAGCAGCATCAACAGGGCATCCCCGGGGCATCCCGGGAACGAGAAGTGGACGTTGTTGGCGAGCCGGTCCTCCGGATGCCCGTTGAGCACCGCTTCCGGAACCGCCGCGTGGATCCCGTCGATCAAGGAGTCCCGCAGCCCGGTGAGGTCGTGGGTGTCGGCAGCCAGAGCAGCGGCGAACCCCGCGATGCCGGCGGCATCCAGAGTGCCGGACCGGACATCGCGCTCCTGGCCGCCGCCGTGGACCAGGGGCGCGACCGGCTGGTCCCGGTCCAGCACCAGGGCGCCCACGCCCACCGGGCCACCGACCTTGTGCGCGGACAGGGCGACCGACGGGATCCCCGCGACGTCCACATCGATCTGCCCCAGTGCCTGCACGGCGTCGCAATGGAAGGGCACCCCCCGCGTCCGGCACACCCGCGCGATGTCCGCGACGGGCTGGATGGTGCCCACCTCGTTGTTCGCCCACATGACAGCCACCAGCGCGACGTCGTCATCGAGCATCGCAGCAAGCACCTCAGGGTCCACGCGGCCCCAGCGGTCAACCGGGATCCGATCGACGACGAAACCCTCGTCGGCAAGGGCCACGGCCGGATCCAGCACGGCGTGGTGCTCGATCGCCGAGACCAGCACCCGGCGCCGGTCGCCCACTCGCGCCAGACCCTTGATCGCCAGGTTGTCGGCCTCAGTGCCGCCACTGGTGAAGATGACGGCCGCGGGCTTCGCCCCGATCAGGGCCGCGATCTGCTCGCGGGCCTCCTCCACCACCCGCCGCGCGCGCCGGCCGGCCGTGTGCAGGCTCGACGGATTGCCCACTTCGCCCCACTGCCGCAGCATCGCCTCGCGCGCCTGGGGGCGCAGCGGGGTGGTCGCGGCATGATCCAGGTAGTGCACCTGTGCATGGTAGGTGCGTCCGGCAGGACCGATCAGTGGCGCACCGGCACCGCGGGTGCGTGCCAGATCCGGTCGAGGTAGTCACGGATCGACCGGTCCGAGGAGAAGAACCCGGAACGTGCGATGTTGTGCACCACCATCCGCCCCCAACGCTGCGGATCGGCCCACGCCTCTCCTACCTCGTCCTGGATGGCGAGGTAGGAGGAGAAGTCGGCCAACACCATGTACGGGTCGTCGCTGAGCAGCGAGTCCACGACGTGGCCGAATTCGAACGACCGCCCACCTGAGTAGTCACCACGGCTGATCGCCTCAAGGGCCCGCCGCAGCACCGGGTCGCTCTCGAAGTACGTCAGCGGGTTGTAGCCCGCCTCCTTGGTCGCATGGGCCTGCTCCTCGGTCATCCCGAACAGGAAGAAGTTGTCCTTCCCGACCAGGTCCCGGATCTCGACGTTCGCACCGTCCAGCGTTCCGACGGTCAACGCACCGTTCAGTGCGAACTTCATGTTGCCGGTCCCGGATGCCTCCTTCCCCGCCAGCGAGATCTGCTCGGACAGGTCCGCGGCGGGGATCAGGGTTTCGGCCAGAGTGACGTTGTAGTTCGGCGGGAAGACCACGGCCAGTTGCCCCTGGACGCGGGGGTCTTCGGCGATGGTCTGGGAAACCGAGTTGATGAGGCCAATGATCTCCTTGGCCATCAGGTAGCCGGGGGCGGCCTTCGCCCCGAACAGCACGGTGCGGGGTTTGATCTGCTGGCCGTCGCCGATCCGCTGGTGCAGCACCACGACGTGCAGCAGTTTGAGCAACTGCCGCTTGTACTCGTGCAGCCGCTTGACCATCGCATCGAACATGGTGTCGACGTTGAGACTCAGGCCGTCGCGCTTCTTGAGCATCTCTGCCAGCCGGATCTTGTTCTGGTACTTGACCTTGCGAAGCGCCTCGAGGAATTCCGGGTCGTCGGCGAAGGCGTCGAGTTCCCGCAGACGCTCAAGGTCGGTGACCCAGTCCGGACCGATCCGTTCGGTGATCTGCTCCGACAGTTCGGGGTTGGCCAGTTTCAGGAAACGGCGCGGGGTGACCCCGTTGGTCACGTTCGTGAAGCGACCCGGGTAGAGCTCCGCGAAGTCCGGCAGGACGCGCTCGCGCAACAGCTTGCTGTGCAACTCGGCCACCCCGTTGACCTTGCTGCTGCCGACCGTGGCCAGGTAGGCCATCCGCACTGCGCGCTCCGGGTGCTCCTCGATGATGGACATCCGGCGCACGCGCCAGTCGTTGCCCGGGAACGCGTCAGCGACCTCCTCGAGGAACAGCGAGTTGATGCGGTAGATGATCTCCATGTGCCGGGGTAGCAACTCCTCCAGCAACTCGACCGACCAGACCTCCAGCGCCTCCGGCAGCAAGGTGTGACAGGTGTAGGCGAAGCACTTGCGCGTGACCGCCCAGGCCTCCTCCCAGCGCAAGCCGTTCTCGTCCATCAGCACGCGCATGAGTTCCGGGATGGCGATCACGGGGTGGGTGTCGTTGAGCTGGAACACCACCCGCTCGTGCAGGCGGCGCAGGTCGAAGTCACCGGGCAGGACGTTGTGGATGAAGTCGTGGATGGACGCCGCGACGAAGAAGTACTGCTGCTGCAGGCGCAGGCGCTTGCCCGCCGGGGTGGAGTCCTCGGGGTACAGGATCTTGGAGATCGACTCAGCCTGGGTCTGGGCGCGCACCGCCGCCTGGAAGTCCCCGAATTGAACTCTTTCAGGTCCAGGTTCTCGGCCGCCTGGGCCCGCCACAGCCGCAGGGTGTTCACCGCGTCCGAGCGATAGCCGGGAACCATGTAGTTGTAGGGCACGGCGACGATGGTGGTCTCCGGAGTCCACGTCGCCCGGCGGCTTCCGTTGTTGCTGTGCGTGATCGTGCCGCCGAAGCCAACTTTGACGGACATCTCCGGGTGCGGGAACTCCCACGGGTTGCCATGCCGCAGCCACGAGTCCGGCACCTCGACCTGCCGGCCGTCCTCATTGAACTTCTGCTGGAAGATCCCGTACTCGTAGCGGATGCCGTACCCGACCGCCGGGATGGACATCGTGGCCAGCGAGTCGAGGAAGCATGCCGCCAAGCGACCCAGACCGCCATTGCCCAGACCCGGCTCGATCTCGAACTCGCGCAACTCGTCGAGGTCGAGATCCAGGGAGGCCAGCGCGTGGCGGGCGGTGGCTTGCAGGTTTGTCGCCAGCAAAGCATTGTCCAACTGCCTGCCCAGCAGGTACTCCGCCGACAGGTAGACCACCGCCTTGGAACCCCGGCCGATCTGGGTCTCGAGGGTGTCGATCCAGCGCGAGATCATCGCCTGGCGGACAGTGCGCGCCAGCGCCATGTACAGGTCGCTCTCGGAGGCGCGGACGAAGTCGACGCCCTGGCCGAAGCGAAGTTCTTCGGTGAATTCCCGGGCGAACTTCTCAGGGTCGTGAAGGTTCGGCCCCGGTCGTTGGCTGCGTGTCACTGGGGACCTCCGTGGTGGGCGGGCGTTGGTTCCGGAGATCACCATATGCGCTCTCTATGGCCGCGATCTCGGCGCGGGCAGGTGTGAGCGATCCCGGGTACGTCCAGTGGATGCCGTCGCGCTGCCGTACCACCACCTGCTCGCCGTCGACCACCTCCTCCATGGCGAACCCGGCATCCTCGTCGTAGAGGTCGACGTACGTGACCCCGGGTACGGACGCGGCGGCGCGGGCCAGTGCGGCGTTGACGTCGGCGTAGACGTCGTTCCACTGCGGGTCGCGCGCAGTCGGGGGCCCCGACCAGAAGACTCGCTGCACGCCCTCCTGCATCATGGCCCGCATCACCACCCGCGCCCTGCGCTCGTACTCGTTCTCCCAGGCTTCGGTGCCGGGGACCAGCGTCTGCCCGCGCACGGTCATGTCGTTGCGTTCATTGCCTCCCACGAGCATCACGACGGCTTCTGGGCGCTTGTCACGGATGATCGACCGGGCTCCGGATTCCCAGTTGAAGAACGCCGGGTTGGTCAGTCCAGTGCCGTTGCGCCACACGGAAGTGAAGTCCACCAGCCGGGAGTCGGCCAGTTGCGCCGCCATCTGCTGGCCGACGAAAGTCGACAGGGAGTCACCGAGGACCAGTACCTGCAACGGATCGGCAGCCGTGGGGCTGGTGATCGGTGGGGCCGTGGCCACCGGGGCGGGCTCGGCGACCGGTTCGTCGGAAACCAGCGCCGCACCGTCGGCATCATCGGTGTCCTGGCCGAGCACGCCCGCCAGCGCCTGCTGCGGACGATCCAGGCGCAGCCACTGCGCGGCGGCGTCGATCGGAGTGGCCAGCGCGACGACCACCGTCCTCAGGACACCGGGTCGCATGCCGTTGGCGTCACGCAGGAAGCCGCCGGAGTTGAAGATGACGGCCACACCCAGGGCGATGACCACGACCAGCCAGATGTGCCCGGCAGGCATCCGCTTGCCCTCGAAGCCGTGCATGGCTGGGTGATAGCTGTCCGCGCGGTTGCGCTTCTGCGGCGCAGGGGTGTCGGCCTTGGGGGGCTCGTGGAGGGTGTGTGTCATGGCCGGGCCTTCAGAATCGGAAGTAGATGAACGGGGCCACACCCTGCTGGCCGACCAGTGTGTCGATGACGATCAGGAACACACCGAACAGCACACCCTGCGCCCAGTAGGGCAGCCGGCTGAACTGCACCGCCACGCGGTCCCACAGCCGTGCGGGCGTCACCTGCGTGCTGAACGCCACGACCAGAGCGACCAGAACGGCCGGCGTGACCAGCGTCGCGGCAGTGGTCCATCCGACCACCAACCGGGACAGGACCGTGAGCGCGGTGCCGACATCCGGGGACCGGAAGAACACCCACGCGAAGCACACGAACGCGAACGTCACCAGCCACAGCACGGGCTTCGGGTACGTGCGGGAGACGACCGCGTCGAGGCGGGCCGGCTTGACCATCACCATCGTGCGGGTGACGTCGCCACCACCTGCCGGTTCCGGTTCATCGCGCAGGTCGATGTCCCGGGGGGCGCGCAGGCTCGCAGCGCGCTGCCGGGCCCAGCGCTCCACCGCCAGCCCCGACCCGTGCATGGTGCCCCAGATCACGAACGTCCACGCCGCGCCGTGCCACAGCCCACCGAGGATCATCGTGAGCATGAGGTTGATGTAGGTGCGACGGGGACCCTTGTGGCTGCCGCCGAGCGGGATGTACACGTAGTCGCGCAGCCAGCGGGACAGGGTCATATGCCAGCGGTGCCAGAACTCCTGCAGGCTGGCCGCCCGGTAGGGCTGGTCGAAGTTCTGCGGGAACCAGAATCCCAGCAGCATCGCCAGGCCGATCGCGATGTCGGTGTAGCCGGAGAAGTCGCAGTAGATCTGCGCGGCGTACCCGAGGATCGCGACACCGGTGTCGACGGCTCCGAACGCCTGCGGACTGCCGAAGACCGGATCCACCAGGTTGACGGCCAGGAAATCCGCGAGCACGACCTTCTTGAACAAGCCGCCGGCGATGAGGAAAAGCGCCGGCGCTGCCGGGATGCTACGCGGGCTGCGCGGCGTGGCCAGTTGCGGGATGAATTCCGTGGCCCGCACGATCGGTCCGGCGACCAGATGCGGGAAGAACGACAGGTAGACGGCGGTGTTGATCGGCGTGGCCAGCGGCGCCCTTTCGCGGTACACATCGACCACGTAACTGATCGCCTGGAACGTGAAGAACGAGATCCCGACCGGCAGGGCCAGTTCCAGCACCTGCTGCTCGCCCTCGAAGCCGAACGCGCTCACCAGCCCGTTCACGCTGTCGACGAAGAACCCGAGGTACTTGAACACCCCAAGCAGAAGCAGATTGCCCGCGACCGCCGCGACGAGCACGGCCTTGCGCCCGGGTCCCCGCGCCATCCGGCTGATCAGTGTCGCGGCGGCCTGGTTGCCAATGATCGAGGCGAGCAGCAGGAACACCCAGCGCCAGTCGGCCGCCGCGTAGAACGCCAACGACGCGGCGAAGATGAACGGCTTCCAGTACTTCGGCGTGGGCATGAGCAACCACGACGCGAGCAGCACCACGACGAAGAACGCCGCGAACTCGATCGTCGGAAAAACCACGCGCAACCCCTCGGTCCATCACCTGCCTGGGTCACGCGATGGGGAAGGGCTCGCGTGACTTATCGCGAGGCTAACCCGGGGTGGGGACATTCGCGCTCAGGCGACGTCGGCGGGTCGCGGGTCACCCGGGCTCGGGGCCTGGCGGCGCCCTCCAGCCTCACCCGGGAGACGGGCCTGGCGGCGCCCTCCAGCCTCACCCGGGAGAGATCCGTACAACGGGGAGCGATCCCACCGGTCTCCTTCACTCCCCAACATCCGAATCACTCCCGCCTACGAAACCCGCGGCCACCGGGGAGCGCTGGCTGCCCTCCAGACTCACCCGGGAGAGATCCGTACACCCGGGAGCGATCCAACCGGTCTCCTTCACTCCCCAACGTCCGAACCACTCCCGCCTACGAAACCCGCGGCCACCGCCCCCGCCCCGGAACCGAACCGTGGCCCGGCCCACCTGAACACGACCAGGCCCCGCCACCGGGATGCGTTGGTGGCGGGGCCTGCTCGCGGATCAGGCCTTGCGCTTGCTGATCTCGTCGGTCAGTTGCGGGACGACCTCGAAGAGGTCACCCACCACGCCGTAGTCGGCGAGTTCGAAGATCGGCGCCTCGGGGTCCTTGTTGACCACGATGATCGTCTTCGAGGTCTGCATGCCGGCGCGGTGCTGGATCGCCCCGGAGATGCCGTTGGCGATGTACAACTGCGGCGACACGGTCTTGCCGGTCTGGCCCACCTGGTACTGGTGGGGGTACCAGCCGGCGTCGGTGGCCGCCCGCGAGGCACCCACCGCTGCGTCGAGGGAGTCAGCGAGCTTCTCCATGAGTGCGAAGCCCTCCGGACCGCCCACACCACGACCGCCGGAGACCACGATCGCGGCCTCGGTGAGTTCGGGGCGAGCGCCCTTCTCCTCCTTGACCCGGTCCACGACCTTCGCCGCCGTGGCCGACGGGCTCAGGGACACCGACACGTCGCTGCGGGCACCGGCCGCGGGGGCCGCCTCCGGCGCCGTGGAGTTCGGACGCACCGTGATGATCGGGGTGCCGTGGGTGACCTTCGACTGCACGATGGTCGAGCCGCCGAAGATCGACTGCGTGGCGACTAGATCGGAGGACACACCCACGGCGTCGGTGATGACGCCGCTGCCGGCCTTGATCGCCAGCCGACCGGCGATCTCCTTGCCCTCAGCGGTGGAGGTGATGAGCACCGCCGCCGGGGACTTCTCCGACACGAGCTGCGCGAGCAGTTCGGCCTTGGGGGCGACCACGTGGTCGGTCAGTTCTGCGGCGTCGGCGACGTAGATGTTCGCCGCGCCGTACTCGGCCAGGGTGGCCGCCGCACTGTCGCTGCCACCGCCGACGAACACCGCCGACGGCTCACCCAGGGACCGGGCCAGCGTCAGCAGTTCGAGGGTGGTCTTCTTCACCGAGCCGTCGACGTGGTCGACGAGTACCAGAATCTCAGCCATTGTGTTCGTTCTCCCTAGATGAACTTCTGCTCGGACAGGTAATCGGCGATCTTCACGCCACCGTCACCCTCGTCGGTGACGATCGTGCCCGCGGCGCGGGCCGGCGCGGCGGCGAATTCGGCCACCTCACTCCAGGCGGCACCCAGGCCGACGGCGGCCGGCTCGATCCCGGCATCGGCCACGGAGATCGTCTCGACGGGCTTCTTCTTCGCGGCCATGATGCCCTTGAAGGACGGGTAGCGGGGCTCGTTGATCTTCTCGACGACAGAGACGACTGCAGGCGTGCTGGCCTCGACAACGTCGTAGCCGTAGTCGGTCACACGGTGGGCCTTCACCGAGCCGTCGCCCGGGGCTTCCACCTTGTTCGCGAAGGTCAACTGCGGCAGGCCCAGGCGCTCGGCCACCATCGCCGGCACCACGCTCATGCGCGCATCAGTGGACTCCGAGCCGAAGAGGATCAGGTCGACGCCTCGGCCCTCGATCACCTTGGCGATGGCCAGGGAGGTGGCGACGGCGTCGGAGCCGGCCAGGCCGTCGTCGACGATGTGGATGCCGGCATCGGCTCCCATGCTCAGGGCCTTGCGGATGGTCTCGGTGGACTGCTCGGGACCCATGGACAGCACGACCACCTCACCGCTGGTGGCCTCGGCGATCTTCAGGCCTTCCTCGACGGCGTACTCGTCGAGTTCGTTCATCACTCCGTCCACGGAGGCCCGGTCGAGGGTCTTGGTGGCGGGGTCGAGCTTCTTCTCCGACCAGGTGTCGGGGACCTGCTTGACGCAGACGACGATCTTCATGGGCGCGGTCAACCTCCTCGGGTGCGCTTGGCCGGGCACTGTCGCACGCGGCACGTGTACCAATGTTACTCGCCAGTAGGAATGGCGCCAGAACTGCCCCCTCACCCTGCCCGTAGCCTGGGAAGCGTGCCCTCCCCCCTGCCCCTCACCGGCGAGCGGACCGTGCCCGGGATCGCCCGCGAGCAGTACTGGTTCGCCCGGCACGAGGTCGTCTACCGGTGGCTCGCGGGCCGCTGCCCGGGCCAGCGCATCCTCGAGGCGGGCTCCGGGGAGGGGTACGGCGCGCAGATCCTGCGGGAGGCCGGCGCGTGGGTGGTCGCCGTCGACTACGACCGGGCTGCGATCGAGCACAGCGCGGCGACCTACGACCTGCCACACGTGCGGGCGAACCTCGCCGGGCTGCCCTTCGCGCCGCTCGACGCCGTCGTCAGCCTGCAGGTGGTGGAGCATCTGTGGGACCTGCCGGGCTTCCTGCGCGAGGTCCGGCGCATCGCGGGGTGGGCCTGCTTGAGCACACCCAACCGGCTCACGTTCTCCCCCGGCCTGCCGCGGGGGGCCAAGCCCACCAACCCGTTCCACGTCGAGGAGTTCGACGCCGAACAGCTCGTGGACCTGCTGAGCGCAGCGGGGTTCACCCGTATCGAGATGTTCGGCGTGCACCACGGGGCACGTCTGTCCCAGCGCCCAGCCATCATCGCCGATCAGATCGATGCGTCGTTGTCGGGGCACTGGCCGGCCGAACTCGAGGAATTCGTCAGCAGTGTGACGGTGAACGACTTCACCGTCACGGGCTACGACGTGGACACAAGCCTGGACCTCGTGGTTGTGGCCTCATGATCGGGCGGTTCGCACTCGTCCTGCACAGCCACCTGCCATGGCTGCGCGGGCACGGCAGGTGGCCGGTCGGCGAGGAATGGCTCAACCAGGCCGTCGCTACCAGCTATATCCCCGTGCTCGACGCCCTGCGACGGTTGGCCGACACCGGCGCCCGCGACCTCGTGACCATCGGCGTCACCCCAGTCCTCGCAGCGCAACTCGACGATCCGCAGTGCCTGGCAGGAGCCCGCACGTGGGTCGCCGACTGGCTGTGGCGCACCCAGGAACTCGCCGCTCACGATCCCGGAGCGGCGGCGCGCGAGGCCCGGGCCGCGCGCGCGGCGCTAGAAGCCCTCGAGGGCCGATACCGGGCCGGCTTCTCACCTGCGCTGCGTGCCCTGGCCGACACCGGTGTCATCGAGTTGCTCGCAGGGCCCGCCACGCACCCGTTCCAGCCGCTGCTCGAGGACCGGGTCGCGGCGTTCAGCCTGCGGACGGGACTCGACGACCACACCGTCCGCTTCGGCACCGCCCCGCAGGGCATCTGGGCGCCCGAGTGCGGGTACCGGCCGGGGCTGGAGGAGGTCTACGACCGCGCCGGCGTACGTCATTTCCTCCTGGACGGCCCGACGATGCTGCACGTCGGCCGGGGAACGCACAGTGCGTGGACCGTCGGGGACACCGGCGTGGTCGCGTTCGGCCGCGACCTGGATGTGACGTACCGCGTCTGGTCGCCGCGCAAGGGATACCCGGGTCACCACGAGTACCGGGACTTCCACGTGGTGGACGATGCGGGCTTCCGGACCCGCCGGGTGACCTCCGGCGCCGTCCACGGCACGGACAAGGCACCCTACGACGAGGCTGCCGCAGCCCGGGCCGTGGAACGCGACGCCGAGGACTTCGTCACCGTGGTCCGCCGGCGCCTCCTGGAACTGCGCCGGACCCGGCCCGATCCACTGGTCGTTGCCGCCTACGACACCGAGTTGTTCGGGCATTGGTGGCACGAGGGGCCGCAGTGGCTGGAACGGGTCCTCACCTTGTTGCCGCAGGCCGGCGTCGAGATCACCACCCTGGCCCGCGCCAGCACCGATGTTGCCGGGCGCATCGACCCCGGGCCGGGCTCATGGGGCAGCGGCAAGGACTTCCGGGTGTGGGCCGGTCCGCAGGTGTCGGACATGATCGACGACAACGAAGATCTCGTTCGGCGCTGGCTGAAATCGGCGGACCCCGAGAGCCGCGACGCCCGAAGGGTGGACCTCGCGACCCAGGCCCTGCTGGCCCTTTCCAGCGACTGGGCCTTCATGGTGACCAAGGACAGCGCTGCCGGGTACGCGCGGCAACGCCACGACGAGCACCACCGGCACTTCGAACGCATCGCCGCAGCCATCGAGACCGGCCGGCCGCAGGCACCTCTGGCGGAACGGCCGTTCGGCCACCTAGACCCGCGGTTGTTGTAGTGCACGTCGTCCACCTGACCTGGGAGTACCCACCGGTCGTCTACGGCGGTCTGGGCCGGCACGTGCATGCACTCGCGACCGCGCAGGCAGCCAATGGCGACGAGGTCACTGTGGTCACCCAGCAGCCCGAAGGTGCAGCGTCACGCGAGGAACTGGCCGGGGTCGAGGTCGTGCGGGTGGCACCGGACGGACCGTTCCCCTACCACCTCCCGTCCCTGCTCACCTGGGTCGGCAGCCTGGATGCCCGCATCGGGCAGGCGGCGCGCGCTGTGACGGGCGCGGATGTCCTGCACGCCCACGACTGGGTGGTCGGACGCGCCGGCAGCACCGCTGCGACGCACCTGGGGGTGACGCTGATCGCGACTGTGCACGCCACCGAGGCGGGGCGGCACAACGGCTGGCTCCCCGACGACGTCGCGCGCGGGGTCCATCTTGTGGAGCAGTGGCTCGTCGACGAGGCCGATGGCCTGATCGTGTGCTCGTCGAGCATGGCCGAGGAGGTGGTCCGCGGCCACCACGTGGACCGCAGCCGCATCACGGTCATCCCGAACGGGATCGACCCTGCGGCCCGGACCGAACCCGTCCGCGTGCCCGCGGATCTTCTCGACGGGTCGCCACGCATCAGTTTCGTTGGACGCCTCGAATGGGAGAAGGGCGTCTTCACCGCCGTGGACGCCATGCCGCACGTCCTGCGCGCACACCCACAAGCCCGGTTGCGGATGGTGGGCACCGGCGGCAAGTCCCATGAGGTCGCCGACCGGATCGCCGCGGCCGGCCTGCAGTCCCACGTGTCCCTGCTCGGACACGTCGACGAAGCGACCCTGCAGGCGGTGTACGGGAGTTCCGACCTGCTCATCGCACCCAGTTCCTACGAACCGTTCGGGATCGTGGCCCTCGAGGGTGCTGCGGCCGGGGTGCCGCTCGTCGTCGGCGACACCGGAGGTCTCGCCGAATTCGTCACCGACGACCGGGGCCGCCGCTGCCGACCTGGTGACCCGCAGGACCTGGCCGACCAGATCAACGCTGCGTGGTCCGACCCGGTCGGGACCGCTCGCCGCCGCGATGCCGCAACAGCGGCTCTGCGCCACTACCGGTGGTCCGACATCGCGGCGCGCACCGATCAGGTGTACCGCACCTGCACCCGCGGACCGCACCCGCAAAGGGCAACGGCCGCCCCGCGCCACCCGGTCTGGTGACTCAGGCCGCCCGGTAGTTGCGCGTCCGCGCCGAACTCGCGTAGGACCCGAGGTCGAGGAAGAAGGCCAGCACGATGAAGAACCACGTGAAGCCGGTCACCTCGCCGAGCCACCAGTAGAGCAGCACGTAGGACAGGGTCGTGTACGGCAGCAGGAGCAGGCCCAGCAGCGGGATGAGCCAGTTGTTGTCGAACGCCCTCTCCACGGTGTCGCCGAACAGCCACAGCAACACCAGTGCGACGCGCGGGAAGAAGGCGCCAAGCGCCACGACGAAGCAACCACACATGGGTGACCTCCGGCCTTCAGTGGGCGCCCAGTGCGTCCACCATGTCCACGACAGCACGGTAGTCGCTGATCGCGTCCTCTAGCGTGTCGGCGATGCAGGTGACGCCGACCTTGCCGTATTCCGAGAGTGCGCCGAGCATGTGGAACACACAGCCGCGCTCAGTGACCGGGTCGAACGTCAACCGGCGGGTCACCGCAGCGTCGAGCAGGTCCGGCACCGAGATCCCCCGGTAGGACTCCGAACGCAGGTTGTCGGTGGCGTAGTAGCACTTCTCGGCACCCGACCCGGTTCGGAACACTCCGGATCCGGGGTCGTAGTGCCCCTCGGTGATCACCGCCATCGTGAGCATCGGGTGTGTCGTGCCGCCCTTGCGCAGGTTGATCTCGATGGCGCACAGCCGGTCGCCCGCCTCCACGAAGTCCACAGCGAAGCGTCCCCGGGCGCCCTGCGCCTGCAGCACCTCGCCGACTCTCATGGTGTCGTCCTGAACGCGCCGCCGGTACCGCGCGGCCGCGGGGAACGTCGAGCCCTCGAACACTTGACCATCGGCGCCGCCGAGGAGTTGGTCGTGCGTGCTCAGCGCCCGCAGGGTGCCCAGCGGGCCGATGTAGCCCTGCCCGGATGGGGAGGCCGAGACCCCGTTGACGAACTCCTCGACGATGCCACCCATGTCCTCGAAGCGGGCGCTGAACGACGCGTAGTCCTCCGCCGGCGCCTGCATCTTCAGGTGCTTCGGCAGCGCCTCCCGGATCGACGCCTCATCCGTGCCGTGCTCGTAGCGGAAGATCGCATTGCCCTCGCCGGAGAAGCCCTCCTCGAGTTTGACCACCCCCGCCAGCAGGTCGGGATGTTCGCGCTTGAGGGCGGCCAGCGCGGTGACCACGTCGTCCATGGAGGTCAGGTGCTCGAAGCCGGCGGGCAAGTCGATGCCGGCCTCGCGGAAGGCGTCCCGGCTGCCGGACTTGGAGCCCAGGTGGTCGCGGTCGGGCGGGTTGCCCAGCAACGGCACGCCGAGTTCCGTCGCGAGCTTGCGTTCCAGGTCAGTGGTGTTCATACACACGATGGCGGCGGCCCGGGAACGGTCCACCTCCTCACGGATCTCCCGCAGGCGGCCGGGCCGTTCGAGCAGTTTCTCCGTCAGCGGGCGGTGCGAGAGGTCGTCGCAGCTGATCATGGTCAACCGGGGCCGGGAGTGCGACACCGGCACCCCCGGGATGAGGTCAAGGTAGTACTCGACGATGACATCCTTGATCGGGCCGCTGGAGCAGAACACCACATGGACGTTGGGGGTGTGCAACTGCAGCAGCATCGCCAGCAATCGCTCCTCGTAGTGCTCGACGCCGACCACGTTGCGCAGCAACTGCTGGTCGAACGACATGCTCGGCACCACCACGAGGCAGTGCGGCGCCGCGGGATCGGCCACGAAGGTGCGGGCCATGTCGGGCAGAGCGGCTTCGAGTGCCTCGAATTCGGGGTGCCCGTTCATGCCGATCAGGGTAGCCGTAAACGGGGTCCGGAGGGCCCGTGTTCGCCCGGCCTGTCATCCCTGCCGGCGCTGCTCCTCGGCGGCCACCCGGGTCTTGCGCGCGATGTCGGCCAGCGCCGCCCGGCGCGCGGCGGCCGCGTCGAACTGCACCTGCCGGTCCTTGAGCACGCGGGCAGGCACCCCACCCACCACGGACTTCGGCGGGATCGTGCCGCGGACCACGGAGTTGGCGGCCAGCACACAGCCCTCGCCCACGAAGGTGCCGCGGGTGACGGTGACCTTCGCGCCCAGCCAGCAGTCCGGGCCGATCCGCACCGGACTCTTCACGATCCCCTGGTCCTTGATCGGCAGGCTCACATCGTCGAAGACGTGGTCGAAGTCGCAGATGTACACCCAATCCGCGACGATGCAGCTGGCGCCGATCTCGATGTCCAGGTAGGTGTTGATGGTGTTGTCGCGGCCGAAGACCGTCTTGTCGCCGACCCGCAGCGTCCCCTCGTGCACGCGCAGGCGGTTCTCCTCCCCAACATGCACCCAGCGCCCGAGGATCAGTTGACCGTATCCCTTCCGGGCGTAGAGTTCCGCACGCCGGCCGATGAAGACGAAGCCCTCGGTGACGATGTGCGGATGGCGCACTTTCAACCAGAAGAACCGCCAGTAGCGAACGAGGTACCAGAACGACCAGGCACGATTGCGCACGACCCACTTCAGCGACGCCCAGGTGAGGAAGCGTGCGTTGCGCGGGTCCCGGCTCACGCCTTGGTTCCGGTGACACTCACGTTGTAGAAGTACTGCGCGGGCACGATCCTGGTCATGACCTTGGCGTCCAGTGCCGACAGGGCCAGCCACGTCCCGTAGGCGAAGTACGCCCGCCCGGAAGCCCAGCGAGCCGGGTTTCACCGCGGCCTCGACCGTGCGCACGGGCCAGCCGAACCAGGAGGCGGTCAGCTCCTCGGTCACGGTCCGCACGTCGATGGCACCCGCACGCGCGCACAGCCGCCGCAGTTCGGCCGGGTCGAAGGTGTGGATGTCCACCACTGCCTCGAGTACCGCTGCCCGCGACGACTCGTCGAGTTCCGCATCCGTCTTGGCGTACTTGTCGCGCAGGCCGGGCAGGTGGGTGATCCGTTTGGCGACGTTCCACGTCAGGTGCGACAGCCGGCGCGCCACGATGTCCCCCTTTGCGGTCGGCTCGCCGGCGAACACGAACCGGCCCCCGGGCTTGAGCACGCGCAAGACCTCGCGCATGGCCTGGTCGAGGTCCGGGATGTGGTGCAGCACCGCGTGCCCGATCACCAGGTCGAAACTCTCGTCGGGATACGGCAGCGTCTCGGCGTCGGCGACCCGGCCCTCGACGTCGAAGCCCAGGTGGGCACCGTTGCGCTTGGCGACGTCGACCATACCCGGGGACAGATCGGTGACGTGGCCCTCGTCCAGCACGCCGCCGAGCTTGAGGTTCAGCAGGAAGAAGCCCGTCCCGCAGCCCAGCTCCAGCGCGCTGCCGTACGGCCAGGCATCCTCGCCGGCGACGTTGCGGAAGCGGTCCGTCGCGTAGGTGATGCAGCGCTCGTCGAAGGAGATCGACCACTTGTCGTCGTAACTGTCGGCCTCCCAGTCGTGGTAGAGGAGGTTGGCCAGTTTCGGGTCGTCCCAGGCCTGCTGGATCTGCTCAGAGGTGGGTGGGGTCATGCTTCATCGTCCTTCGAATCGGGCCTGGCCGGGTCCGGATTCCAGGAACGTACCCATGCCGACGGTGCGGTCGTGCGTGGCGAACAGCCCGGCGAACTGCTGGCGCTCCAACTCCAGGCCACTGCAGAGGTCGACCTCGATCCCGCGGTCCACGGCGGTCTTCGCCGCCCGCAGCGCCATCGCCGGACCGCCCACGTAACGTCGCGCCCAGGTCATGGCTTCGTCGTGGACCGCATCCGCCGGGACCACGAGGTCCACCAGTCCTATGCGCTGCGCCTCGTCGGCCTTCACGTGGCGCCCGGAGAAGATCATCTCCTTGGCGCGGGCCGGGCCCACGAGTCGCGGGAGGCGCTGCGTGCCGCCGGCGCCCGGGATGATGCCCAACTGGATCTCCGGCAGGCCGAGTTTGGCGCTGTCTGCGCACACCCGGAAGTCACAGCACAGCGCCAGTTCCAGGCCACCGCCGAGGGCGTAGCCGGTGATGGCGGCGATCGTGGGCTTGCCGACCTCGGCGAGGGCGGTGAACGCCGCCTGCAGGGCCGGGGAGCGCTCCACCGTGGTCTGGTGGTCCCAGTCGGCCATCTCCTTGACGTCGGCGCCCGCCGCGAACACCTTCGGGCCGCCATACACCACGAGCGCGGCCACGTCCCGGCGCTGGTCGGCCTCCCGGGCGGCCGCTGCGATCTGCTGCTGCACCGCCACGGACAGCGCATTCATGGGAGGCCGCGCGAGCGTCAGCACGCCCACCCCGTCGACCACTTCGAGGGTCACGTACCCAGTACCGCCGGTGCCTTCATTGCCCACGTCCGTCTCCTTCGTCCACGACGGCAGGCTAACCTCACACACAGACCTCACCGTCGGGAGGTCTGTCGACAGGAGGAAGATGCGAACGCCTGAGGGTCTGCCGCCGATGGGCTTGCGTCCGGATCCGGACAACCCGGGAGGGGCGACCGTCAACCACTTCGCCCCCGCCGCCCAGAGTGTGACCCTCGAGTTCCTGGAGTCCGGCGACCACGTCGACCTCGCCCCCGGCCCGTACGGGCACTGGACCGCTGAGCTTCCCGCCCCGCCCACCGGCACCACCTACGGATTTCGGGTGACCGGACCCTGGGAGCCGGAGTTCGGCCTGCGGCTGAACCCGGCCAAACTCCTGCTCGACCCGTACGCCCTGGCCATCACCGGCGAGTTACAGGTCAACGACGCGATCCACTCCTACCAGATGCAGGATCCGGACCTGATCGACGACACCGACTCGGCCCCTTACGTCCCGCACAGCGTGTACGTGCCACCGCTCGCGCCGAGCCCGAACTCCCCGCCGCGCATCCCGTGGGACCGCACGGTCATCTACGAGACCCACGTCAAGGGCTTCACGAAACTCCACCCGGAGGTCCCCGAGGAACTGCGCGGGACCTACGCCGGGCTGGCCCAACCGCCGGTCGTGGAGTACCTGAAGGACCTCGGCGTCACCAGTATCGAGTTGCTGCCCGTACAGCACTTCGTACCCGAGCCGCTGCTGCTCGGCAGCGGGCGCACGAACTACTGGGGGTACAACCCCGTGGGCTTCTTCGCGCCCCACGCCGCGTACTCCGCCGCCGGTGAGCGCGGGGAGCAGATCGCGGAGTTCCGGGACATGGTCGACACGCTGCACGCCGCCGGGCTCGAGGTCATCATCGACGTCGTCTACAACCACACCGCCGAGGGCGACCACCTCGGACCCACGCTGGCGTGGAAGGGCGCGGCCAACGCCGACACCTACTGGATGCTCGACGGCGGGATGTACGACAACCCGACCGGGTGTGGCAACGCCATCCGGGCGGAGTCGCCACGCATGGTCGAGCTGATCCTGTCGTCGCTGCGTTACTGGGTGACGGACCTGCACGTCGACGGCTTCCGCTTCGACCTGGCCTCCACACTCGCCCGGACCTCGGCCATGGTCACGACCTGGGCCCCCGTCCTGTCGGCCATGGCCGCCGACCCGGTGCTGTCACAGGTCAAATTGATCGCCGAGCCCTGGGACATCGGCATCGGTGGGTACCAGGCCGGTAGCTTCCCCGGACCCTGGGCCGAATGGAACGACGTCTTCCGTGGCACTGTGCGCGACACGTGGCGCTCCATCGGCTCGCTGTCGGAACTCGGCGCGAGGCTGACCGGCTCGGCCGACCGGTTCGCCCACAACGGGCGGCGCCCCTACCACTCGGTGAACTTCATCACCGCCCATGACGGTTTCACCCTGGCCGACCTGGTCTCGTACAACGACAAGCACAACGAGGCCAACGGCGAGGACAACAACGACGGCAGCAACGACAACCGCAGCTGGAACGGCGGCGCGGAGGGCCCGACCGACGACCCCGATGTGCTGGCCAACCGCCGGGCCCGGCAACGGTCGTTGCTGGCCACGCTGCTGTTGTCCGCGGGCACCCCGATGATCCTGTCCGGCGACGAGGCCGGACGCACCCAGCAGGGGAACAACAACGTGTACTGCCAGGACAACGAGTTGTCCTGGACGGACTGGGAGAACCTGGACCGCGGACTCATCGACTGGACGAAGCTGCTGCTCCGGATCCGTGATCGCTACGCCGTGCTGCGACCCAGCGTGCACCCCTCCCCGGAGGATCTCCACTGGTTCAACGAGGAGGGCACGGTGCTCACCTCCGAGCAGTGGAACGACCCCGACGTCCGGGTGGTGCAGGCCATGTTCAAGGGCGAGCCGTCGGTCCTGCTGTGCCTGAACACGGGCCCGGAGATCGTCGAGATGATCTTCCCCATGCCCGCGCGGGTGGTGCTCGCCAGCGAGGACGTGACACTGACCGGCGTCGACCCCTCCGCCGGGGTGAGAGTTCCTTGCTACTCGATCGTGGTCGCCGAGGTGCTCCCCGAGGACGAGTAGACCTCAGCCGGCCGTGAGGTTCCAGTACCACCGGTTCGTCACGGCCTCCGGCGGGCGGTTGATGTCGCCGACCAGGGGCGCGGCCAGACTCTTGGTGTAACGGCCAGCGACTCCGGTCGCATCGACGCTGAGGCCGTTCGTCAACAGATCCCCCAGGTTCGGCCCGAACGTCAGGCCCGCTTCGCGCGTCTCGGCCACCCAGAACTCACCATCGAAGTACTCGCAGGTGTAGGAGATCCGCGGCGTCGGGGACACGGACACGTTCAGGTCGTACCTGCGGCCCTTGTACGTATCATCCGTCTTCTGGTCGACGGTCATCGTCGCATCCAAGGTGCTGACGTCCAACTGTCCGCTGCTCTGCGCCGTTGAACAGTTGCGCCGGATCCCGCCGTTGAGCACGGAGGCGTCGTAGTTCCACGTCACCGAGCCCGCGATGCCTGTGTAGTGGATCGCGCCGTCGTTCCACCGGGTGTTGATGATGGGGTCGCGCTCCTGGTACTGGTACGTGATGGATCCGTTCCACGACGTGCCGGAGTTCTGTTCCCCGCCGAAACTCCCTTGGTACTGCCTCGCGAACACCGTGATGATGACCGGCCGCGACTTCACATCGCGCCCCGCACCGTCGGGTACCGCGATGCTGCGCAAGGAGTACTGCCCGGGGGTCGCGAAGGTGCGGGACAACTTGACCTTCCCGTTCTTCGGCACCTTGTAGGACTTGACGGTCCGGAACGGCCCACCGCCGGACCTGACCTGAAGCTTGATCTGTCGGTAGCCCTTGACCCGCACGGTCTGGCGCCAGGTGTCCCCCGCGATCAACTGCCTGGTCTTGAGCAGCGGGGCCAGATCATTCTTGGCCTGGACTGTCGCCGGACGGCCCTCCGCCGCCTGAGCAGGCGCCCCCAGCACCACCGGAGCCGAAGTGAGGGCCGCCGCGGTCGCAATGACGATCGTTGCTCTAGCTGTCATGGCCCACTCCTCGCACCGGTTCGGCCGATACTACACCTGAAGCAGTCAGCAGCCACGACTGAAAGCCGTCACGAAGCTGTCACCCGCGTGGGGCTGATCGTGTGCCGGCTTTGCCGCGCTGAGACCGCAAGAACGCGACATCGGACGGATTCGACCCCGCGCCATCTTCTGATCGCAACCGGGGCCAGGCGCCGCCTCCCCGGACGGACGCGCCGCGCCATCCGTCGCTCGCAGCGACTACCGTCGAATCCGTGAGCGACAACTCCACAGCAGGCTCGGGTGCGCCATCGGCGGCCGCCGTCGACTACTGGAACACCCTGCCCTCGCACAACCTCACGCCGCCGGAGACGCTCACCGGCCGCTTCCCCGTACTCGACGTCTGGCCGCGGGTCGAGGGTGGCCGCCGGCCGGTGAAGGCCGTCGTCGGGGAGATGGTCATGGTCAACTGCGTGGCCTTCCGCGAGGGGCACGACACGATCGGCGTGGACCTCGTGGCCACCGATCCGCAGGGCCGTTCGGTGCGCGTGCCGATGATCTCGCGCGACAACGGCACCGACGTGTGGGATGGCAACTTCCGGCCCAACACCGAGGGAGCATGGACGTTCACGATCGTGGCCTACGCCGACATCCTGAGCACCTGGCGGCATCGCGCTGAAGTGAAGATCCCCGTGGGCGTGGATGTGGAACTCGAACTCGAGGAGGGCGCACGCATCCTCTCACGCGCTGACGTGCCCGACCAGACCCTGATCAGCAAGGCCATCGCCGGGCTGCGCGACGTGAGCATGTCGCCGGCCCGCAGGCTCGCCGCCGGCCTCGACCCGACGCTGTGGAAGATGCTGCGCGAGCACCCCATCCGGGACCTGGAGTCGCCGTGCGGGCCCTGGCCGGTGCAGGCGGTTAGGCGCCGGGCGCTCTTCGGATCCTGGTACGAGTTCTTCCCCCGCAGCGAAGGCGCCACCCTGGACCCACCGGCCAGCGGCACGTTCGCTGACGCGCAGAAGCGCCTGCCGGCCATCGCCGCCATGGGCTTCGACGTGGTCTACCTGCCACCGATCCACCCGATCGGGACAGTGAACCGCAAGGGTCCGAACAACACCCTCACCCCCGGCCCCGGGGACCCCGGCTCTCCCTGGGCGATCGGTTCGGCGCAAGGCGGGCACGACGCGGTCCACGCGGACCTGGGGACGATCGACGACTTCGACCGGTTCGTGGCTCGCACCGAGGAACTCGGGATGGAAGTGGCGCTGGACCTCGCGCTGCAGGTGGCTCCGGACCACCCGTGGCCCACGGCCGGCAAGCCCTGGTTCACCGTCCGCGCCGACGGCACGATCGCGTACGCCGAGAACCCACCGAAGAAGTACCAGGACATCTACCCCATGTGGTTCGACGGCGACCCGGCCGGCCTCACCGCCGAGGTGCTGCGGGTCATCCGGTTCTGGATGGCTCACGGCGTGCGGATCTTCCGTGTCGACAACCCGCACACCAAACCTGTGCGCTTCTGGGACCACGTCCTGCACGAGATCAAGCGCACCGATCCCGACGTGCTGTTCCTGGCAGAGGCGTTCACCCGCCCCCCGATGATGCGCGCACTGGCCGAGGTCGGCTTCGACCAGTCCTATACGTACTTCACCTGGCGCACCGACAAGTGGGAACTCGAGGAGTACCTGCGGGAGCTCAGCGGCCCGTCGTCTGCGTACATGCGCCCCAACTTCTTCGTGAACACCCCTGACATCCTGCACGCGTATCTGCAGTACGGCGGGCCGGCTGCCTTCGCCATCCGCGCCACCCTGGCGGCCACCATGTCGCCGACCTGGGGCGTCTACAGCGGCTACGAATTGTTCGAGCACGTCGCAGTGCGCCCGGGCAGCGAGGAATACCTGGATTCCGAGAAGTACCAGTACCGCCCCCGGGACTGGCAGGCGGCGGAAACCGGCGGCACATCGCTGGCCCCGTACCTCACGCTGCTCAACGACATCCGGCGCAAGCACCGCGGCCTGCAACAGCTGCGGCACATCGTGTTCCACCAGATCGACAGCGACCGCATGATCGCGTACAGCAAGCGTGACGGTGACGACACCGTCATCGTCGTCGTGACGCTCGACCCGTTCGGCCCGCGGGAGGCGACGCTGCACCTGGACATGCCGGCGCTCGGCTTCGACTGGCACGACCGCTTCGTGGCGCAGGATCTCATCAGCGGACAGAGTTTCTCGTGGTCCGCAACCAACTTCGTGCGACTCGACCCCCACTTGTCGTGCGCTCACATCATGTCGATCAGGCCGGGAGTCATCTGATGATCAAGGTAGACACTGCAGCACTAGCCTCACTGGTCGACGGTACGCACAGCCAGCCGCACCAGATCCTGGGGCCGCACGCCGACGACGACGGCCTCACCATCCGGGTGCTGCGCCCGGATGCCACCGAGGTAGACGTGGTCATCGGAGCCGAGCGGTTCCCGATGCAGCACGAGCACTCGGGGGTCTGGGTCGCCGAGGTGCCCTATTCCGACGTGCCGGACTACCGGCTGGCCGTCGCGTACGGCGGTGACAAGATCCCCGCCGACGATCCCTACCGCTTCCTGCCCACCCTCGGTGAGATGGACCAGCATCTGATCTCCGAGGGCCGCCACGAGCAACTGTGGACAGTGCTCGGGGCGCATGTCCACGTCTACGAGACCCCCAACGGACCCATCCGCGGCGTGGCCTTCGCCGTCTGGGCACCCAACGCCCAAGGGGTGCGCGTGGTGGGTGACTTCAACTACTGGAACGGCACCGCCACCCCGATGCGTTCGCTGGGATCCAGCGGCGTGTGGGAGGTCTTCGTCCCCGAGATCGGTGCGGGCACCCGCTACAAGTACGAGATCATCGGCCGCGACGGAGTGCGCCGGCTGAAGGCGGACCCGCTCGCCCAGGCCACGGAGGTGCCGCCAGCCACCGCTTCGGTCGTCTTCGACTCCGGGTACACCTGGGCCGACGCCGAGTGGATCACCCATCGTGCCGACCGTCCCGTCCACGCCGGACCCATGAGCGTCTGCGAGGTGCACCTCGCCTCCTGGCGGCAGGGCCTGTCCTACCAACAGCTGGCCGAGGAACTCACCGACTACGTGGTCGCCCACGGCTTCACCCATGTGGAGTTACTGCCTGTCATGGAGCACCCGTTCGGAGGCTCGTGGGGCTACCAGGTCAGCGCCTACTACGCTCCGACCGCCCGCTTCGGCAACCCCGACGACTTCCGGCACCTTGTGGACCGGTTGCACCAGGCCGGTGTCGGCGTCATCGTCGACTGGGTCCCCGCGCACTTCCCGAAGGACGAGTTCGCACTCGCGCGCTTCGACGGTACGCCGCTGTACGAGCATGCCGACCCCCGCCGCGGAGAGCACCCCGACTGGGGCACGTACGTTTTCGACTTCGGCCGCCCGGAGGTCCGCAACTTCCTCGTGGCCAATGCGGTGTACTGGTGCGAGGAGTTCCACATCGACGCCCTGCGGGTGGATGCGGTGGCCTCCATGCTGTACCTGGACTACTCCCGCAACGAGGGCGAATGGTCGCCCAACGCTTACGGCGGCCGGGAGAACCTCGACGCCGTGCAGTTCCTGCAGGAGATGAACGCCACGGTGTACCGCCGCCAACCGGGCGCGTTCACGGTGGCCGAGGAGTCGACCGCGTGGCCGGGTGTCACCAGGGCCACACACCTGGGCGGCCTGGGCTTCGGCCTCAAATGGAACATGGGCTGGATGCACGACTCGCTGGGTTACGTGCACCGCGAACCCGTGCACCGGCAATGGCACCACAACGAGATGACCTTCGCCTTGGTCTACGCCTGGTCGGAGAACTGCTACGTG
The DNA here is from genome assembly GCA_016703125.1 of Micrococcales bacterium. Lineage (NCBI taxonomy): Bacteria > Bacillati > Actinomycetota > Actinomycetes > Micrococcales > Micrococcales bacterium. The sequence continues at coordinate 169,184 of JADJCR010000003.1, read as the reverse complement.
CTGCCCATCTCCCACGACGAGGTGGTGCACGGCAAAGGTTCGCTGCTGGCGAAGATGCCGGGCGACCACTGGCAGAAGCGTGCCAACCTGCGCGCATTCCTCGCGTACATGTGGGCCCACCCCGGCAAGCAGTTGCTGTTCATGGGCCAGGAGTTCGGCCAGGAGTCGGAGTGGTCCGAGGGCCGCAGCCTGGACTGGTGGCTGCTCGACCAGCCGGATCACGCCGCCCTCTCCCGCCTGGTCCGCGACCTGAACGCCGAGTACCGGTCGAACCCCGCTTTGTGGAGCCTGGACGTCGAACCGCACGGCTTCGAGTGGATCGACGCCAACGACGCCGGGGGCAACACCTTCTCCTGGCTGCGCCGCGGCCAGGACGGGGAACTGCTGGCGTGCGTGGTGAACTTCAGCGCCGTCCCGCATTTCGACTACCGCGTGGGCCTGCCCACCGGCGGGCGCTGGCGGGAGGTCGTCAACACCGACGCCCAGGAGTACGGCGGCAGCGGGGTCGGCAACTTCGGCGGGGTCGACGCCGAGGAGTGGGAATGGCACGGTCGGCCGTTCAGCGCCCGGCTGGCGGTTCCGCCGCTCGGGGCGGTCTGGCTGACCCCGGAATGAGCACCTGACGCGAAGGGCGCCGCAGTGACGAGGTTGGAGAGCGTGCATCAGGCCCTGCGATCACATTCCGCGACAGCCCGCGCGCACCCGTGACTAGGCCCATTCGGCATACATCCCGGTGGACAGGTCCATGGGATCCTCACCACGCACGGCCTGCGCGACCCCTGCCCCTTCGGGCGAACCTGTGTAGAGCACCGAGCCCCGCGAGACGTGCCGCTGCCAGTGGACCAAGAAGGCCGAGGCGGCCTGCTTGTTGACCCCGAACTCGTCGGGCACCGCGTGCCACATCACGGTCCGATGGCCGGGCAGGCGCCGCGACACGACGTACCGCGGGAAGTCCACCGGCTGCAGAAGCTGCTCGATCGCGGTGGCGAACCGTCGGGAATCCGCTGCGGCCGCCTGCGCCAGCCGCACCATCCACGTGCCCGAGGCATCCGGTTCGACCTGTACCTGCCCCGGCGCCTGCATGGCACCGGCGACCGCCCGCCCGAAGGCCAGGAGCATGCCATCAGCACCGAGGGCCGCGGCGACGCGGCGGGTCCGCACGGCCCGGGCCGCTGTCTGCGCGACCCAGCCCGCACCGGCGCCGGCAGCCGCGGCCACGCCGGTCAGCAGTGTCGGGGCCTGCGCCACGACCGCTGCCGCTGCGGCCACGACCCCACCGCCGAGGACCCCCACAACCGGCCACGCCGGGCCTGTGCGCACCGACGGCTCGGGCACTCCCAAAGCCTCAGGGCGCGCAGCACGCACCCGCACCACGATCTCCGTGACATCCCGGTAGGGCGTGCCGATGGCCCACGCCTCGCGGGACTGTGCGATGCGCCCGGCGGCCTCGAGCGCGTCGGCGTTGATGCCCGCGCGCTGATCCGGCGGCGGAGCGGCGAACGGCGTGCAGCGGGCATCCAGGTGCGCGACCCCGGCGACGATCCGGCCCTGGGCATCCGGGGCCAGGTAGCCGCGATGCTTGGCGACCAGGCGCCTGTAGTCCAGGTCCCCGCGGGGGTGCCCGTCGTCCACCGCCGCCACTGACCACACGTGTGCGAGTTTGTCCGCGCGGACCGGGTCGCGGCGGATGGCCCGCCCGCGGATCTGCACGACCGCTGTGGCAGTCGTGGCGGCCGTGAGGTCCACCACGACGTTGGCGGCCGGCGCGTCCCAGCCTTCCCCCACATGCCACGGGTCCCGACGAGCACGTCGATCTCGCCCGCTTGAAAGGCTGCCGTCAGGTGAGCCACCCACGCCCGTGGCGTCCACCCGCCCTCCACCCTGCTCAGTCCGTCATCGCGGGGTACCGCCGTCAGTCCCTGGGGCAGCAGTCCGGCCAGTACGTCCGGGTCGCCCCCGACAGATGTCCCCGTCATCAGCACGCAGCGCAACGCTGGGTTGGATGCCTGCACCTGCCGGAGGGCCTCCCATGCGCTCCCGGCATGCCGGGTGAGGATCTGCTGCAGGTCGACCGGTGCCGTGGCGCCCACGTTCTCGTAATCGGTCAGCACGATGGCCCGCAAGTCGTCACCGCGCACCAGGTACTCCTGCTGCACGAGGTAACCCGCCGCCGTGGCCTTGGCCGCACTGCGGGCGAGCACCCGGTCGACCGGAGACTGCCCGCGCCGGGCCCCCTTGCGGGTCAGGGTCCAGCCGACTGACGACATCGCGGCACGCAACTGCTGCCAGGCCGACCCAGGTGCGTCCGAGCCGGCCAGGGCCGTGCGCGCGTAGTCCGAAAGGATCTCCACCCAGTCGTCGACCTGCACGGGCTGCCGGTGCTCGTCACGCAGGCGCGCGCCTTCGGGCAGGGCCAACAGACCCTGGTGGGAGGCTCGCAGCAGCGCCCGCGCCAACTCCGGTCGAGTGCGTTCGATATGCGCCCAGGAGACGCCCTCATGTGCCACCCATGCGGGGTCGAGGTAGGCCAGCAGGCCCGGCTGGGCGAACTCGGGTTCCATCACCCCCACGATGAGTTGCTGCCAGTGCTGCGCGGACCGGGCCAGGTAATCGCGTTCGGCGTCGGTGGGGGTCACGAACCACGCGAGTTCCCGGTACGGGGCGAGCACCCCGTCACGCACCAGGGCCGGGGTGCTCACCGCATAGCGCACGGGACCGAACAGCGTCTCCACGAGCTCAGCCTCGGCCGGCGACAACGACTCTCGCGGGGTCGCGGTGAGGGCCACCACAACCGGGCCCTCCTGCTGCCCGGCGTGCGCCTGCTGCAGCACCTCGGCCAGCAACCGGCCCCAGGTCTGCGCCAGATGGTGCGCCTCGTCCAGCACCACCGTGAACGGCTCACCGTCGTGCAGCGCGTCGATGATCTCGAGCGCGTTCGGGTGCAACCGCGCCACCATCGACTCGTCCGTCGGATCCGCGTCGTCGTCGAAGGTGGCCAGTGCTTGGTAGGTCAGCACCGTGACATCGCTGGCCAGGGACCGGTCGTCGCCGACGGTGACCGCGCCGGCGCCGGTCCACAAGCGCAGCCACTGCTCCTGGATCGCGGTGTTCGGCACCAGCACCAGCGTCCTGCGACCGGCCCGCTGCGCCACTGCCGCGCCCAGCACCGTCTTGCCCGCCCCCGGTGGCAGCACGAAGTGGTACCTGCCGGAACCAGGGTCCGCGTCGAAGGCCGCGAGGCAGGCGGCCTGATGCGCCCGTAGGGCAGGTAGCCGGGCGGCCGCCAGGCGTTGCCCCACATCGTCCACAACACGCAAGCGTGGCAGACGCACCCGCGCGAGGGCACCCGTTCGGCACCGGGGCGTGGCGTAGAGTCGCGGATGTGACAGTGCCCGCCCGAACCCGCGCTGCTGCCCGCCTCGGTCTGCTCACCTCCTCGCTCTCCCGGCGCATGGGCCGCGGCGAAGGTATGGTCATCGGTGGCCGGGTGATCCTGCGCCTGGCGCCCGATGCGATCCGCGACCTCGCCCACGACCGCGTAGCGGCTCTGGTCAGCGCGACCAACGGCAAGACCTCCACGACCCGGCTGCTGGCCACCGCCGTGGAGCAGGCGGGCCCCGTGATCAGTCAGCACACCGGGGCGAACATGACCTCCGGAGTGGCGGTGACGCTGGCCAGCGGTGACCCTGCCGCGCAGGCCGTGCTGGAGGTCGACGAGGCCTACCTGCCGACAGTCTTCGAGGCCACACGACCCCGGGTGGTGCTGCTGGGCAACCTCAGCCGTGATCAGCTCGACAGGATGAACGAGGTCGCGATGGTGGCCCGGCGCTGGCGCGACATGCTGGTCGACGCAGGTTCCACCACCGTCGTCGCGAACGCCGACGACCCGTCCATCGTCTGGGCGGCCCGGCACGCCCCGCACGTGGTCTGGGTCGCCGCCGGTCAGGTGTGGACCGCCGATTCCGCCGTGTGCTTGGACTGCGGAGCCTTGCTGCGCCGCGCGGATGACTCCTGGGGTTGCCCCGAGTGCGGATTCGCCCGCCCCCAGCCGTCGTGGACGCTGGAGTGGACCGGAGAGCACGGCATCGTGCACGGCCCCGACGGGGCGCAGCACCGCCTCGACCTGCAGTTACCCGGTCGCTTCAACGCCGCCAACGGCGCGCTCGCTCTCGTCGCCACGGTCGAACTGGGACTGGATCCGGAGCAGTCCGCCCGGCGCATGGCGACTGTGGAGTCGGTGTCCGGACGGTACGCGATCGTCCGAGTGGGCGAACTGACCATCCGCCTGCTCCTGGCCAAGAACCCTGCGGGGTGGTCCGAACTCGTGGATGTGATGCCCCCGGCACCCACCCCGGTGATCGTCACGATCAACTCCAACGCCGCCGACGGCCGGGATCCGTCCTGGCTGTGGGACGTTCCTTTCGAGAGGTTGCGCGGACGCACGGTCGTCGCCACTGGTGATCGCCGCCGGGACCTCGCAGTGCGCCTGCTGCACGCCGAGGTCGAACATGTCGTCATCGAGGACCCCTATGCCCCCGGTGCGCCACTTGCGGCGGGCATGCGCGACCTCGACGTTGTTGACTGCGCGGCCACGTACACCGCGTTCCACCACCTGCGCACAACCGCGGAGCAGCGATGAGCATCACCCTGGTGTCGATCTATCCCACCCTGCTGGGCACCTACGGCGACGGGGGCAACGTCACGGCCCTGCGCCACCGCGCCCGTCTTCACGGCATCGACGTTCAGATCGTGCAGGTGGACCCGGGCGACCCGGTTCCCGAATCCGCGGACCTGTACGTGCTCGGTGGCGGGGAGGACAGCGCGCAGACGGCCGCGGCCAACGCATTGCGTGCCGACGGGGCGCTGGTGCGCGCGGCTGAGCGCGGTGCTGCGGTGCTGGCCATCTGCGCGGGGTACCAGTTGCTCGGCGAGTACTTCCCGGACGCCACCAGCACCCCGGCGGCCGGGCTCGGCATCCTCGACCTTCGCACCGACCGCCTCCCCAAACGTGCTGTGGGCGAACTGGCAGCGGCGCCGAAGCCACCCTTGGACCAGACTCTCAGCGGGTACGAGAACCACGCCGGCGCCACCCACCGGGGGCCCGGCGTCGGCCCACTGGGCATGGTCCGCAGCGGCATCGGCAACGGCGACGGTTCCGAGGGGGCGATCCGTGGGCACATCATGGGCACTTATCTGCACGGGCCATGTCTGGCCCGCAACCCGCAGATCGCCGACGTGCTGCTCGGCTGGGCAACGGATCAGCACCTGCCGTTCATCGAGGAGGCAGAGGTGACGCAGTTGCGAGAGGAGCGCCTGCGCACCGTTCTGGGCTGACCCTCAGAACAGCGCGTTCGCCAGTTTCGTCCGCGCGGCGATGACCGCCGGATCGGCGTCACCCACGAGCCCGAACAACTCGACGAGCGCGTCGCGGGCGGCGGTCTTCTGCTCCCCTGCACTGGTGCGCACCACGGCCAGCAGGCGCTCGAAGGCCGCCTCGGCGTCGCCGCGCGAGACCTCGACGTCGGCAGCCGCCCTCGCCTTAGCCAGATCCCCGGGATCGGCGTCGGCAGCCGCGACCGCGGCGGCGGCATCGACCCCGTCGGTGCGCCGGGCCAGCGCCACTTGGGCCAGGGCCGCCTCGGCCTGCTCCGGGTCGACGGCCCGCAACTGCTCGTACAAGGTGACCGCGCCGTCCCAGTCACCGGCTTCGATGGCGTCTGCCGCCTGGTCCCAGCGGGGGTCCTCCTGCGGCTGCTCGGTGGTCACGGCCTCGTCCTCCGCGACGGTCCCCGCGATACCGGCCTGCTGGGCGACCTTGAGCACCTCGTCGATGTACTGCCGCACCTGCGGCTCGGGCAACGCACCCTGGAACATGGGCAGAACCTGCCCGCCGATGACGGCGACGATCGTCGGGATCGACTGCACCCGGAATGCCGCAGCAATCTGCGGTTGGGCATCGACGTCGACTTTGGCCAGTACCCAACTGCCGGCGTGTTCGACGGCCAGCTTCTCGAGGATCGGGCTGAGTTGCTTGCACGGACCGCACCACGTCGCCCACAGGTCCACGATGACCGGCACCGACTGTGAGGCGGCGATGACATCTGTCTCGAAGGTCGCCTCGGTGACGTCGATGATGACTTTCGACGCCGTGGGGTCGATCTTGCGGGCGGCTGCCTGCTCCTGGGCCTGCCGGGCTGCGGCGAGCGCGCCGAGGTCGACTGCGCCGCGCAGCGCGAGGTTCGGGTTGGGCTGTGTGGTCATGAGCACATTGTTCCGCATCGGCAGGTCCGGGCCAGCCGGGGCGTCGGAATCCGACGACGCTGCGAACCTGCCTGACCCGGCCCCGGCCGTGCCCGCGCAGGAGCGTACGCTGCACTCTGATGGGTGATCACAGTGCCCGGCCCGGCCGTCCTCGGGATCCGCACGCGGATCAGGCAATCCTGGCTGCGGCCCGCGACCTGATGGCCGACGGCGGCATCGAGAACCTCACCGTGGAGGGCACCGCCCAACTCGCCGGTGTTGCCAAGACCACCGTGTACCGCCGGTATCCGACCAAACTCGCACTCGCCGTGGCGGCAGTCGCTGAACTCATCAGCCCCGCGTGGGAGCCGGCGGAGACCCTCGAGGAGAGCGTCGAACTGGGCCTGAACGAGTTCGGGGGCCGGTTCGCCTCTCGCAGCGCCCAGCACGCATTCCTCTCGGTGGCTGCCGCTGCCGCCAATGATCCCGAGGGGCACGCGTTGTTCGCCGAAAAGGTGCTGGGCCCGCTCGATGAGCGGAGCCGGGCTGTCCTGGCCGACGCCTGCGCGCAGGGCGAGGCGGACCCGCAGGCCTCCCCGGAGTTCGCGTTCGACGTCCTGATGGGGACGCTCGTCCATCGCGCCCTGATCCGGCAGGTGCCGATCGATGAGGACTTCGTGAAGCGCTACGGTGCGCTGACCCGGTTCGTCTACAACCTGGGCTCGCTGCAGCGACCCTAGATCCAGGCCGGTTCGCTGTACTCGCCCCACTCCTGGCGCAGCACGTCGCAGATCTCGCCCAGCGTGGCCTCCCGGCGGCAGGCTTCGACCATCACGGGGATCATGTTCTCCTCCGACCGCGCTGCGGCGCGCAGGGCTTCGAGACTCGCGTCGATCGCAGCCCGGTCGCGCTGTTCCCGGCGGCCACGCAGCAGCGCCACCTGCGCACTCTCGACCTCGTGCGAGATCCGCAGGATGTCCAGAGGGGCCTCGATCGACTCGGTGTGCACCGTCACCCCGACCTGCTGCTTGTCGCCCTTCTCCAGCGCTCGCTGATAGGCGAACGCAGCATCGGCGATCTCACCGGTGAACCAGCCGTCCTCGATGCCGCGCAGCAGCCCGGAGAGGATGGTGCCGTCGCCGCCCATCTGCTCGATGTGCTCGAAGATCTTCTCCGCCTCCTGCTCGAGCCGATCGGTGAGCGCCTCGACGTACCACGAACCACCGAGGGGGTCGGCCACATTCATGACTCCGGTCTCTTCCGCGATGACCTGCTGGGTCCGCAACGCGATCTCCGCGGCCTTCTCACTGGGTAACGCGAGGACCTCGTCGAGGGCGTTGGTGTGCAGCGAGTTGGTTCCGCCGAGCACAGCCGCCAAGGCCTCCACTGCCGTGCGGACCACGTTGTTGTCCGGCTGCTGGGCGGTCAACGACACCCCGGCGGTCTGGGTGTGGAACCTCAGCCATTGGGCGCGCTGCGTCGTGGCACCGTAGCGCTCGCGCAACCAGCGGGCCCAGATCCGGCGAGCGGCCCGGAACTTGGCGATCTCCTCGAAGAAGTCAATGTGCGCGTCGAAGAAGAAACTCAGACCGGGGGCGAACCGGTCGACATCCAGACCGCGGGAGCGTCCCAGTTCCACGTAGCCGAAGCCATCGGCAAGCGTGAACGCCAACTCCTGCGCGGCGGTGGCTCCGGCCTCCCGGATGTGGTACCCCGACACACTCAGCGGCTTGTACCGCGGCATGTGCGCGTCGGTGTACGCCATGAGATCGCCGATCAGCCGCAGGTGCGGCTCGGGCGGGAAGATCCACTCCTTCTGGGCGGTGTACTCCTTGAAGATGTCGGTCTGCAGCGTGCCGTCGAGCTCACCATGGGAAAAGCCCTGGCGTTCTGCGGCGACCAGATACATGCAGAAGATCGGGACGGCCGGCCCGGAGATGGTCATCGAGGTCGTGGTGGTGCCCAGCGGGATCCCGGAGAACAGGGCGTCCATGTCCGCGGCGGAGTCGATCGCCACCCCACAGTGGCCGACCTCGCCCTGCGAACGGGGGTCATCGGAGTCGCGGCCCATCAGAGTGGGCATGTCGAAGGCAACGCTCAAACCTCCGCCACCGGCCGCCAGCAGCATCTTGTAGCGGGCGTTGGTCTGCTCGGCGTTGCCGAACCCGGCAAACTGCCGGATGGTCCAGGGTCGTCCCCGATATCCGGTCGGATAGAGCCCCCGGGTGAACGGGTACTCGCCCGGCCAGCCGATGCGGTCGAAGCCCGGCGTGTCGGAGTCCGGACCGTAGACGGGTTCCACTTCCACCCCGCTCAGCGTGGTGAAATCAGTGTCCCGGGTATCCGCCTGCTCGTAGCGCTGCTGCCACCGCCGGCGGCCCTCGGCGATCTGCTCGGCATCCATGCTCGAAGTCTACGCAGCGCGCCGGATGGACGGTCCCGGCCGCATCGCATGTAACGATGGAACGGATGCGTTGGCTCACAGTGATCCTGGTGTCCCTGCTTCTGGCGGCCGGTGTTCTGCCCGCGGCGGCCGGTGGCACCGACGACCCCTCGACGGCTCCGAGTGCGAGGCCGGGCGCCTCCGCGCGGGAGGCGGCGCGGTAGCCGGTGTTCAACTACCCGCAGGTGGGCGTGCCCGACCCGGCCATCAACAACGACCTCGTGCGTCTGCTCGACCAGGTTCCTTCTGACGCCGATATCACCGCTGCCTTCTTCGTCATCCAGCCGAACTACCCCGTGGTCGATGCCCTGATCAACGCGTTCACCCGCGGCGCACGGGTGAAGGTGGTGCTGGACAGCGGTGACGGGCAGTCGGCGTCGACCAATCAGGCAGTGGACGAGACCTTCGCCCGATTGGCCGCAACGCTCGGGAACGATCCCGCGGCGACCTCGTACGCCGTGCAGTGCGTGCTGTCGTGCATCTCCAAGGCATCGGAGAGCATCAACCACAACAAGTTCGTGGCCATGTCGGCCGCCGGGGACCTCAGTGATGTGGTCTTCCAGTCGACTGCCAACATCCGCAGCGACGGGTCGGGCGACGGCGCCTGGAACGCCGCGGTCGTGTCCAGCGGCAATCCGCAGGTGTACGGCTCGTACATCGGGTACGCCGCGGACCTCGCCGCCCTTCTGGCCGTCCCCGACGACAACTACCACGCGGTCCGGCCAGCCACCGCCTTCGGCAACGCCACGCCCTACTTCTTCCCGCGTACCGACGGCACCGACTCGGTCTCCCAGACGCTCATGAACGTCGACTGCTCATTGGCGCCGACCACCGTGTCCGTGATGGCCTCGTTCTTCACGCGGCCGAAGGTGCGCAACCGGCTCAACGACATGGCGGCGGCCGGCTGCGGTGTCCGGGTGATCGCGCGCACCGACACGATCACGCGCGAATTCTGCGACTCGCTGCTCGCTCCGGTCGATGTGCGGATCGCCAACAAGCCGTCTGTCAGTGCTGTGGGGATCCACGGCAAGTACCTCACGGTCAGCGGCGGCTTCAACGGTTCGCCCGGCGCGCGCGTGGTGTGGGTGGGCAGCCACAACCTGACCCGCAACGCGCTGGTGCGCAACGACGAGACGTTCCTGCTCGTCGACGACGTCGGCCTGCATGACGCATTCGTGGGCAACTTCGACCGGATCTGGGCCGATCCCAGCCTCACCGCCGGTTGCGGACGGGCAGGGGGTACCAGCGAGGAGCAGATCGAGGAGGAAGCCAATACCGAGGTCACGCCGCTGATCAAGGAGCAGCAGACCGTTCAACGCAGGCTGCCCAAGAGACTGAAGAAGCGCACACCACTGAGGTCCACCCACACGGTCGAAGGCCAGCGGCTCACCCACGTGGCCACGTGCCGGGTGAAGGGCACCTCGCAGCGGCTCAAGAAGCGCAAGATCTGCCGCATCGTGAAGCCGAAGTCAGACCCGACCCTCGTCCTCAGGCCCACGAAGAAGCAGCGCCGGCTGAAGGTCCGCATCGTCCAGTCTGCGGTCGGCAGCGCGACCCTCCTGCCGTTCCGCCGGCACCAGGACTACGCCTACAAACGGCCGAAGCGCGCCGTGCGAGACTGACCTGATGAAGCGGATCCTGCAGATGTGCGCGGCCACTGTGGCCACCGTACTGCTCGCAGGGACACTCGCGCCGGCCGCCGGCGACCCGCCGCCGGTGGACCCACCGGCGGACCCGAAACCCAGCCCGACCGCCCCGCCGGCACTGCGCACGGGCCGCGAGGTTCTCTTCAACTACCCGGTGCCCGGCACCCCCGATCTGTCCATCAGCGACGCCCTGGTCGGGCTCATCGACCGCACCCCGTCCGGTGAAGCGATCGTGTTGTCCTACTTCGTCATCCAGCCCCACCACCCGGTGATCGACGCCTTGCTGCGTGCCTACGGCCGCGGGGTGCGTGTACGCGTAGTGCTGGACAGCGGCGACGGGCAGAAGGCCAAGAAGAACGCCGCGGTCGACGCCGCCTACGCACGGCTGGCCGAGATGCTCGGCACGGCGGGCGACTCTTTCGCCCGCCAGTGCAACCGTTCGTGCATCACGGACGAACCCGAGAGCATCAACCACAACAAGTTCGCGGCGTTCTCCCGCACCGACGACGCCGAGTATGTGACGTTCCAGGGCACGGGCAACCTGCGCGCCGATGGCAGCGGAGACAGCGCCTACAACGCAGCTGTGGTCCTGCGCGGTGACCGGACGACCTACGACCAGTACGTCGGATACTTCGACGACCTCTACTCCGAACGCCGCGTCAGCGAGGACAACTACGACGCCTACCGCCGGCCGGTCACCTCCGGCCCCGTGACGGCGCACTTCTTCCCGCGCACCGACGACGTCGACACCCTGGCAGCGGCGCTGCGCACCACCAACTGCGCCGCGCAGCCCACCACGGTGCGGGTCATGGCGCCGTTCTTCTCCCGCAAGCGCGTTCGCAACACTCTGCGGGACATGGCGAACGCGGGATGCGGGGTCCAGGTCCTGGCCCGCCAGGACACGATGACCCGCGACTTCTGTGACCGGCTCGATCCCAGCAAGGTTGCCGTGAAGATCGCCCCCGCGCCCACCCGGGACCGGGTCACGATCCACGCCAAGTACGTGCTCGTCGACGGCTCGTACGGTGGTGGGCTCGACCAGCGCATCACCTGGGTGGGCAGCCACAACTTCACCGACAACGCCCTCGAACGCAACGACGAGACATTCCTGCAACTCACAGACCCGGACGTCTCCGGCGCCTTCGCCACCAACTGGGACCGGCTGTGGAACGACCCCGCGATGAGTTCGGGCTGCAGTCGCGCCGGCGCGAAGGACAACGCCTCGGTGGAGAAGAGCGGTGACACCGAGGTGACGAAGATCGCGCGGCGCGCGCAGACGGTCAAGCGCGCACTGCCGCGCAAACTGCGCGAGCGGCAGGCGCTGCGACCGCCGAAGACGGCGCAGGGACGAAAGCTGCGCACCACCGCGTACTGCAGGCCCGCCGGTTCTGGCGGGAAGTTGCGCAAGCAGTACCGTTGCCGGGTCGTGAAGCGCAAGGGCCTGCCGACGCTGATCCTGAACTCCAAGCGCCCGCTACGGGTCAAAGTCGTGCAACGCGCCAAAGGGAGCAAGCGCCTGCTGCCGTACAAGCGCACCGCCGGCTACCGCTTCCTGCCGCGCCGGTCCGTGGCCGTGCGGGTGTGACGCCATCGGCACATCCGTGTCGTACAGCGACTCCTCGGCCGCACTGAGTTCCATCGCTACCGGCAGCCCCGGGCGGTGCCCGGTCTTGATGAGGTACTTTCCGCGCCCGGGATGACGGGCGCCAGCGCGCCACGACTGCGCGGAGGCCCAACTGGAGACCAGTGCGATCTCCGGGCGCGACAGCGGCACGATCTGGCTGACCACCTCCAGTTCCCGGCGCGGGAGGCCGGACAGCACCACGACCGCGCTGCGCTCCACGAATCCCATCGCCTTGGCCACGTCCTGCGCTCCGGGCAGGGCCTCGAGGTCCCGCAGCGAGTGCGTAACCATCAGGCTGGCCACGCCCCGCGAGCGGTTGAGCCTGGTGAGCGCGTCGGCATGGTCGACAAGGCCCGGCGCGCCTCGCAGGGCCCGCCAGAGCTCATCCAGCACCAGCAACCAGCGGGATCCGGCATCCTGGGCCAGCGCCGACGCCACTGCGTTCTGGCCCCACGCCCAGCTGCACAGCATTGCGGCGCCCAGCAGGGTCTCGTCCTGCACAGCGCGCAGATCCACGGCCATCGCTGGGGCCGCCGGATCGAACGCTTGCGTGCTGCGGCTGTCGAAGACCCCGGCCAACGTGCCCCCGCACAGCAGCGCCAACGTCCACCGCAGGTGCTGGGTGGCGGTGTCGTAGTCGGCGTGTGACCGCACCTGGGCGGCGGCCAGCACCCGTTCACCCGGGGTCTGCACCGCAGCCAGCACCTCGGGCACCACCGGATCGTCGGTGCGTACCGCGACCTCGTCCAGCGCGGCGGCCAGCACCACCTCCTCCCCATTGGTGAGCCCTTGGTCCCGCCGAACCAGCGCGCACAGGGCCATCAGCAGGCTCAGACGCCGGCCGCGAACCTCGTCGGCGGGCGCCCCGCGCAAGGTCTGCGGGTCCAGCGGGTTGAGTCGGTCGAGCCCGCGACCCACGCGGATCACCTGCCCGCCCAGGTGCTCCACGACGGGTGTGTACTCCCCCTTGGGGTCGCCGAGGACGACTGGTCGTACCCCGGTCGCGACGAGGCCCAGCAGTTGGCGCTTGGCGAAGGCGGACTTGCCGGTGCCCGGCTGCCCGAGCTGGAACATGCCGGTGTTCGTAGTCAGCCCGGCAGCCAGCCACGCAAAGGGATCAACGCGGACAGGCTCACCCCAGACCAGATGACGACCGACGCACACGCCGTCACGCGGAGCCCCGGATCCGACCACGAACGGGAACATCGACGCCGCCGTCAGGGTGCTCGCCGTGAAGGTGCGCATCACCACCACCTGCCCGGGACGAACCCGACCCCGAGCGCGCACGCGAAAGCCCGTTCCTGTTCGCCGTAGCAGCGGCGCAGCCGCAGCCGGGCCTCTCCCGCACGGTTCTCGAGATCGGCCGCGGCCGACGCGAGCGACACCGGATCCCGGGTAGTGGCCACGGCGAACAGTCCCACGTCCACGATGCCCGCACCCGCCGCCTGTTCCTCCGCAGTGCGGCGCGCCCGCCGGAGGTCGACGGCATCCCGGGCCGTCTCATCGCGGCCGAGCCGCCGGCGGTACTCGCGCCTGAACAGCGCCGCCTGGGCCTGCCCATCCACCTCCCGCGCTGCCTCGTGCGCAGGCACGGGCGTGAAGACCATGGTGACCGACTTGTGGTACTCCGCCGGTCCCAGGAACCGAGCCAGGCCGGCCGGGGTGATGGCCCCGCCCGGTGGCTCGTGCCACGCGTAGGCCGCAGAGAGCCAGCCGTCGTGGCGGTAGGTCTCCCATCCCTCATCCACCGCGGTCGGGCGCATGTCCGCGGCCACTGCGGCGGCACCCGCCGCGGCCTGGTCGTAGCCCTGGCGCACCCAGGTCATGATCTCCTCCGGGTTCAAGGGCTCGAGCACGGACATGCCACAGGCACCGAGACCACGGGCACCGCTCAGGGCGTCGAAGAGCGCGGCCGTGGCCTGATCCAGCGCGGAGCGGGCCGCTTGACCGACGGTGATGCCCATCACTGTGCGAGCGGGTTGTCCGGTCGGCGCGGTGCGAATGGTCACTGCCACGTGCTCGAGCAGTGGGGCGTAGCCGAGGTGCGCCAGCCAGTCGGACCAGCCGGACACCCAGCCCGCGATGTCATCGGTGTCGACGAGGTCCGGCCACCACGGCTCAAGCGGCACCAGCGCGGTCAGGGTCCTGCGGCCCGGCGACCAGAACATACCCACCCCGCGACCCGCACCGTCGGTGGCGTCGATGACGTGGGCGTCGGCCAGGACTCCCGGCAGCCGACCCGACTCGGAGCCCCGGAAGGACAGTCCACCTCGTCGCCGGACCCACTGGAAGCGGCCGTGCCGCCCAAGCACGGCCGCCACGGGCTCACCACGGACGCGCATGGCCACCAACGCCACCAGCGCCAACAACGGGACTGCCATCACCATCAACGCCCTGCGGGCGCACAAGTGCCGTCGCCAGGCACACCACGACCCCGGCGAGCGCCAAGCCCGTCTGCGTGCCCGACAGCCCCGCCACCCCGAAGCCGCGCCGTTCCCGCCACCCGCCGTACGTGCGTACGTCGGCGTTCATGGCCCAGGTCCCACGAGGCGCGCGGTCAGCGGCAGCATGCTCGCGGCCAGGAACGAGGTCACCGCTGCCACCAGCAACACGAGTACCGGTTCCCGGGCGTTGAGCGCGAGCGCATGACCCACCCGGTACACCACAGCACTGAGGGGTTCGAACGCGATGACCGCCACCCCCCAGGCAGCCACGGTCCGCAGCGCCCGTGCGCCGAACAGCGAACCGGCAGCGATCACCGGCATGCCGACGACGATCAGGACAGCCACCACCAAGCGCACCAGAACCGCGCTGATGAAGCCGAGGCAGCAGGCGATCCCCACGATCGACAGGGTCAGCGCGACCACCGGGTCGGCCGCGGAGACCGCCTCCTCGACCTCGCGGCGGTATTCGCCGACACCTGTGGACCGCCCCAGGATCCAGCTGGCCACGTGGTTGCCGAGCGACCAGCCGCTGGCCAGGATCAGCCACCCGGCAGACACAGCCAACAGCGCCCTTCCCGCGCCGACGACCGCGGCCGCGACGTCCTCACCTCGCCGGCGCACGACCATCACCAAGCCGACGGCCACCAGCCCGAGTGCCAGGAGGGCGGCCGTCGCCCACCGCGTCACGGGGCGCAGGTCCCCTACCTGCGCCCTGACCTCGGGAAGTCCCCACCCCCCACCGTCCGCCCACCACGTCAGCGCCCAGGCCAGCAGCGATGCGTATGTGTGCGCGAAGGATTGCGCGACCTGCTCCATCACATGAACAGGTTCACGAGGGGTACCGCCAACGCGATCGTGGACAATCCACCGATCACCCAGGGGATGCCAGCGGCACCGTCGGCTGCAGCGCTCGACCGGTGCCGGCGCCCGACGCTCATCATGACCCCGGCGGCGACCAAGCCGATGGCTCCGGCGGCGAAGGCGACCCACTTGGCCAGTCCCATGATCTTCGCCCACTGCGCCGTCACTTCCGAGGGCGCCGCAGGCGACGGGTTGCTCAGGTCCGCAACAACGTCCAGAAAGCCCCAGAGACTCACGTTTCTCCCCTCTCGACTGCAGCCACCGTGCCACGCGGCGGGGACATCACGGCTGTCGTGCATCACGACCTGTGGACATGTGGAGAAGCGCCGAGACCACCGGTCGTGCCCGACAGAGTCGGTGCATGCCCGACCACTGGAGATGCCCGGATGAAACTGCTTGCCGCCGTCGTCGCCGTCTTCACACTCGCCACTGCCGGCACCGCCGTGGTGGGGGCATCGGCTGTCAGCAGTCCGGCGATATCGACCCTCGCCCCAGGTGACGCTGCCGACGTCGACGCGATGCTGCCGTCCGGGTTCCGCAACCCGCGTTCCGCCGAGCTGGCTGTGCGCTGGGCGCTGTCCCAGGTCGGCGCCGTGCGCGACAGCGGGTTCTGCCTGCGGTTCGTGGACCTGGCCTTCGGTCGCGCTAGCGGCCCGCCCTCGGCGCACCTGGTGTGGACGCAGTCCCCACCCGAACTGCACCACACGGAGGGCACACCCCCGCGCGGGGCCGTGGTCGTGTGGTCCAGTGCCATCGGCGGAGGTCACGGTCACATCGCGGTGTCCCTCGGCGACGGCCGCATGGTCTCGACGACATCGTCCGCGGTGGCGATCCTGCCCATCCGGGGGTTCGCCGACGACGCCTATCTCGGATGGATGCCGCCGTACTTCTACATGTAGACAGGATGGACGGGCGCACCTTCCGGACCGTGGCTTGATAAGCCGTTCCCCACACCATCGCTCGCCTGCTGCGTCAGAATGGTGGAGTACTGAACTTCGCGAGAGGGTCGGCACTCGAACCGCTGCGGGCCGCGGATCGACCCGCAAGGCGTCGCAGGGAAGGGTATGTGCGTCGTGCGAACGCGCCATCGCAACCTCCGCCACTCGGGACGCACCTCCGCGTCGCGACGCGACCTGCTCACCGGTGACCAGCGTCGTGTACTCGCGGGGGTCTGCATCGTGGTGGGCGCGGCCACCACAGTCCCGGCCAGTTACAACTACATGGTCGTCCCCATGCTGGAGGGCCTCGGGGCAAGTGAGGAGCAGGGCTCGCTGTTGCGGCAGCTCCCCAGCATCGCCGGACTCCTCGTCATCTTCCTCGCCGGCATCCTCGGTCACCGCTGGGGAGAGCGTCGCTTCATCACCAGGTGCGGGATCCTTTTCACCGTTGGAAACGCCGTGGTCGCGGTGGCGCCCGTCATGGCTGTCGCCGTGGCGGGCCTCGTGCTCGAAAGCATCGGCGCCTCGGGGTTCATCGTGGTCGCGCTCGCCCTGCTCAGTTCGACGGTGTCGGACAAGCAGGCGCGCGCTTCTGCGTTCTCCACCTACGCGATGGTCGGTCCCATCGTCTACCTCGCCATGCCGCTGTTGACAGGACTACTCCTCGACCACAGCAGCTGGCGGCTCGTGGCGGCGGTCTGGGCTCTGAGCGGGCTGGTCATACTCATGGCGTCGCGCAAGTACCTGCCTCGGACGGAGGACTCGGGCGACTCGCGCGAGTTGCTCACCCCGGCATTGGCTGGTGTGTTGTTGATGGCGGCCGTCCAGTTCTTGAGCGCGGCGAACCGGGACGGTTTGCTCTCGGCCGGCGCCCTCGTCCGGTTGGGCATGACAGTGATCGCGTTCGCCGCGTTGGCCTGGGCTCTGCGCCGCACAGAATCCCCGTCCCTGTCGCTGGCGGCGCTGGAACAGGGCGGAATGTTCCTCCTGCTGATCATTGTCATCCTCATGTCGTTCGCGAACCTGTGGTTCTACATGACCGTCGGACTCCAGTACATCTACGGCCTCAACGCCCTGCAGACCGCGGTCGCGCTGCTGCCCGCTCAGGCGGCAGCCATCGTCGGAGCGGTGATCACCCGATGGCTTCTTCGGGAGCGCGGCATCACTGTCGCCGGTTCCGTCATGCTCCTGGGGCTGGCGGTGAGCCTGCTCCTCAGCGCTCTGATCAGTCCTGGATCGCCGATGTGGGTCCTGGTCCTGGTGACCGGGCTCTACGCTGTCGCCTCCGTCGGGGCAGGCATCCCACTGACCAACGCCGTGATGGACCTGGCTCCCCCGGGCGAGGACGGCAGTGCGTCCGCCTTCCGCAGTGCCGCTGGCAACATCGGCGGTGCCGTCGGGGTGATCGTGATGTCCACGATCGTGTTCAACACCTTCTCCGCCTCTCTGTCGAGCACGCTGGAGAGCGAGGGCCTGACGTCGCCGCAGTCTGTCCAGATCGCTGAGAGCATCCGTGAGGGCGTGACATCCGAGAACGTCGCGGCCAACTACGCGGTACCGGTCGAGCAGGTGGAACAGATCGCGGACGCGCAGCGCGACGCCATGGTCGACGGCCTGCGCGCACACGGAGTCAGCGGAGCCGCGTTCACCGGCGTCTGCTTGGTGGTATTCCTTTGGTCCCGAAGACGGTTCCCGCACGATTCCGCCGCGTCAGCGACATGAATCAGGCACCAGGAGGGGCCGTAGGCCACCTTCCTCAGGACCCGGAGTCGGGCCCAACACGAGAAGTGCGCCGCCAGGGACTCGAACCCCGAACCCGCTGGTTAAGAGCCAGCTGCTCTGCCAATTGAGCTAGCGGCGCAACGTCCCCGAGCATAGCAGCGGTCCGCCCGTGCACTCCCGCCCCGGGGGCCTCAGACACAGGCCGGCCAGCGGTGGTGGGCGCAAGGGCCGGACGTGACGCGCACGATCTCTCAGCGACGCCGTGGACGCCTACAGATAGAGCCCGGTCTCCTCGACATCGACGTGCTCCGCTGCTACCGCATGCACGTCGCGTTCGCGCAGCATCACGTAACTGCTGCCCTGCAACCGACCACCGCGCGGTCCTCCGGCTCGAAGAGGACCCGGTCACCGGGGTCATGTGCCGGACGTTCGGACCGGTCGCGACCACCTTCGCCCAGTAGAGCCGCTTGCCCACCGACGCGGTGGCGGGGATCAGGATGCCACCGCTGGACTGCCGCTCCCCCTCGGCCTCTTCGGACACCAGCACCCGATCGTGCAGGAGCTTGATCGGGACCATCAGCTGGTGACCCGCCTCCACGTGCGTCGCAGGACGATGACGCCGACGACCACGCCGACGGTGATGGCGACGTGGTCGATGCGCACGGCACCGTACTCATCGACGTAGAAGCCCTTCACCTTCTCGGCCTGGCGGTTGAGGATCGTCTTGGGTTGCGCGGCCACCTTCAACTCGCCCAGCGTGGCTGCGAGCCGGGCGCGGGTGGCCTCCATGTCCGACTCGATCTCCGCGATCGAGCGCTGAACCGGCTGCGGCTGCCCCTTCACGACCTCCGGCGACGGCTTCTTCTCGACTCCGGTGGGCGCAACGGGCACCACAGCATCGGACGCATCAGACATGCCCCCACTCTATCCATCCGCAGGGTCGAGAACGACGCCGTACGGCAACTCCAACCGGAAGCGGGTCAGCAGATCCGGGTCCGCCAGCAACTCCCGGGTGGGACCGTCGTACTGCACCCGGCCCTCGGCCAGCACCACACTGCGCGGGCATAGTTGCAGGGCGAACAGCAGGTCGTGGGTCACCATGAGCATGGTCACGTCCAATGAGGTCAGGACGTCGGCCAATTCCCGCCTGCTGGCCGGGTCCAGGTTCGAACTCGGCTCGTCGAGGACCAGGATCTGCGGATCCATGCTCAGCACTGTCGCGATCGCCACCCGACGCCGCTGGCCGAACGACAGATGGTGCGGGGCCCGGTCACGGGCATCCTGCATACCGACAGCGGACAGTGCCCGCGCCACCCGGCCATCCAGGTCGTCGAGGCCGAAGTTCTGCGGCCCGAACGCCACGTCCTGGCGCACGGTCGGCATGAACAGCTGGTCGTCGGGGTCCTGGAAGACCAGACCCACGATCCTGCGCGTCTCCCGCACCGTGTCAGGGCCCACGGGCCGACCGGCGACGCGCACCTCGCCGGCTTGCGGGGTCAGCACCCCGTTGAGGTGTAGCGCCAAGGTGGTCTTTCCGGCACCGTTCGGGCCGAGCAGGGCGACGCGCTCCCCGGACTCCACCGCGAGCGACACCTGCCGCAGCGCAGGCGTTCCATCGGGGTACGTGTAGTCCACCGCGTCCAGTTCGATCACCACGCTGCGATCACCCCGATCAGCAGGATTGCCGCCGCGGTGCCGGGCAACAGGCTCGCGATGGCCCATGATCGCGGCAGACCCGCCGGCGCCGGTGGCAATTTCCCGTCATAGCCCCGGCTCACCAGCGCGAGGTGGACCCGCTCCCCGCGCTCGAAGGACCGCACGAACAGCGCACCGAGCGTCCTGGCCAGGGCCGGCCACGACCGCGGCGAGGAGGCGTTGAAGCCGCGCGCCTGCTGTGCCACGCGCATGCGACGCCATTGGTCGGCGACCACGTCGACGTACCGGATGAAGAAGGTGAAGATCGCCACGATGGGCGCGGGCAGCCGCAACGCCTGCAAACCGGCGACCATGTCCACCGGCAACGTGGTCGCCGCCAGCAGCGTCGCCGCCAGCACTCCCAGCGAGGCCTTGACCAGGATGTTCCATGCCGCCCACATGCCCGGGACCGAGAGGCCCGCGAATCCGGCCGGATCCGGCCCTACGAAAGGCAACAGCAGAGCGAAGGCGACGAAGGGGATCTCGAGGGTGAGACTGCGCGCGATGCGCCCCGGCCGCACACCCACCCCCACCAGCACCGACAGCAGCAATGCGGCGTACCCCGCGAAGACCGCGAACCATTCCCGCGGCGTGAGGACGACGACGAACACGAATACCGTGATCGCCACCACCTTCGCCGCGGGGTTCAGGCGATGCGGCACGGAGGCCGCATCGACATAACCGCGGTCGAGCAGACCGGTCGCGCTCAGGACCGCCGCCGCACGGCGTAGAAGAGGCCGAATCCGGCCGCCGCGGTCACCGCGACGCCGACCAGGCCGGCGGCCGCTCCGCTGACCCGCTGATCGCCCACCCCGCTGAGGCTGTAACCCGCCAGCGGCGACGTGGAGGTCGCGGACTCCCGCTCCTGAGCCAGGATGCCGTGGTCGCCAGCGACCTTCTCCAGTCCGTCGGGCTGGGAGGATGCGTAGAAACTCACCACGGCTGCCAGAACGACCGCCAACAGCGCACCGATGATCAACAGGCGCTTCATACTGTCACCGCCTCGGGGCGCACGACCGGACCGGCCAATGCAGTCCCTCGCACGCCGACGACGATGTCGGGCCGGGATGCGAGTACCGCGGCAACCACCATGCCGGTGATGACACCTTCGCCGATGCCGATGAGAACGTGCACCCCACCCATCGCGGCAGCCACTGCGGAGATCGACACCGGGGCCGTGCCACCCACGGCGTATTCAGCGACGAAACCCAGGGCGGCGGCCGGGACGGACACGAAGCCGGCGACACCGGCAACTACCGCGGCTCCTGTCCGGGAGCGCACGAACCGCAGCCCCAGGCGGAACACGATCCAGCCCACGACTGTGGCAATGATGGCCATGTTCAGCATGTTCGCGCCGAGCGCGGTCAACCCGCCGTCGGCGAAGAGCAGCGCCTGCACCGCCAGCACCACCGCGATCACCAGCATGCCCACCCACGGGCCCACCAGGATCGCCGCAAGCGCGCCGCCGAGCAGGTGCCCGCTCGTGCCGGCCGCGACCGGGAAGTTGATCATCTGCGCGGCGAAGATGAACACCGCAGTCAACCCAGCCAGCGGCGCAGTGCGATCGTCGAGTTCCGTGCGCGCCTTGACCACGGCTATCGCGAGGATCACCCCGGTCACCAAGTACGACAGCAGGCTCACGGGGACATCCAGGAACCCATCCGGTATGTGCATGGCGACAGTGTTCACATCGGCCAGTCTAAATCCTTATTGCGAACAGTTCGCAATAAGGACCCGGCTGACGGTCCCTGCAGTGTCCATTTGCAGACCCTTGACGCCGAACCTACCCTTTGTCCATGAACGTCCGACTTGAACCCGGCGACCCCGCCCCCGATTTCGCCCTCACCGACGATCAGGGCAACACCGTGCGCCTGTCCGACTTCGCCGGCTCCACGGTTGTGCTCTACGCCTACCCCGCCGCCATGACTCCGGGCTGCACGACACAGGCCTGCGACTTCCGCGACTCGCTGGACGCCCTGAACGCCGCCGGCGTGAAAGTGGTCGGGATCAGCCCCGACGCACCGGAGAAGCTGGCCAAGTTCCGCGATCGCGACACACTCACTTTCCCGCTGGTCAGTGACCCGCACCACGAGGTGCTGGAGGCCTACGGAGCGTGGGGCGAGAAGAGCCTCTACGGCAAGAAGTACGTCGGCGTGATCCGTTCGACGTTCGTCATCAACAGTGACGGGAAGATCGACCGGGCCATGTACAACGTCAAGGCCAAGGGACACGTCGCGAAACTGCGCGCCGAATTGGGCCTCTGAACCCGGGGCGCGACGTCGCGCCTACGCTGGTAGCCACGCGGGTGTGGCGGAACTGGCAGACGCGCAGGATTTAGGTTCCTGTGTCCTAGGACGTGGGAGTTCAAGTCTCCCCACCCGCACCGAAGTGCAGACGCCCCCTACCGTTCCACCGCTCGAGTTGAACCTCCCTGTCGACGTCCCGTAGTTTCGGGGCTCTTGACCCTGGGAGGTCCGCAATGGTCAGTGGGATCGCGAAACGCACCTCTGTTGTCACGGCCAGAACGGTCCTGAGTTTCGGTGTGGCCGGCGTCATCGCGCTCCCCATGAGCGCGGCTGGCCCGGCCCTCGCCGCAACTCCCACGGCCGCAGTCGCGGCGGCTCCGGGCGTCGCCCAGGCTGTTCCGGCGGCAGTCCAGACCCCGGGCCCCGTCGACCGCTTCGAGAACCGTCGGTCCATCGGGCGAGAAGGGTTGGTCCTCGTCGAAAGCAGGGGGCAACTGGATCAACAACTGGGACGGATCCCCAAGATCGACGTGCGCCGGGCCAGTCTGCAGATCGACGGCGAGCTCAAGGTCATCAACCCCCGGTCGTGAACGGGACCAGCGTGGCGGCCAGCCTGTCCAAGTCCTCAACGTCGCAGTACCGATCGAGGGCTGTGGAAGCCGACCTCGATCTCATCAAGTACCCCGATGACGTGTGGCGGCCCTCGCTGGAACCGGGCCTGGCGCATGCAGGAACCGGCATCGGATGCAGCGGGCAGTCCGCCATCTGCGTGACCTGGTCACGGCCGGCCTATGACGCGAACCACCAACTCAACGGCTTCGCCCAGACATTCCACGTCGCGCTGCCGGGGGGTCAACCGAGCGATCTCACAGAGGTGGCGCTCGTTCCTGGCAGATTCGGCACTGATGCCGCCCGGTCTCTGGTCGTGTCCTACGTGCAGGCGGGCACGAACGAACTGAGGGTCGCACGCATCGGGGTGCAGCGTGATGCGAATGGCCGAGTGACGGGACTGTCGGTTGCAGGGCCCGTTCTGAGTTATGGCCCCGTGTACTCCAACAACGGGGGTGTCGCCACTAGTCCGTCGTTGGCGGTGGCGGACTTCACCGGGGCCGGCTCCGATCAGGTCGCGGTCCTGTGGGCACCCCAGAGCAGCACCGCGGCGGACCGGCATTACAGGGCTGCATTGCTCAAGGTCGATGGCCAGGGCGATCTGCAGGAAGCAGTACCGCCCCAGACGATCACTCCTTCGTTGTCAGGATTGCCGGGCAGCGGTGACGAGCAGGCTGGTCCGGGGGCTGCGGTTGTCCGCGACACCAGCGGCAACGGGCCGGAGAAGCCCCGGCTGTTCGTCGGCTCCGGGATCCAGGGGAACGGCAGGCTGACGGAGTTGGTACCGTCAGGCGCCTCGTTCACGCTCAAAGAGAAGTTGATGGGAACGATGGACGGCGCGGTGCTGGACACTGGCCAGTGGCGCAACTTCCACTCGCAGATCGAATCGGTCGGCGACCTGACCGGTGACGGTGTCGATGAGTTGGTGTCCATGCCCGAGTGGGGCATCTTGAACCAGCCCAACGGTTTCATCGATGTCGTTGATGTCGGCACCTACGAGAATGTGTTCAGAACCTTGGACTCGCAGTTCACAATCCCCTTCGCCGAGATGACGGTTCTGGACACCCGTCCCACCAATGAACAGGTGGTCGCGCCCGTGCCGGGACAGGCGTCTGTGCGGGCGTTCCCACAGATCGCTGTGGCGGCCAGGACGGACTCGGGCTGTTCCTCCGGAGAACGGGCCTTCTTCAACTTCGCGAGTCTGAACAGCCAAGGGAAGATGACCTTCGGCAGCCCACAGTTCATTTCGGACTGTGGCGCTCCTGACACCCCGGAGCTCGCCTCCATGGCCCTCGACGGCCGGGCTGAACTCGGGGACCCGGTCCCGGGCCGGTACACGACACTCGAGCCGTCGGTGATCCTCAACGCTCCGCCTACCCATTTCGACGTCCTCGACGGCCGCATGTACGACCCGAACTTCTGCTACGCCGGCAATCAATATCTGGTGCCACCGGTCTGCTTCTTCACCTCGGAGTACGAGAAGAAGACCGAGGCGACCACCGAGGTGACAAGCGAGTCAACCGAGGACTGGGCGGTCAGCGCCAAGGCCAGCGCCGAGTTCTCGCTGTTCGACGTCGTCGACGTCGAGGCGGAGATCCGCGGCGGCTACGGCGAGAAGTTCAAGAACGTCGATGCCACTACGACGAAGGACACCATTGAGGTCAACGTCAAGGCGCGCAACACCGACAAGATCTACGCGATCCGGCGGGCCTATGACACCCTCGAGTACCCGATCTACCAGCCGGGTGGCACGCAGCCTTCGGCGTACGTACTCACCACGACCCGCACACCATCACCAAGCGGTGGATCGACATCAACTCGCCGGACGCGGTGGATCTCAACGTGAACCACCAGCCGGGGAACATCCTCAGTTACCCCGAAGACCTCACTGAGCAGGAGAACCCCTTCATCTCGCCCACTGCCAAGGACGCCCAGAGTCCGCCCGTGGGGCCCTTCGCACAGCAGGAGTTCGAACTGTCCGACTTCAGCGACTTCACCTATACGTTGACGAAGGAGAAGGTGACCGCCGAGGAGGCGTCCACCGAGAAGGACTGGAACGTCGGTGGCACCTTGAAGGGTGGCGGGAACGTCGCCGGCCTGGTCAAGGTCAGCGTCGAGGTCTCCGGCGACTACAAGAACTCCAGCCTGACCAACACCAAGACGTCCGTCGGCGACACGACGAAGCTGGCCGCGATCCTCGGCGGCATCGATGAGAGCTTCGGGGAGACCGCGTACACGGTGAAGCCGTTCGCGTACTGGAACGAGAGTGCGGCGCTGGTCCTCGACTACGCGGTCAGTCCGGGCATCGCGCCACCGGGCTCTCCGAGGACATGGTGGCAGCAGATGTACGGCAAGAAGCCGGACGTCACCTTGAAACTGCCGCGGCTGCTGGACTACGAGAAGCAAGCCGGTATCTCGTCGGATTCCGCACGCTTCATCTCACCGGGCGTCCAGGTGTTCCGTGGGCCGTGCGCCCCGAACGACCCACGGGTGCCCACCACCGAGTACGCAGCGCCCGGAGTGCCCTTGTGCCTGCGCGCACAGGTCGAGAACTACAGCCTGAAGGACCAGCCCGCGGGTGTCGCCGTCGAGTTCTTCGACGCCGATCCCGACGTAGGTGGCGTGTCGATCGGCAAGATCTCGAACCTCGGCGCCATCCCGGCGCGCGGGTCGCAATTCGCCTACCTGGACTGGACGCCCGACGCGAGGTACGCGGGCGGCGCTCCGCGCTTCTTCGCGAAGGTGGACTCCGACGGGGTGGCCGACGAGGTCCACGAGGACAACAACAAGGGCTACCGCTCGCACCGCATCGTGGCCGTTACGTCCGTTGCGCCTCGAGCACCGGAGGACGTCGAGGTCGACCTCAGCCCCGGCCGGACCCTGGACATCCAGTGGTCCGATCCGCTCGGGCCGGTTCAGCCGACCGGACACGACTGGCGCGTCGTGGCCTATCCGGAGGACGGGTCCAGCCCTCTCGAGAAGCTGGTTCCCGGTGGTCAGACCGCAACGTCGTTCCCCGACGTCGCGCCGGGCCGCTACCGAGTCGCCGTGTTCTCGATCTCGGGAGGAACCGAGTCACCGGCATCTCACCCGTCCGAACCCATCGACGTGGTCACGGAGGCTCCCAGCGCGCCGTCCAACGTCACGGGTACGCCGGAGACCAGTCGATCGGTCTGCAGTGGGATCCGCCCTCCGCCACCGGTGGGGCGCCGATCGACAGTTACCGGATCCGCGAGTTCCGGCAGCCGGGCGAAACCTTCCCGGAGACTCCGATCGACACCACGGTGACCGGAACCACCACGGCGATGACGCTGTCCGGCCTGACCAACGGACGCCCGTACCGGTTCACCGTGCAAGCGATCAACGGTGCGGCGCCTGGTGACCAGTCCTCCCCAAGTGCACCGGTCACTCCGCTGGGCGTGCCTGAGAAGGTGACCGACGTGAAGGCCAAGCGCGGTGGCCCTGGAGAGGCGGAGATCACCTGGAAGCCGCCGACGCCGTCATCGGCCCGGGCGGGCGTCACTTCCTATGAGATCGCGGTGTCGCCGGGTGGAACCCTCTTCCAGTTCCCCGGCGATGCGGTCACGGCCACGGTTCCGGGGCTGCAGACAGGCGTGACCTACACGTTCACCGTGACGCCGATCAGTGCCACGGGTCGGGGTCCGGAGTCGGACCAGAGCAACCCCTTGACCCTGCCTGACGCGCCGAGCGCCCCTCGCAACGTGCGTGCGGCGGCAGGGTCGGCGCCGGGTTCGGCGGTCGTCTCCTGGATCCCGCCGGCCAGCAACGGCGGCGTGCCTATGGACAGTTACCGGGTCTGCCTGCTGGGTGGGACATGCCAGGACGAGGCGGGGTCGAGCCAGCAGTCCACGTTCACCGGTCTGACCGCGGAGACACCGCTGATCTTCACCGTGACCGGACGCAACGAGGCCGGCCTCGAGTCGCCGCCTGCCACGACTCCCGAGGTCTCGCTGGCGGCAGCTCCCGACATCGCCATCGTTCGCGGGCCTGCGGAGGGGTCGTTCACCACGCCGGACGCCACGATCGAGTTCGCCACGTCCATCGATGGCGCTGCCGTCACCTGCTTCATCGACGGTGTCGGACAGCCGTGCGCATCGCCGCTGCGGCTGACCGGACTCGCCGACGGGAAGCACACCTTCCGCGCAAAGGCGGAAGGCCCGGGGGGTGCGGCGCAGACGCCACTGCTTTCGTGGATGGTCGACAGCCAGGATCCGAAGGTCGCCATCGACGACCTGCCGGCAATTGCCAGGAAGGGGATCCCGAGGCTTCGGTACTCAGGTGCCGACCGCGGCGGTTCCGGCCTCGCTTCCTACCAGATCCGTACACGCCAGAGCGGGGTCCTGGGGAACTTCGAAGAACCAGTAATCGTCAATGACGCCGACTCGTCCCCGGAGCGCGTACGTCGGCTCACGATCGGGCGGGGCAAGACCGTCTGTGCCAGCGTTCGCGCCGTCGACGGGGTCGGCCACTGGTCCGGGTGGTCTGATTGGAGTTGCGTGAGCCGCCCGCTCGATCAGGCCTCCCCTGAAGGCGTCGGGGAGGTGGGCCCCGCTCAAGGGCCGGTTCTTCTCCGAGAAGAAGGCACTCAGGGCCGTGGACTACCGTTCTGCGTTGTCGATCCGGATCGGGCGCACGGAAGCCGTGTCCGTGACCGCGGTGGCGTGCAGCGACTGCGGACGACTGGAAGTCCGGCACAGGGGTCAACTGCTCAAGGTCATCGACCTCTCGCAGGCCGGCGCCGACCGACAGGGCACGGCCGCTGGCAGGCATGCCAAGGAGTTCTCCGTGGATTGGCCCGCCTCGGCACGTGGCTACCTGCGGCTCGTGTCGCTGGGCGGAGGACCGGTAATCATCGATGGCGTGACGATCCAGCGCCGGAGGTGACGCGGGATCCAGCTGTCCTCGATCGCCAGGAGCAACGGCAGTCCTCGCGCTGCCACGGACACGGATCGTCCTCGTCTGGCATCACCACGGCCGCTGGATTCTGCCAGGATGTCCGGCGTGACGCTGGTTGCGCTCAATTGGCTCGGACTGCTGCTCGGCACCGCACTGGGCATCGGCACGGGCATCCTCCTGCGTCGCTACGTCGCCAGTCGTGAGGACGATTCCGAACACGCCGCTGGCGGGGTGCTTACCGACGCGCTCGCCTACGTCAGCGGCGTGCTCGGGATCATGCTTGGCCTGATGCTCTTCTTCTCCGTGCAGGTCTACGAGGAGGTACGGCAGAGCGCGCGCGAGGAGGCCGTCGCCCTCGCCGACGTGTTCGAGAACGCCGACTACTTCCCCTCATCACCGGCCGATCAGGTCCGCCGTGACACCGTCTGCCTCATGCGGTCTGTGGCCACAGATTCCTGGACCTCCGCGGAAAACGGTGACCTCACCGGCGACGAGAACACCGCTGCCTGGGCCGCGCGGACGCGCGCCAGCATCGGGGACCTCCCCGTACGCACCAGCACGCAGCAGGAGGCCCAGGCCCAGACGATGTCGGCCTTCCAGGACGCGCAGAACGCCCGCCAGAAACGTATCCTCAGTTCGGCCTTCCAACTACCCCTGATCGTGTGGCTCGTCATCGATCTCGGAGTGCTCGTCTTCGCGACGCTGATGATGGTCAGCCTGCCGGACCGTCCCCGCCTGGCCATCGTCCTCATCGGCTCATGCCTGGTCTTCACGATGGGCGTGGTCGGGGCCCTGAGCATGTTCGCCACGCCATTCACGCACCTGGGCGTTTCGGTCAAGCCCGACGACATCTACGGCGCCTTGCTGCGCCTGGAGGACACCAACCCCGACCAGGACTGGTCGCCCTGTGAACGCCTGGCGGTCTCGGAGTTCGGGTGACGCCCTGCTTCGGGCGCGCCGCTGCGACGGCTGCGGTTACCCCTCGGAATCGTCCGGCGGCACGTCGTACGGTGATCGCGGCACACCCTCCGGGCGGCGCATCAACGCCTCCAGCTCCGGCCGCCGGTCGTCCTCATGCCCGTGGGCGTCGAAGTAGATGCCGTTGCGCTGCGAGGGCATCCGCTCGTCCATCAGCGACAACAATGCGTACGCCCGCTCGTCTGCTGGGAACAGGTTGTTGATGTCGACGCCGCGCGGCCACAGGCGCCACGCCCAGACCACGGAGGCCTCGTAGCAGAAGACGATCGCGTTGGACGCCAGGAACAGCACCGAGATGAAGGCCACCACCGTCGTCATCGCGCCGTATATGGCCGAGGAATTGGCGAGCGTCCGGCCGGTGATGAAGCCGGCCAGCGCCAGGATCGCGGTAAACACGAGCGCACCGGCCACAGCCCCGACGACGACTTCCGCGGAGTGCACGTGCCGACGTGTCAGGATCTTGGGCGCGGCGAACAGAATCCCCGCCACCACCGCGAACGTGATCACCGAACTGGCCAGTCCCTGCAAGCTGCCGGGGACGTACTGCCCGATCAGCAGGGATGTGCCGGCGATGACGACCACCCCGATCCCGATGAGCAGCAGCGTCAGCAGGACCCGCAGGTAACGTGGGCCGAAACCGTAACGGAAGCGGTACGGCACGCAGAAGACCTGGTTGACCATGGCATAGAGCGCGAATGCGCCCCCGGTACCGGCGATGAGAAGACCGATGAGCGCGATCGCCAGCGCCGCCCCGCCGCTGGGCAGCGTGTCGTAGGAGGCAATGATCTGCTCCTGGTACTCCGGTGGCACGACCTGCTCGACCAGCTGGTTGATGAGGTCGGGGTTGTTGTCCGCGATGGTGCGCAGGATGGCATAACCACCGATGGCCAGCGGGAAGATGCTCAGGAAGAAGTAGTAGGCCAGCAGCGCCGCCAGCCGGCTGCCCTCGTCGTCGGCGTACTTCTTGAAGACCGCGTACCCGAAGGCCACCGGCGCGAACCGGGACTGCGCCCTGTCCACCAGCCGCCCGACCCCCAGGACCACGTTCTCCACACGGCCGGCGGCGCCGGTGTGGGAGGTGGGGGGCGGCGTGGCCGCGTAGTCCCGGTCGGGGTCGCGCCACGGCTCGTAGAACGCGTCGTCGTCCTCGCTCACCAGATCCGCACACGGTCGGAGGGTTCGCGCCACATGCCGTCGCCGAGTTTGACATCGAAGGCGTCGAAGAAGGCGTCGGTGTTGACCAGCGTCCCGAACACCCGGTACTCGGGCGGGGAATGCGGGTCGATCGTGATCCGGCGGACAGTCTCCTCCGGACGGGTCTTGGCCCGCCATACGTGGGTGAAGCCGACGAAGAACCGCTGCTGCCCCGTCAGCCCGTCAACGACCGGCGCGGGTCGCCCACCCAGCGAGAGTTGGTAGGCCCGGTACGCAACGGCAAGCCCCGACACGTCGGCGATGTTCTCCCCCAGCGTCAACTCACCGTTGAGTGTGTGACCATCGACCGGTTCGTACGCTGCGTACTGGTCGATGAGCGCCCGGGTGCGGTCGGAGAACGCCTCGTCGTCGGCGTCGGTCCACCAGTTGCGCAGGTTGCCGTCCCCGTCGAACTGCGAGCCCTGGTCGTCAAAGCCGTGCGAGATCTCGTGGCCGATGACCGCCCCGATGGCGCCGTAGTTGACGGCGTCGTCGGCGGCCATGGTGAAGAACGGCGGCTGCAGTATCGCTGCCGGGAAGACGATCTCGTTCATCTCGGGGTTGTAGTAGGCGTTGACCGTCTGCGGGTTCATGTGCCACTCGTGGCGGTCGACCGGGCCGCCGAGCTTGTTCACCTCGTAGTCGTGGTGCCACTCCCGGGCCGCCCGTACCGACGCAATCAACTGCCCGGGCACCAAGTCCATGTCGGAGTAGTCCTTCCAGACCTCCGGGTAGCCGATCTTGGCCGTGAAGCGCTTGAGTTTGGCGTGGGCCTCCTGCTTCGTCTGCTCCGTCATCCAGGCCAGGCCATCGATGGACACCTCGAACGCCGCCAGCAGGTTGTCCACCAGTTCGACCATGCGGGCCTTGTTCTCCGGCGGGAAGTGGCGGCCCACGTACTCCTGGCCGAGCGCCTCGCCGACCATGCCTTCCACCAGGTCCACTCCGCGCTTCCAGCGGGGCCGCATCTGCGGAACCCCCCGCAGGACCTTGCCGTAGAACTCGAACGAGGCCTGGACCGTTTCCTCGGACAGCAGCCCGGTGAACGAGTTCAGGATCCGCCAGCGCAGGTAGGGCCGCCAATCGGCCAGGTCGACCTCATCGAGCAAGCGCGCACAGGCCTGGGCGTAGTCGGGCTGTGCGATGTTCAGGGTCTCGATGCGACCCGTCACGCCGATGGCGTCGAGGTAGGCACCCCAGTCGTAGCCCGGCGTCAGGTCGCTCAACTCCCCGAGCCGGTACTGGTTGTAGGTCCGCACCGGATCGCGGTTGGCGACCTGGGTCCAATGGCCCTGCGCCAGCCTGGTCTCCAGCGTCACGATGCGGTCTGCATCCTCGCCACCACCCAGACCGCAGCGCTGCAGCATGGCCGCCACGTGCTCGCGGTAGGCCTCCCGCTGCGACGTGAAGGTCTCCTCCAGGTAGTAGTCGCGGTCCGGCATGCCCAGCCCGCTCTGCCACATGTCCAGGACGTAGCGGCTGGAGTCCCGGTTGTCCTGGTGCACCGCACCGCCCAGCGGCGAGCCGACCCCCAGCCGTTCCAGCCGGCCGAACAGGGCAGGCAACTCGGCGGTGGAGACCAGGGCGTCGACCTGCGCGAACAGGTCCGCGATCGCATCCAGTCCCACTCGGTCGATCTCGTCGGTGTCCATGAAGGCGTTGAACAGCAGCGCGATCCGGCCGGCGTTGGTGCCCGGGTCGGGTTGCTGCGCAGACAGGTCCTCGATGATGGCCTTGAGTTGCTCCTGGGCGGTGTCATGCAGATCCGTGAACGAGGCGAACTCCGCCTTGTCCGCGGGGATCTCGAAGGTGTCGAGCCACCGACCCAGCCAGTGCCGGTAGAAGTCGTCCTGCGGCCGCACGCCGTGGTCCTGCCATTGCAGGTTGAGTGTCATGCAGCCACCCTAAATGGGCGGCGCCGCACCTGCGACCAGGTGACGCGTCACCAGCGCCCGGAACGCCCGACCGCGGTGGCTGATCGCGTGTTTGTGTTCCGCGTCGAGTTCAGCGGTCGTGCGCGGTCCCGCCGGGGTCTGCACCTCGAAGACCGGATCGTAGCCGAACCCGTTGCTGCCACGGGGGGCGAAGGTCAGCGTCCCGTGGAGCTCCCCGCGCTCCACCACCTCCCGGCCGTCGGGCCAGACAGCCACCGCCGCGCACACGAACCGCGCGGTGCGGTGTTCAGAAGGTACATCCGCCAACTGCGCGAGCAGCAGACGAAGGTTCGCCGCATCGTCACCGTGGCGCCCGCACCACCGCGCGGAGAACACGCCCGGCGCTCCCCCCAGGACGTCCACTGCCAGCCCGGAATCGTCGGCGATGGCCGGCAGCCCCGTACCGGCGACGACCTCCCGGGCCTTGAGCAGCGCGTTCTCGTCGAAGGTGACCCCGGTCTCCCGGGTGTCGGGGACATGCACGTCGTCGAGGTCGAGGACCTCGTCGTGCAACCCGGCATCAGCGAGGATGACCGATAGTTCCGCGAGTTTGCCGCGGTTGCGAGTGGCGAGGACCCACGTCATCAGGACCCGCCCGGGGCGGCACCGTCGCTCACCACGGCCGGGCCGCCGTCGAGCAGGCGCCCGGGGCGTGGGCCCTCGGTAGCCAGGGCCTTTTCCTGCAGTCCCGTGAGTTCGGCGCAACCGGCAACCGCGAGGTCGAGCAGTGCATCCAGGGTGGCCTTCTCGAAGGGCTCCCCCTCGGCCGTGCCCTGCACCTCGATGAAGCGCCCGTCTCCGGTCATCACGACGTTCATGTCGGTGTCCGCGTTGACGTCGTCGTCGTAGTGCAGGTCGAGGCGCGGCTCGCCGTCGACCACCCCGACGCTGACCGCGGCCACGGAGTTGCGCAGTGGCGACTGGCGGATCAGTCCCTTCTCCTGGGCCCAAGCGCAGGCATCTGCCACCGCGAGGTACGCGCCGGTGATCGCTGCAGTGCGGGTACCCCCGTCGGCCTGCAGCACGTCGCAGTCCACCTGGATGGTGTTCTCACCGAGCAGCGAGTCGTCGATGGCCGCGCGCAGCGCCCGGCCGATCAGGCGGGAGATCTCCTGGGTGCGGCCGCCGGGACGGCCCTTGATGGACTCCCGGGCGCCGCGAGTGTCCGTGGACCGGGGCAGCATCGCGTACTCCGCGGTGATCCACCCCTTGCCAGAGTCGCGGCGCCAGCGCGGCACCCCGGCGGCGAACGACGCCACACACAGCACGCGGGTGCGGCCGAACTCGACCAGGCAGGAGCCCTCGCCGTTGTCCTGCCAGCCGCGGTGGAAGCGGATCGGACGCAGTTGGTCGGCAGCTCGGCCGTCAGTACGCATGGCTCCGACTTTACTGAGGCACTTGGCAACGGGTGCGCCGCCGTCTCACACCACAAGTGGGCGCGCAGCCTGCCCCCACGCCCAGTTGTGGCGCCCAGCACGCCGGTCATTTCCGACATCCAGCCCAAATCCGGCCCACAACTGGGCGAAATGATCTTGAAACAGACCCCCGGCGCCCACTTGTGGTGTCGCCACCGGCTGTCCACAGATTCCGATCGCCACACCCGGACCCGCCCTGCGGCCACCACCCTGGATCAATGGACTTTCCACATCCGCTCGGGCCCCATCCCTTCAGCAGGGCGCAGATTCTGGCTGCGGGCCTTCCGGCACACAAGTGGCGGGAGGCCATTGAGTCCGGGGCCCTGTCACGGCTGCGTCGCGGGGTCTACGTTCAGGAGACAGGTCGTGATGACCGCACGCGGTATGCCCAGCGGGTGGCCGCTGAACTCGTCACCCGCAGGGACCACTTCGCCATCGCGGACTCCGCAGCCGCATTCCACGAACTGCCCAACCCCTGGTTCGCACCATGGTCCTCAAGACCGGCGCGGATCGCCGGACCGAGGTCCAGGCCCGACCGCCACATCGAACCCGCCGGCCGGCTCGAACCGGTCGAAACCCCGTGGGGACCGGCGGTCGATCCGGTCACCGCTGCCATCGGCGTAGCTGCCGATCTGCCACTGCCGCAGGCCCTGATGGTCGTCGACCCCGTGGCCACCCTTCTGGCAGGCACCATGGACAGGTTCACGCTGGCCTCGCAACAGTGCCGGACGCGGGTGCGGCGTTTGCTGCAGGAAAGGGCCGACCTCCCGGTCACCCGCTTGGCGGACCCGGCCGCGGAATCCCCGGCCGAGTCGTTCTACCGCGGCCACATGCTGGTGGCGGGATTCCCCGAGTCCCGCTGCGGGGTGCCCCGGCGAGGGGCGTCGGGCAAGCAGTTCTTCGTGGACATCCTGCTGGACGGTCTGGCCATCGAGATCGACGGTGCTGTCAAGTACACGGGCCTGGAGGCCCTGACGGCCGAGAAACTTCGCGAGGACGATCTGCGCGAGACCGGCCTGGGCTTCCACCGGGTCTTCGTCGAGCACCTGTTTGCCGACCCGAGCAGCGAGATGGAACGTCTGCACCACAGGTCGGCCCGTCACGTCCGCCGGGCGGGCTAAACCTCCACCCGGAGGCCGCTGCTGGCCAGCTGCAAGTCACCGTCGAACCCCGCCGCCGCCTCCGCCCGCACCACGGCAGCGTCGTTCCACGGAACCAGGTGCGTCAGGAGCAGGCGACCCACGCCGGCCCGCCGCGCCGCATCGGCTGCCTGACCGCCGGTCATGTGCAGGTTCACGGGGTTTCCGGGGCAGTCCACGAAGGACGCCTCGAACAGCGCCAGATCCGCCCCCCGGGCCAACTCGACCAGCGCATCGGTGGGGCCGGTGTCCCCGGAGTAGACGAGCGAGCGCCCGCCGGCCGTGACCTTGATGGCGTAGGCCTCCACCGGGTGTGCGACCCGCGCCGTCTCGATCGTGAACGGCCCCACCACTGTCGGGTCTGGTGCGTGGCGTACGAAGTTGAACTCGTCGTGCATGCCGGGAGTCAGCGGCAGCCCGTACGCCGCGGCCATGCGGTCGGCAGTGCCTTTCGGGCCGAAGACCGGGATGCGCGCAGCCGCCCCATCGGGGTGGTACTTGCGCGCGACGTAATAGGAACAGAGGTCGATGCAGTGGTCCACGTGCAGGTGCGAGAGGAACACCGCGTCGATGTCGTAGATGTCGGCGTACCGCTGCAACTGTCCCAGCGACCCGTTGCCGAGATCCAGCAGGATACGCGCGTCCTCGTGCTCGAGCAGGTAGCAGGACGCCGGGCTGTCAGGCCCCGGGAACGAGCCGGTGCACCCCACCACGGTCAGCTTCACGAGACCACCTCCACCGCAGAATGCACCTCCCGGACCTCGGGGCCGAGGAACCGCCGTCCCATCGTGGCAAACGCCTGCGGGTCCCCCGTGGCCAGGAACCGGTGTTCGGGTTCTGGTAGCCCGGGCTCACGCAACAGATCGTGCGCCGCGAGCGTCCGGTACACGTCCTTCGCGGTCTCTTCGGCACTGGACACGAGCACCACGTCGTCACCCATGACCCATTGGATCACCCCGGTCAGCAGCGGGTAGTGGGTGCAGCCCAGCACAAGCGTGTCGACGCCGGCGTCACGCAGCGGCGTGAGGTACTCCTGGGCCACGCGCAGAAGTTCCGGGCCGCCGGTGATCCCGGCCTCGACGAACTCGACGAATCTCGGGCACGCCTGCATGTGCAGCGCGACGTCCGGGGCCGCGGCGAAGGCGTCCTCATAGGCCCCCGAGGTGACGGTCGCCTGTGTCCCGATGACCGCCACCCGGTCGTTGTCGGTGACCCGCACCGCCCGCCGCACAGCCGGCTGGATCACCTCCACCACCGGCACGCTGTACCGCTCGCGCGCGTCGCGCAGCACCGCCGCACTCGCGGAGTTGCAGGCGATGACCAAAGCCTTCACCCCGTGTTCCACAAGGTGGTCCATGATGTCCAGCGCATAGGCGCGCACCTGGGCCAGGGGCAGGGGGCCGTAAGGGCCGCGGGCGGTGTCGCCGACGTAGATGACAGCCTCGTGCGGCAGTTGGTCGATGACCGCCCGCGCGACGGTCAGACCGCCGACCCCGGAGTCGAAAATGCCCAACGGGGCGTCGCTCATGCCCACAGTTGCCCCGAGATGGCCTGCTCGGCGTCCTCCAGGGTGCCCTCGTACGCACCAGTCGACAGATACTTCCACCCGCCGTCGCACACGATCAAGCAGATGTCGGCACTCTCCCCCGACCCTGCGGCCCGGTCCGCCAGCCCGAGTGCAGCGTGCAGGATCGCCCCGGTCGAGACCCCCGCGAAGATGCCCTCCTCGTGCAGCAGTTGCCGCGTGCGCATCAGGGCGTCGTGCGGGCCGACCGAGAAGCGGGCCGTGAGCACCGAGGAGTCGTAGAGCTCGGGAACGAAACCCTCGTCGAGGTTGCGCAGGCCGTAAACCAGTTCCCCGTAGCGCGGCTCAGCGGCCACGATCTGTATGTCCGGCCTGTGTTCGCGCAGGTAGCGGCCCACGCCCATGAGGGTGCCGGTGGTGCCCAGCCCGGCCACGAAGTGCGTGATCTCCGGCAGGTCGGCGAGGATTTCCGGACCAGTTGTGTCGTAGTGAGTCTGCGGGTTGGCCGGGTTCCCGTACTGGTAGAGCATGACCCAGTCGGGGTTCTTGGCCGCGAGTTCCTTGGCCACCCGCACTGCCTCGTTCGACCCGCCCTGCGCCGGGGAGTAGACGATCTCTGCCCCCCAGATGCGCAGCAACTGCGTGCGTTCGGCGGAGGTGTTCTCCGGCATCACGCAGATCAACTGGTAACCACGCTGCCGGGCGACCATGGCCAGGGAGATACCCGTGTTGCCGCTGGTCGGCTCCAGGATCGTCGCCCCGGGCGTGAGCACGCCGTCGGCCTCGGCTCGCCTGATCATGGCCAGCGCCGCCCGGTCCTTCACCGAACCGGTGGGGTTGAGATCCTCGAGCTTGGCCCACAACCGGACATCCGGTGTCGGGCTCAGCCTGGGGAGGCCGACCATGGGCGTGTGGCCCACACTGGCCAGCAGGTCGGGGTAGCGCAAGTCAGCCGCCAGCGACTGCCGGCAGGATCGTCACCGAGTCGCCGTCGGAAAGGCTCGTGCCCAGCCCGTCGAGGAACCGCACGTCCTCGTCGTTGAGGTACACGTTGACGAAACGCCGCAGACCGGCGTCGTCGACGACTCGGTCCCTGATCCCAGGGAACTTCTCGTCGAGATCGGCCACCAGGTCGGCCAGCGTGGCGCCCTCAGCGGACACGGTCTTCTCACCGCCGGTGTACGTGCGCAGGATGGTCGGGATCTGAACGTCGATTGCCATGAACACTAGGGTACGGAGTCGACGATCTGGACTTCCTCCTCGGTCACCTCTGCATCCACGATCCGGTAGCTGCGCACCTCTGCGGTGTCGGGCAATCGAGTGGAAACGAGCACGTAATGGGCGTTCGGCTCGGAGGCGTAGCTGACGTCGGTGCGCGAAGGGTAGGCCTCGGTCGCGGTGTGGGAGTGGTAGATCACCACCGGCTCCTCGTCGTTGGCGTCCATCTCCCGGTACAAGCGCAACAGGTCACCGGACTCGAACTCGTAGAACGTGGTCGAGCGCGCTGCGTTGGCCATGGGGATGAAGCGGGTCGGGGTGTCGCTGCCCCCCGGACCGGCGATCACCCCGCAGGCCTCGTCCGGGTGGTCGCTACGGGCATGGGCGATCATCGCGTCGACGAGTGCACGGCGGATCTTCAGCACCCGACCATTGTGCCGGGGCCCCGGCGCAGGTACTGCGACCGGACCTGACAGGGCAGCGCCAGCCCCTCAGCGCCCCATCAACTCCTCCACCAGGGACTGCTGCAGGTAGCCGAGGTAGAGGTACAGGTTGAACTCGGGGTCGTCGCTGGGCACGAGGTCGTCGTCCTCCGTGACGTCCAGTCGCGTGCCCAGCATCAGTCGCGCGTCGGCCAAGAAGGCCAGCCACGCCTTCACGTCGTCGGTGATGACGGTGGGCTCATGATGCAGTTGCTCGCGCACCACCGAGACGTGCGCCAGCTTGGTCGCGCGCAGTCCCGCCTCGGTCAGGCCGCGGAACTCGGAGGCCTCTTTCGGATCGTCGTAGGCGTCGGGCAGCAGCCGGGCCACCACCGGGTCCCGCGGGGCCTGCCGGGCATCCCCGACGCCGGACAGCCCGAGTTCGCGGGCCCATTCCGGGACGTCGGGCTCCGGCATGGGATCGGCGAGCACCAAGGTGAGCTCGTCGCAGACGAACTCCAGCACGCGGCGCTCCTGATCGTTGAGGCGGGCGACGAGTTCCCCCTTCTTCACCGAGAACGGCCGTCGGCGGCCCATCAGTCGTCCTTCTGCACGGTGGACCACAACCCGTACTCGTGCATCGCGGTCGCGTCGCGCTCCATCTGTTCCCTGGTGCCCGAGTTGACCACTGCCCGTCCCTTCGTGTGCACGTCCCACATCAGGGACTCGGCCTTCTCGCGGCCGTACCCGAAGTACTGCATGAACACATACGTCACATAACTCATGAGGTTGATGGGGTCGTTCCACACCAGACAGATCCACGGAGGTTCCGCGGCGACCTCGGTGTCCGGGGACTCCAACTCGGCGGGTGCGACGTTCATCACGGTCGATTGTTCCACTTGTGCCCGCGACGGGCGCGATTGTGTGTGGGCTGGGAGTTACGGTACGGCCATGGACCTGCCGCCAGCCGACCCGGATCTGCCCCAGCCGGCGATCCTCGAGACGATCCGGGCCGCAGTCATCGGCGACGACCAGGTGATGCCGGGGCCGTACGGTCCGCGTCGCGTGACATACGCCGACTACACGGCCAGCGGCCGGGCGCTGGGGTTCATCGAGGACTTCATCTGCGACGAGGTGCTGCCCCGCTACGCCAATACCCACACCGAGTCCTCGGGCACCGGCCTGCAGACCACCCGGCTTCGCGAGGATGCCCGGCGGATCATCGGGGAGGCCGTCAACGCCCGCGACGCGGCCGTCATCTTCTGCGGGTCCGGAACCACCGGGGCGATCAACAAACTCGTGGGGATGCTCAATCTGCGGATCCCGGCGGACCTCGACCGTCAGTACGGGCTGCTCGCCCACATCCCACCGGAGCAGCGGCCGGTCGTCTTCGTGGGTCCGTACGAGCATCACAGCAACGAGTTGCCCTGGCGGGAGTCGATCGCGACCGTGGTGACCATTCCCGAGGACATCGACGGCCACGTGGACGTGCAGGGCCTGCGTGCCGCGCTCGTCGACTACGCCGAGCGGCCGTTGAAGATCGGCTCGTTCAGCGCCGCGTCGAACGTCACCGGCATCGTGACAGACACCAGGACCATCTCCTCATTGCTGCACGAGCATGGGGCCCTGGCCTTCTGGGACTATGCGGCGGCGGGTCCCTACGTCGACATCGACATGAACCCGCCCGAGCCGGGAGCCTACGCAGATGCGGTGTTCCTCTCGCCGCACAAGTTCATCGGGGGGCCCGGCACCCCCGGACTGCTGATCGTGCGTCGCGACGTGGTGCACAACAGCGTGCCCGAGGCTGTGGGCGGCGGCACCGTGGAGTACGTCAACCCGGAGAACCACTTCTACATCGCCGACATCGAGCACCGGGAGGAAGCCGGCACGCCCGCGATCGTGGAATCGATCCGTGCGGGCCTCGTCTTCCAACTCAAACAGGCCGTGGGTGCCGACGTCATCCGGGCCCACGAGGAGGACTTCCTGCGCCGAGCCATCACCGCGTGGCGAAGGCATCCGGACATCGAGGTACTCGGCAACCCGCAGGCGGAACGGTTGTCGATCGTGAGTTTCGTGATCCGCCGGCCGGGCGGCATGTATCTGCACCACAACCTGGTGGTGGCGATCCTCAACGACCTCTTCGGGATCCAGGCCCGCGGTGGTTGTTCGTGCGCCGGGCCATACGGCCACCGACTCCTGGGCATCGACCTCGATCGCTCCGAGGAGTTGCGCACTGAGATCTCCCGGGGGTGTGAGGGGATCAAGCCCGGGTGGGTCCGGGTGAACTTCAACTACTTCGTCTCGGAGACCGTGTTCGCCTACGTGGTGGCAGCCGTGGAACTCATCGCCGACCTGGGCTACCGGCTCATCGAGGACTACACGTTCGATGCGGCCTCCGGTTTGTGGCGCCACCGCAACGGCCCGGTGGAACCACCGCTGCGGCTGGACCAACTGCGCTACGAGCAGGGCCGTCTCGCCTACCCCCACCACCAGGACACCGCCGAGGAGTCCGCCCTCGCGGGGTACCTGCAGGAGGCGGTGGATGTGCTGGCCGCCCGGCCGGACCCGGACGTGAGCCCCTCTGCACAGATGTCACCGGAGTTCGAACACTTGCGGTGGTTCGAGCTGCCGCAGCGCTGCGTGGTTGGTGGCTAGTGCCGGGTGGGCGACGTGGTGCTCAGCGATCAGTGACCCTCTCGGCAATCAGCCGCAGACTCCGTCAGAGCCGCTCAACGTGAGCGGAAACTGACCGTGGAGCTGTAACCCTTGGCGAAGCCGGCAAATGGCGCGGAAACGACCCGGTAGGTGTAACTGCCGTTCTTGACCGTCGGCGTGACGCTGAACCGGTAGGACCCGTCGGAACGGGTGCGCGCGTTCCCGAAGGTCACCCAGCCACCGTCCACCAGCCGCTGGCGAACCACACGGACTCCTTTGCGGCCCGGGCTCACAACCCCGGTGAGCCGCACCCGCTGGCCGGTGAAGGCGACGATCGAACTGTTGACGCTCACCGCGGCCCGCACCTTCGTGCGCACGACCATGCTGCGGGCGGCTTTGCGGGTCCCGGTCGCGGAGACCTTCACGCGGAACGCCGAGGAGCGCTTGGGGGAATGGCTGAAGACGACCTGGCCGGACTTCGGCACCTGCTTGCGCGCCACCGTGCGCCAGCCACCCTTGCCGGTGGGGTTGGCCTGCAGTGCCGCTTTGCCGCCTGAACTCGGCGATCCGTCCACGGTGACCTTGGCGGTGATCGACCCCTTCTGCCCCCGGGTCACGAAGCGCGGTGCGCCGATCTTGACCGCGGCCCCCTTACGGGCCCCCGGCTTGTCCTTCTGCACGCCAACGACCTCGCGCACGGCGGGCCACTGGTCGGAGGGCTCCCCGCCGATGGTCCACAGCGCTGCGCCGGCCAGCCCGGCTGACCGGGCCACCCGTACGCGGTCGGCCACCGACTTGGCGTCGGCGAAGAACGCCTTGCGGGAGACCGTGCACTCGGTCTTGTCGCCCTTGGCGGTCAGCCCTTTGTACACGATCGAGTAGGACACGGTGAGTTCGCCGGAGGCTGCGTCACGGCCGATCTGACTGGGAGCCACACCGTCCTCGGCGAGCAGGCTGAGCGCATTGGCCGCGGTCATCGAGTAGTTCGAGTCCTTGATCTCCTGGCCCACCGGGCACTTGCCGGTCTTGCCGGTGAACCAGTTGCGGCCGTACACGGGGATCCCCAGTTGCACCTTGCTGCCCGGCAACTGGGTCGGCGCGAACGCGGCCACCTTCTGCACCCAGCTCAGGGGCGCGATCGGGCCAGGGCTACCCACCGAGTAGTCGTAGGCCATGATCCGCAGCAGGTCCGCGTGCTCGCCCATGGCCTTGTAGTCGTAGACCCAGTAGCCGCTGGAGGAGTCGTAGTCGGCGTCATACATCGGCGGCACCGTGACCGCGAGCAGCTTGCCCTCGGCGTGCAGCGCATCGGACAGCTCGGCGATGAACTTCACCCAGTTCGGCCGGGTGGCCGCCCATGAGGAACTGCCGTCGGAGAAGGCGAACGCCTCGTAGTCCAGGTCGATGCCGTCGTAGCCATTGCTCAGCACGAGGCTGACGATGTCCTTGACGTGGGCGGCCCGCTTGGTGTCCGAGGACAGCGTGTCGGCCATGCGGCCCTTGCCCGACCCGTCGGTAATGGACGGCAGGACCTTGACTCCCTGTCCCTGCAGTTTCGCCAGGGCGGCGGCCTGCGCGGTGGGCGACAGGTGGTTGTGGATGTACACCTTCGAGCCGTCCCAGCGCGCGTCGTGCCAGAACGGGGAGATGTCGCTGAACAGGTCGGAGTTGGTCAGGAAACTGGCGGTGGAGGTCTGGGTGGACCAGTAGGGCAACCACCCAGACAGGTAGCGCCGCGGCTCTGGAGCGGCATGCAGGGGTGCGACTGCGGTGGCGGTCAGGCAGCCGGCCGCGAACGCGGCGGCGACAGCCACGCCTCGGCGCTTCATCCAGCCTCCCAGCATCGTGTGCCTACACAGAGTACTTCGACACGCAGAGACAATTCCTGAACTGCGTCTCTGTCAGTGTAAACCGGACGGCTCTGGGAGGCTCCCTCGTCCGGTTTCCGGTCGGTTGGTAGGGATGCATCGCCCCGTACGGCCCCCATGGCCACCCACCACCGCCGGGCGCGGGCTACCGTGAGTGTCCATGCGATCCGTCATCGCCGTGTGCACCACGGCCCTGGTCTTCTCCGCCGGTCCGGCGGTCGCCGACCCACCCTCCCTGGCCGAGCGCGCCGATGCCGCCGCCGCCTCTGCGAAACTGAGCGCCCGAGTCTCCAGTGCGCAGGCCAATGCCGCCATCGCCTTCCTCGTCCCGCTACGCATCAGCAACCCTCGCATCGGCTCGACGTTCGGGTTCGACGTGGTCGACGCCAGCACCGGGGACGCCATCTACTCGCGGATGGCCACTACCCCCCTGCGACCGGCGTCCAACATGAAGATCGTGACGGCGCTGAACGCCCTGCGGGTCCTCGGCCCTGACACGCGGATGACCACCGACACTCTGGTCCTCGAACCGGGAACCGTCATCCTGCGCGGGGGCGGGGACACCACCCTCGGCGTCACCGGGCTGACCCGCCTGGCCAAGCGCACCGCCAGGTACCTGCGAACCAACGACCTGCTCCCCGCGCTCGCGCAGCCACCGGAATACCGGCCGAGCTCGTGCACCGTCAACGGCAAGTCCCGCAAGTCGACGCGCAAGAACCCCTGCCCCTTGATCACACCGGACAAGGTGCGCCCGGCGGTGAAGGTCTACGTGGATGACTCCCTCTACGGCAAACCCAAGCGCGGCCCGGGCTGGACCGGTTCGTACCAGCCGTCCGTGGTCCGCCCTGTCCGCCCGCTGGGGCGCATCGGCGTCTACCAGTGGGACAGCGCCCAGGAGGCGGGCTCGGTGTTCACCGCGGCTTTGCGTTCGAAGGGCATCAAAGCGAGCACCGCGGGCCACCGGGATGCCCCGGCGGGGGCCACCGTGGCCGCGCAGGTCAGCGGTCAGACGGTGGCCGCCCAGGTCCGCCAGATGATGCAGGTGAGCGAGAACAACATCGCGGAGATGCTCTTCCGGCAGGTCGCGGTCGAGCGCGGCCGCAAGGGCACCTTCAAGGGCGCCCGGCTCGCAGCCCGCGACAGCCTGCGGGAACTCGGGCTGGACACCAACGGGCTCAGACTCCTGGACGGCAGCGGTGTCTCTCGCGACGACCGCTTGACGCCGCGCTTCCTCACCGAACTGTTGCGCGTCGCACTGGACACCGACACGTACCCGCAGTTCGCGTCGTTCCTCGAGGCACTGCCCGTCGGCGGGCGCACGGGGACGCTGTCCGCGAGTACGGCCCGGTTCACCACGAGCCCGAGCAAGTGCGCCGCCGGCCAGGTGTTCGCCAAGACCGGCACGCTGTTCGACACCATCGGTCTGTCCGGCTACACCCGCGGCGCGGATGGGGAGTTGAAGGTGTTCTCCGCACTGGTCAACGACCGCCCGCAGCAGTACAGCCCGCTCTCCACGCGACAGGCCGTCGACGGGCTCGTGGCCACGGTCAACGGGTGCTGGGGCCCGACGCAGAAGACCGGCCAGCCCCCGGGGAACTGAGCCCGTGAGTCACCGCAGGCGCGAGGCGATCGCGTCGCGGGCAGCGATCAACTCGCTGAGCACCTTCTCGTCAGGGGCGGTCAGCATGTACACCCCGACGACCGCGTCGATCCCGGGCACGGACAGGGCCGCGGCAGCCGACGCCACCGAGCCCGGTGTGCGAGAGGGGGAGACCACCGGCCGCGTGTCCCCACGCCGCGACAGCAAGACCGCCTGACCCGCAGCGCTGTCCTCCAGGACCGACCGCGACCCCACCCGCAGTCCCACGAACACCTCGGCGCGGGGAGGTTCGGCCACTGCCACCACCACCAGACCATCGGCGCCGTCGGTGATGGTCAGGTGGGCAGTCGCGGTGGTGACATCGGCCAGCCGGCGCAGGGGCGGGATGGCCGCCTCGCGCAGCAGCGGTTGCACCTGCCGTGCCAGCCCGATGAGCCCGAGGCCCACGTGGCACCGGCCATCCGCGGCGCGGCGCAGCAGCGCGTGCTTCTCCAGAGTGACCACGAGCCGGTAGACGACAGTGCGGCCGATCCCAAGTTCGGTCGCGATCTCGCTGACCCGCATCCCCTCGGGGTGGTCGGCCAGCAGCGTCAGCAGGGTCAGTCCCCGGTCCAGGGTCTGCGAGGTCTCAGCAGTCATCACCACCACTTTCTCGCCGATGAGCGGCGGTGGCCATCACCTGCCGCGCCGTGTCGGCGTCAGCGAGCCTGTATCCGGCTTTCGGGATTCCATGCCCCGCACGACCTACGTCTTGTCGCTGTCGTCCCCGCCGCCGGACATCCCCTTGTAGATCGCCTCGCATGTGGGGCACACGGGGAAGCGGGAGGGGTCCCGGTTGGGGACCCAGACCTTGCCGCACAAGGCGATGACCGACTCCCCGAGCACCGCGCTGGCCACGATCTTGTCCTTCTTGACGTAATGGGCGAACCGCTCGTGGTCACCCTCCTCGGTTCGGGTCTCGGTCTCGACCAGGGTGTCGCCGGACAGCCCTGGGCTTTCCAGCGGATCGGAAGCAGCCATACGGACGAGTCTACGTGAGCCACTTCACACGGAGAACGGGGTCGATTTCACCGTGTGTAAGGATGCTTCACACCGGATCCTGGGCCGCCGGAGATCCCGTTGAATCCTCACAGTGTGACGCTGTGTGTTCGTTGGCGAATGCCATGAGGAATTCGACACTTGCTTGACGCGAGGGTGATTACTCTGCGCATAATGGCGACGAACGATGGAGACGGAGATCACCCGAACGTACGATGCAGCGACCGCTCACTGTCAGTAGCGTTCAAGGCGTGGTCAGCGCTCTCCGATTGTTCTAGAGAGCGAGGGAATCCACTCGCAGTAGGTGTGAGTGGCGGTCGCCGGCTTCCCGTCGGCTGATTGGAGAAGGTGTACATGCCACAGCAACCTCTGTCACAAGTGCCG
Source organism: Micrococcales bacterium (assembly GCA_016703125.1). NCBI lineage: Bacteria > Bacillati > Actinomycetota > Actinomycetes > Micrococcales > Micrococcales bacterium. Next base: position 124,429 of record JADJCR010000003.1, on the reverse strand, counting down.
GCCGACGCCACCTGGGACTGGCAGGAGATCGGATCCTGCCGCGAGGCCGACCCAGAGTTGTTCTTCCACCCCCAGAACGAGCGCGGGCTGGCCCGCATGCGCCGTGACCGCGCTGCGAAGGCCGTGTGCTCCCACTGCTCAGTGCGCATCGAATGTGCCGACTACGCGATCCGGGCCCGCGAGCCCTACGGCGTGTGGGGCGGGCTGACCGAGGAGGAGCGCGAGCGCGTGTACGTGCGCATCGCCGTGGCCCAGTTCCCCCGGCAACGTGGCGAAGGTGCCGTGGCTGCCGCCGCCGAGATCTCGGCGGCTGTTTCCCCCGGCGCTTTGGGCGTCGTTTCCTGAATCTCGCGAAGCGCCGTCGGTCACCTCGGCCGGCGGCGCTTCGTCATGTCCGGCGCTCCTGCTCGTCGAGCTCCCGCAGAACCGTGCGGTAGGCGCGGAAGGCGACGACGGTGGCGACCAGCAGAAGGGCGGCCATCAGCGCATAGAGCGGATCGGGGCCGGTGACCGCGACGATACCCACCCACACCGCACCCATCGCGCACATCGCGGTCAGGAACATCAGCACGTTGGACTTTGCAGCTCCGCTCACGGTGGCGAGAGTAGCGGCTCACGACGTTGCCGCGCTCGACACAAACGGAGGACGGCCCCCGGTTTCCCGGGGGCCGTCCTCCGTTCATCCGGCTCAGGTGCCACCCAGCGCCGGCACCACCGTTCCGAGTGCCAGCAGCAGGCAGGTCAGCACGAACAGGGCGAGCAGCAGCGGCCACACGAACTTCAGGTAGCGGTCATAGCGCACCTTGGCGATGGCCAGACCACCCATGACGATCGCGGAGGTGGGTGTGAACAGGTTCACCCATCCCGAGGCCGACTGGTAGGCGGTGACCACGATCGCCCGGCTGACGGTCGCGAAGTCGCCCAGCGGCGCCATGATGGGCATCGCGAGCGTCGCGTGACCGGACGACGACGGGACCAAGAAGGCCAGTGGGATGTTCACGATGAACATCATCACCGCGAACACCGCACCCGACAGGCCCGTGACCAGGCTCTCCAAGGAGTGGAGCACGGTGTCGGTGATTCCGGAGTTGTTCATCACGACCGTCACACCACGGGCGAAGGCGATGATGAACGCCGCGCCGATGAAGTCGCCCATGCCGGAGATGATGGCGTTGACCATCCCCTCCTCGCCGAGCTTCCCGATGAGGCCGATGATGATCGCGGCCACGAGGAACAGGGCGGCCAACTCGGGGAAGTACCAGTAGAGCGTGATCCGCTCCATCCACGAGATGTCACCGAGTCCGGGCAGGTCCGCCCACGGCACGACCGAGAAGATCATGAGCACGAAGGACAGCGCGAAGACCCACATCACGGCCTTCTGGGCACCGGTCATGACCGGGGGCTCGCCCTCGCTCTCCATCTCCAGCGAGCGGTCCTCCTCGGTCCAGGGGACCATCATCTTCTCCGGGTGGCCCTTGATCCGCCGGGCATACCACAGGACGAAGGCGATGGATGTGGCGGTCAGCACGATCCACATGAGGAACCGCAGGACGATGCCGTTTCCGAGGTCGATCCCCGCGGCGTCGGATGCCACACCGGTGGCGAACGGGTTGACCGTGGATGCCATGGTGCCGGTGCCTGCGCCCACGAGGATGACCACCGCTCCCAACATGCGGTCATACCCGAGGGCCACGAATATTGGCACGATCAGGGCGTAGAAGCCCAATGTCTCCTCTGCCATCCCGTACGTCGTGCCGCCGATCGAGAAGATCAACATCAGCACGACTATGAGTACGTTGGCGCGGGTCCGGAACCTGTGCGTCAACCGGGCGATGCCGGCGTCCATGGCCCCGGTCTTGATGGTCACGGTGATGAACGCACCGATGGCCAGGACGAAGAAGAACACCTGGGCGGCGCCGAACAGCGACCCCTCGTTGTACGGGCCGGTGTTGCCGGGTGCCGTGACGACCTCAGCGGGAGTGCCGTCACAGATGGCATCCGCCTCGGCCTGCTGCTCGGGGGTCACCTCCTCGGCGGGCTCCGAGACCTCACGGATGCCGTACAACCCGTTGACCGGGGACAGCCACAGGTCGTATAGCCGCTCTTTAAAGGTCATGCTGGTGTCGGTCTGCTGGTACGACCCCGGGATCGGCTTGGCATTGCCGCCGTCACAGGAGACGTACTGGTACGCGCCCGGCTTGATCACGAATGTGAGGGCGAACACCAACAGCAGAACGAAGAACAAGACCGTGTAGGCCGTGGGGAATTTGAAGCCCTTCTTCTTCTCGGGCTCTGATTCCACCGGTGGCGCGGTGTCGGTTGCCATCGTTCCTCCCAGATCCTTCGCACCTGTGGGCAACAGTGCGCGATCCCGGTCTAGCAGGTGCGCAACCGCGGTGTCTCGTCCACAGAGGCGTGTTGCACAAAACCGGCCACCTGCCACCGCCGAGGGCCGCAGAACGTGCTCGCCTGGCATCGACAGGTTTTGTGAAGCAAGATCGAAGCATCCCGCACATGGCGGGACGCCACGAAGGGAATCGTGTATGTCTGAGTACCACGTCGACTCGGAGGTGGGACGGCTCGAGTCGGTCATCGTGCACCGGCCTGGCCTCGAATTGGCCCGCCTGACACCGTCGAACGTCGAGGACCTGCTCTTCGACGACGTCATGTGGGCGGCACGCGCCCGTGAGGAGCACGACGCCTTCACCCAGAAGTTGCGGGACAAGGGTATCGAGGTCCTGCACTTCCAGACACTGCTGAAGGAGGCCCTGGACGCACCCGGCGCCCGGGAGTTCCTCGACGAGCGCCTGACCAACGCCACCCAGGTGGGCCCAGCCCTGGACGAACCGCTGACCGAGTTGGTGATGCAGCAGGACGCGGAACTGCTGTCCGAGGTCCTCATCGGTGGCGTCCTGAAGAAGGACCTGCACCTGCCCCACACGCAGAGCCTGCTGTGGAGTTACCTGGATGACTACGACTTCATCCTCACCCCGTTGCCGAACCACTTGTTCCAGCGGGACAACACCGCGTTCGTCTACGACGGCCTGAGCGTCAACCCGATGGCCAAGCCGGCACGCAAGCGCGAGACGCTGCACTCGCGCACCATCTGGAACTTCCACCCGCGCTTCGCCGACGCGGGGCTGAACTTCTACTACGGCAACGACGACTTGCACCACGAGCCGGCGACCATCGAGGGTGGCGACATCCTCGTGATCGGCAACGGTGCAGTCATGGTCGGCATGGGTGAGCGCACGACACCACAAGGCGTGGAGGTCCTGGCCCGCAAGTACTTCCAGTTCGGCGGGGGCCAGATCACCAAGGTGATCGTGGTGGAACTGCCGAAGACGCGCGCCTTCATGCACCTCGACACCGCGATGACGATGATCGACAAGGACGCGTTCTCCTGCTACCCCTACCTGCCCGACCACCTGCGCTCCTACACCCTGGAGCCCATCGGTGACGGTGGCGAGTTCACGGTCAAGGAGAACGAGGAGTTGTGGCCGGTGGTGGCCGACGCGGTCGGGGTCGACGAGATGCGGGTCCTCAAGACCCCCATCGACGAACTCGGCGCCCAGCGCGAGCAGTGGGACGACGGGAACAACTTCCTGGCCGTGGCACCCGGGGTCATCTTCGGGTACGAGCGCAACACGACGACGAACACCTTCCTGCGCAAGGAGGGCATCGAGATCGTGACGATCGTGGGATCGGAACTCGGCCGCGGCCGGGGTGGCCCACGCTGCATGAGCTGCCCGATCGTACGCGGTCCGGCGCAGTAGTCCTCACGTGTGGGGTGGCCCCAGGGTCACCCCACACGCATGTACCGACCATTTCAACCAGAAGGAGAACCAGTGCCTGTCAATCTTCGCAACCGCGATTTCCTCAAGGAACTCGACTTCACCACCCAGGAACTGCAGTTCCTGCTCGACCTGTCCCGCGACCTGAAGCGCGCCAAGTACACCGGCAACGAGCGCCGGCGCATGCAGGGCAAGAACGTCGCCCTCATCTTCGAGAAGACCTCGACCCGCACACGTTGCGCATTCGAGGTCGGCGCCTATGACCAGGGCGCCGGGGTGACCTACTTGGACCCCAGTGGCTCGCAACTGGGCCACAAGGAGTCCATCGCCGACACCGCCCGTGTGCTGTCCCGGTTCTACGACGGGATCGAGTACCGCGGCAGCGCCCACACCAACGTCGAAGAACTCGCGGAGTTCTCCGACGTGCCGGTGTGGAACGGCCTGACCGACGAGTGGCACCCCACACAGATGCTCGCCGACTTCCTGACGATGATCGAGCACAGCCACCGCCCGACCCATGAGATCACCTACGCCTACATGGGCGACGCCCGTTCCAACATGGGCAACTCCCTGCTGATCATGGGCGCCATCATGGGTTCCGACGTACGCATCTGCTCGCCGCGGGACCTCTGGCCCTCCCAGGAAGTGCATGACGCCGCCCTCGAACGCGCCGAGCAGTCGGGCGCGAAGGTGACGCTGACCGAGGACCCGGACGAGGCGATCCCGGGTGCGATGTTCCTGCACACCGACGTGTGGGTGTCCATGGGCGAGCCCAAGGAGGTGTGGGACGAGCGCGTGAAGTTGCTGACGCCCTACCAGGTGAACCGCGCGGCGCTCGAGAAGACCGGTCAGCGCGACGCGAAGTTCATGCACTGCCTGCCGGCGTTCCACGACACCAACACGAAGGTCGGCAAGGATGTCGCCGCGTCCACGGGGATGGAGAACGGCCTCGAGGTCACCAACGACGTCTTCGAGTCGACCTCGAACATCGCCTTCGACCAGGCCGAGAACCGGCTGCACACGATCAAGGCGATCATGGTGGCCACCATCGGCGACTGACCGCTCCCACTCGACGGCCGGGGACCCAGCACATGGCTCCCCGGCCGTCGTGTGTCCGGGGCGTGGTTGCGACTCATACCCCCAGCCACACCGCGGTGTCCCCCGGCAGACCGTCGGCGATGTCAAAGTCCGAACTGGCGAGCAGGATCTCGGCGTCCGGCGGCAGCGCGTATGGCACCCGGGAGTAGTTCACCAAACAGTGCAACCCTGGCTCACGGGCGAACCCGAGCACCCCCTCCGGGGTGTCGAGCCACTGCATCGACCCGTCGCCGAGCGCGGGGTGGGCACGCCGCAGATGCAGCGCGGCCCGGTAGAACTCGAGCATCGATCCCGGGTGCCCCTGCTGAGCGGTCACGGAGTATCGCGCCCAGTCGGTGGGCTGGGGCAGCCATGTACGCACCCCTGGCTGCGAGAAGCCGTACGGCGGACTGTCCCCCGACCAGGGCAACGGGACACGGCAGCCGTCCCGGCCCCGGCTGATCCGCCCGGAGCGCTCGAACATCGGGTCCAGCAACGCGTCCTCCGGCAGATCCTCGACTTCTGGCAGGCCGAGTTCCTCCCCCAGGTAGACGTAGGCACTTCCCGGCAGCGCCAGCATCTGCAGCAGCGCCGCCCGCGCCCGCCGCGTGCCGAGCGCGAGGTCCACGGGCCGGTCGAGATAGTCGTCGAGAAAGCGGGCGACGCCCGGTAGCTGGGGCCGGGCGAACCGGGACACGTGCCGGGCAACGTCGTGGTTGGACAGCACCCAGGTGGCTGCGGCGCCCACCCGGGCATGCGTGGTCAGCGTCTCCTCGATCACGTCGTGCTGGGCACCGGGCAACCACGGGGAGGCCAGGAAGTCGAAGTTGAACGCTGTGTGCAACTCATCGGGCCGCACGTACCGCACCAGTCGCTGGGCGCTGGCCACCCACACCTCGGCCACGAAGGTGCGCGGCGGGTCGTAGGTGTCAGCGATCTGGCGCCATCGCCGGTAGATGTCGTGCAATGCCTCGCGGTCCCAGTGCGGGTGCTCGCCGGTGGCATGCCCGCCCTCCTGCAGATCCGGGAGGTCGTGGCCCTTGACCAAGTAGTGGGCCACATCGATCCGGAATCCGTCGACCCCGCGGTCGAACCAGAAGCGCAGAGTGTGTTCGAAGTCCGCGCGCACCTCGGGGTGGTCCCAGTTCAGGTCGGGCTGCTGCGGGGAGAACAGGTGCAGATACCACTGCCCGGGCGTGCCGTCGGGTTCGGTGACCCGGGTCCACGCCGACCCGCCGAACTCACTGACCCAGTTGTTGGGCGGCAGATCCCCGTGCTCACCGCGGCCGTCGCGGAAGTGGTACCGGCTGCGAGCGGCGCACCCGGGCCCGCCCGCGACGGCTTCCAGGAACCAGGGCCGCCGTTCAGAGGTGTGGTTGGGGACGACGTCCAGGATCACCCGTAGGCCGTGGTCATGAGCCTCCTGGATCAGGGCTTCGGCGGCGGCGAGCGTGCCGAAGGCCGGGTCGATCGCGCGCTGGTCGATGACGTCATAGCCGGCATCGGCCATCGGCGAGGGGTACCAGGGGTTGATCCAGATCGCGTCCACGCCGAGGTCCACCAGATACGGTAGGCGGCTGCGCAGACCGGCGATGTCGCCGACCCCGTCACCGTCGCCGTCGGCGAAACTGCGCAGATACACCTGGTAGACCACCGCCTCGCGGTACCACCGGGCATCGTCGGTAGCTGTCATGTGAGCTCGCCCCTTTCATCGTCGAGGGCCGGGAACTGACTGGTCTGCTTCTCGGCGACCCCCATGGCGGCAGCCGCGTCCCGAGGTGGTCCCTGGATCCGCAAGGCCGCCAGCGCGGCCTCGCTGCCCACGTCGTGTCTTGCACTCTCGCTGAGCAGCCAGCGGACTTCCAGCAGGTCGCAGTAGGCCTGGATGGGGCTTCCCGCTGCACCAACCGCGGCGTGCGCCTGCTGCATCCCGGGTCGCAGGACGTTCGTCATCCAGCGGGCGGCTGCTTCGTGTTCCGTCACCTCCTCGTCTGCCTCCTGCTGCATGAGGCGGCGGTAGGCGCGCAGGTCCCCCAGCAGGACCATGGCCTGGCCCTCGCCGACATCGAGACCGGTGAGGTCCTTCAGGTGCTGGGCGTGGAAGCGCCGGTCGCCGACCCGGACGCTGAGTTGCAGGTCCTCCTGACTCACCGGACGCAGGGACACCTCGTCAACGGCGAATCCCAGCTCGTTCAGTCTGCGCACGGTCGACTCGACCCGGTACCGGTCGGTGAACTCGAACGTGGGCGCTGCGTGCAGCAGGTCCCACAACTCGGCATAGCGGTCAGCGATGCCGCGGGCCTCCGCGATGAGCTTGCCGTGCATCTCGGCCGGTCGTTCGAGCCGGACCGCGAGATCGATCATGCCCAGGGCCACATTCTCCGTCAGGATCTCGAGGTCCAGGGACCGCTGCCCGTCACTGAGGTGATCGTGCACCTCGCTGGTCTCGGCGTCCACCAGCCAGGCCTGCAGCACCTGTCCGTCGCGGGTGAACAGGGTGTTGGCAAGCGAACAATCACCCCAGAAGACCCCGTGCCGATGCAGTTCCACCAACAGACCGGCCATGGCGTCGAGTAGCCGCGCGCGGTGGACGGACTGGCCGGGCGGCAGCCGCATGAATAGGCGTCGGTACTGCCAGGAGGCGGTGAGGAACTCGGTCACCAGGATCGCGTCCTCGCCGTCCTGCCGCACAAGGCCGGCCGGTCGCACGGCCGGCAGGGCCATGTCCTCCATCCGCCTCAGGGCCTCGTACTCGCGCACCGCCAGGCGCGGGTCCAAGCTCTTGAGCGCCCACAGCCGGCCGTCGGCCGCCACGAACTTCACCAGGTGGCGGCTCGGGCCCACCGCGACGTCGCGCAACGGCACCTCTGGCATCGACCAGTGCGCCAGGGGCATGTGCCAGGGCAGCGCGATCAGTTCCGGGGAGGTCGAGCGCAGCCGGATCTCAGGTGCGGCCATGCACTAGCTCGGGGCGACCCTCGTAAGGTTCTCGCCGCTGGCCGGGTCGAACAGATGCATCCGGCTGGGATCCAGCCACAGGGTCGCGGTGTCGCCGTCGCGTACCCGGCTCATCGGGTCGAGTTCCACGCACATCTGCGTGCGCACCTGTTCGCTGTCCAACTCGCTCTGCAGTTCCGCCAGTGTGGCGGCGATGTCCGCGGGAGCGGTGTACGGCACGAACGCGTACTGCTCGTTGCCGAGCCACTCGGTGACGTCCACCGTGACGTCGAAGGTGACGCCCTTGTCCACCTTGCTCGCGTCGACCAGGCTGGCGTCCTCGAAACTTCCCGGGCGGATCCCGGCGATGAGCACCTTGCGGTCGCCCAGCACGGACTTCCACTCCTCGCGCATCGGGACCGTTGTGAAGGGCAGCGTGAGATGGCCGTCCTCCACCGAGGCGGGGATGAAGTTCATAGGTGGCGAGCCGATGAAGCCTGCCACGAACAGGTTCACCGGCTGCTCGTACAGTTCCCGGGGGCTGGCCACCTGCTGCAACAGACCCCGGCGCAGAACCGCCACCCGGTCCCCCAGCGTCATCGCCTCCGTCTGGTCGTGGGTCACGTAGACCGTGGTGACCCCGAGCCGGCGCTGCAGCCGCAGGATCTCAGTGCGCATCTGCCCGCGCAACTTCGCGTCGAGGTTGGACAGCGGCTCGTCGAACAGGAAGGCGTCCGCCTGCCGCACGATGGCGCGTCCCATGGCCACGCGCTGGCGCTGGCCACCGGACAACTGCGACGGCTTGCGGTCGAGGTGCTCGGTGAGTTCGAGGGTCTCCGCGGCATCCTCCACGGACTTGCGGATCTCCTGCTCGGGGAGCTTGCCACGCAGGCGCAGCGGGAACGCGATGTTCTCGAACACCGTCAGGTGGGGGTACAGGGCGTAGTTCTGGAACACCATCGACAGGTTCCGGTCACGCGGCGCCATATCGTTGACCCGCGTGCCCCCGATGAGCATGTCGCCGGACGTGATGTCCTCCAGCCCCACGATCATCCGCAGCAGCGTGGACTTCCCGCAGCCGGACGGCCCGACCAGGATCATGAACTCGCCGTCGGCGACGTCGAGACTGACATCGTTGACGGCGGGGAATCCGTCGCCGTACCGCTTGACGATGTTCTTCATCGTGATTTCAGCCATGGTCAGCCCTTCACTGCTCCGGAGGTGAGTCCTGCAACGATCCGGCGCTGGAACAGCAGCACCAGCACCACAACGGGGATGGTCACGACCACTGACGCGGCCATGATGTACGGCACCGCCGACTCGAACTGCGACGCGCCCTGGAAGAACGCCAGCGCCGCCGGGACGGTCCTCGCCGCGTCAGTGGACGTCAGCGAGATGGCGAACAGGAAGTCGTTCCAGCAGAAGAAGAAGGTCAGGATGGCCGTGGTGAACACGCCGGGCGCCGCCAGCGGCACGATCACCTTCCGGAACGCCTGCCAGGCGGTCGCCCCATCGACCTGGGCGGCCTGCTCCATCTCCCACGGGATCTGCCGGAAGAAGGCCGACATGGTCCAGATGGACAGCGGCAGGGCGAAGGTCAGGTAGGGGATGATCAACCCGATCCAGGTGTCGTAGATGCCGATGTTGCGCCACATGTTGAACAGTGGTCCGACCAGGGCGGCCTGCGGGAACATCGCGATCCCGAGTGCCAGCGACAGCAGCAGACGCTTACCTCGGAAGTCCAGTCGCGCGATCGCGTACGCCGCGAACATCGCGACGATGACCGCGAAGAGCGTGGCGATCAGGGAGATCCCGATCGAGTTGATCAGGGCACGGGTGAACAGCGACTGGCTGAAGACCTCGGTGAAGTTGTCGAACGTCGATGCGGTGGGCAGGAACTGCGGCTGCCCGGACACGATGTCCGACGGGGGCTTCAAGGACAGGCTCAGCATCCACAGCAACGGGAACAGGCTGTAGAGGACGATGACGATCCCGGCGACCGTCCACCAACGACTTGTCTTCATCAGTCACCCCGTACCTGGGAGAGATCGGTCTTGAATCCTTTGACGAAGATCCAGGCGATGGCCACGACAGTGAGGAACAACAGCACAGACACCGCCGATCCCATCCCGAGATTGACCAGTGTGACGTTCTGCCGGTAGGCCAGGAACGAGATCGTCTCCGTGTTGTTCGCGCCGCGAGTCATGACGAACGGGTTGTCGAAGATCCGCCATGCGTCCAGGGTGCGGAACAGCAGGGCGACCATGATCGCGGCCTTCATGTTCGGCAGTGTCACCTTCCACAGCCGCTGCCAGGCCGTGGCACCGTCCACCTTGGCGGCCTCCTGCATGTCCTCGGGGACCTGCACCAGGCCCGCGAGCAGCAGCAGGGAGATGAACGGCGTGGTCTTCCAGATCTCCGAGAGGCAGATCACGAACAGCGCCGACCAGCGGTCCCCGAACCAGTTGAAGTCACCGAGGGCCAGCCACTGGTTGACGAACCCGGAGTCGACGGCGAAGGCGTACCGCCAGATGAACGCGGAGACCACCGTCACGATCCCGTACGGGACGAGGATCGCCGTGCGCAAGGGGCCACGGCCACGGATGATCCGCAGCATCACGTAGGCGAACATGAAGCCGATCACCAACTCGATGGCCACCGTCACCACCGTAATCACCAGGGTGGTCATGAAGTCGTTCCACCACAGCGGGTCCTGCAGGATGACGAAGTAATTGCTCAGTCCCACGAACTCGCGGCCGCCCGGGTCGGTGAGCCGGTAGTTGTACAGCGACAGCACCACCGCGTACACCAAGGGGTAGGCGGTCACCAGGATCATCACGACGAACGACGGTGCGGAAAGCCATAGCCCGAGCCGGCGCTCGCCCTTGACCCGCTCGGAGACGACTGGCTGCGGAGGTCGGTCGGTTGTCGTTGCAGTCACTTCGCGTTCCTTCCTGTCGCGCTGCTCATAGCAGTCGCCGCCCTTGGAGAACGTCGGACATGAACTGGTCGGTCTCGGCGGGCGTGTCGTCGTTCACCGAGCCGGGCGGGTGCCAGGTGTTGATGATCGACCCGGCCACGTCCACGTAGTACGGGGTGATCGGCCGGGGCCCGGCGTCGTTGATCGACTCCCGGATCAGGTCGGCGTTGGGGTACGCCTTGCGCACCTCGGGGTCGTCGTAGCTGGCCGCGTACGGCGAGGGCTCCCCCTCCTCGAGCATGTACTGCGTGGCGTGTTCCGGAGTGCTGGCGCATTTGACCAGATCCATTGCCAAGTCGGGGTACTTCGTGAACGCACCGACGGAGAGGTTGACCCCGCCGAGCGGCGGCTGGCTGGGGGTGTCGGCGAACACGCGCGGGTAGCGGGCGTAGCCGATGTCGTCGACCACTGACTGGTCGAGGGTGCCTTCCTCCACGGCGGCCCGCGCGGCGGCCAGAACGTACGGCCAGTTCAGCATGAACATGCCCTGGTCGGTCTGGAAGACTGCCCGGCCCTGTTCCTCCTGCGCTACGGAGAGGTCGGCGGGCGCCGCCTGCGAGTTGGCCAGCGTGCTCACGATCTGGGCGGCCTTGGTCCCGGCCTCACCTGCCATGCTCGGGATCGCGTCCTGGCCCGCTTCCGGATCGGTGAGGATCTGCCCGCCGCCGGAGAGGATCAGGGCGTTGATCCACACCATGAAGCCCTCATAGCGTGCCCCCTGCTCGGAGATCTTCTTGCCCATCTCGTCGGCGGCCTTCTGCATGTCGTCCCACGTGAAGTTCTCCGAGGTGGGATCGACACCAGCCTCTTCGGCCAGGGCCTTGCGGTACCAGAGCAGTTGCGCGTTCGACTTGAACGGCACCGCGTAGAGGGTCCCTTTCCATTCCCCGGTCTCGATCGGAGCGTCGAGCATCCCCTGGGTCATCTGGTCGGCATCTTCCTGGGAGTAGGGCAGCAGGAATCCGGCGTTGGCGAACTCCGCGGTGTAGATGACGTCCAGACTCATGATGTCGATCGACGAGTCCTTGGCCGCGAGTCGCCGCACGAGCTGCTCGCGCTGTGCCGTCGCGTCGTTCGGCAAGGTCTCGATGCGCACCTGGTAGGCGCCCCCGGAGGCATCCGCGCACTCCTGCGCGAACTGCGCCTGGCCGCCGTTGTCGGGGTTGATGAACCACGTCAGTGTGGGGGTGCCGGCTTCCTGGCTACACCCGGTCAGGGCAGCGGCCGCCAATGCACCGGCGCAGACACCGACGATGAATCGCCGCTTAGACCGGGATCCTGCCATGGGGCACTCCTCATGTCTTTCGAACATGCAAACGCTTCCGCGCGCAACTCTGGCGCAGAATCTGCCTGAGAGTCAACCCCCAACTGGCCAGATCGGGAGATTCTCGAAGGCAGATAGTCAGCCACCGCCAAGTGAAAGTATTTGTAGTCCAGGGCACAGGTCAGCACAATGACCGTGTGATACCCCAGCCACACGTGTCGATGCATGACGTCGCCGAGCGGGCCGGCGTCTCGCCGGCAACCGTCTCGCGGGCGCTGCGGGGAATGCCCGGTGTGGCCGAGGAGACCCGTCGCCGGGTTCTCAGCGCTGCCGAGGCGCTGTCCTACGTGGTGTCGCCGGCCGCTGCAGCACTGGCGAGTGGGTCCACCGGGCAGGTCGCCGTGCTGGTACCCCGGATCGAGTCGTGGTTCCACGCGGCCGTCGTGGCAGGCGCGGAGGAAGGATTACGAGTTCGCGGTCTGGACCTGTTGTTGCACCGCCTGGCCTCACCCCGCGAGCAGTTCGACTTCTTCGAGCGCCTCCCCCTGCGCCGCAAGGTGGACGCGGTGATCGTCGCCGGGTTCGTGCTCGACACCCGCGCCCAATCCCGGCTGTCGGCCCTCGGGTTGCCGGTAGTGCTGATCGGCGACCGCGCCCAGTCCTTCGCATCCGTGCGCATCGACGACCGTCACGCCGCGCGGCAGGCCGTCGAGCACGTGATCCGGGCGGGCCACGTGCGGATCGCGATGATCAGCAGTCGGGCCGGTGCCGGGGTCTCGCCCGCGGCCGACACCGAGCGGATCGAGGGCTACCGCCAAGCGCACACGCGTGCCGGGCTGCCGCTGGACGACGCGCTGCTGGTCGCCGAACCGTGGGGAAGTCAGGGCGGCGCCGACGGGATGGAACACCTGCTCAGCCTCCACAACCCGCCGACCGCGGTGTTCTGCTTCTCCGACGAGGTGGCCTTCGGCGCGTTGCGGACGCTTCGCCGGGCAGGCCTCACCGTCCCCTGGGCCATGTCGGTCGTGGCCATCGACGATCACCCCATGTCCCAGTGGCTGGACCTCACGACCATCCGGCAGTCGGGATTCGAGCAGGGTCTCAGCGCCGCCGCCATGGTTGGACAACTGCTTGCCGGGGGCGAAGTGAGCGACGTGGTGCTGCCCACCCGGCTGGTCGTCCGGCACAGCACCACACGCCTTGCAGCAGACCAGGAGTGATCCGGGCGGCGGAACGGCCCTGACTAGCCTGTTGCTGTGACCAGTGGGCGGCGCGCGGTACTGGCGGCGGTAGCCGTCAACCTCATGGGCGTGCTGGCGCTGTTCCTCACCGGTGCGATGTCCGTGCAGATCGGCCGGGAGTATGGCGTGGCCCCGGCCAGCATCGGCGCCCTGGCATCCGTCTTCGCCTTGGCCACCTCGGCGGGCCGCGCACCTTCTGGGCCGCCAGGTGCGCCGGCTCGGTGCGCCGCAGCATGTGGGTCGCCACGGCTGCCTCGAGTGTCGCGCTGCTTTCCTGCGCGGCGAGTTCATCGATCCCGATGCTGGCCGCCGCACTCTTCGTCGGCGGTCTGGGAAACGCGATCGGGCAGCCCGCCGGCAACGCGCTGGTCGCCGCGCAGGTGCGTCCCGAGCGCTTCGGACTCGGTTTTGCGATCAAGCAGTCGGGCATACCGCTAGCCACCCTGCTCGGAGGCCTGGCGGTGCCACTGATCGCGCTGACCATCGGCTGGCGATTCGCGTACGTCCTGGCCGCGGCCGCCGCCGTCGTAGCCGTACTGATGGTGCCCCCCGACCTGCCAGCCCGCACCGGCCGCAGCGAGCAACAGGTGCCGCCGGAACTGGTCTCCGGGTTGTGGCTGCTCGCAGCCGGCATGGTGGCCGCGGTTCTGGCAGCGACGTCCATCGGCGCGCTCGGCGCGGCCGGTGGGGTCCAGGTCGGGCTGAGCGAGGCCACCGCCGGATACCTGGTGGCCGCCGGCGGCCTCGCGGGCCTGGCCGTGCGACTGCTCGCCGGTCTGCGGGCGGACAAGAACGCCTTCGACCCCCTGCGCGGGGTGGTGGTTCTGTGCGTGCTCGGGGCCGCCGGATGGTTCCTCATGGCCACGGGGACCGAGTTGCTGTTCGTCGTAGGCCTCGTGGTGGCCAATGCGTTCGGCTGGGGCTGGCCGGGACTGCAGCACCTGGCCGTGGCCCGGCGGTTCCCCACGTCGACCGCTGCCGCCAGCGGCGTGGCCCAGACCGGGGTGGCGATCGGGTTGCTGCTGGGGCCGCTGACGCTCGGCCTGCTGGCCAACCGGGACTGGTCGCTGATGTGGGTGGTCGCCGGGTGTGCGGCCCTGGTGGGAGCGATCATCGTGTGGGTGGCTGCGGCACGGCTGCCCCGTCCGGACATCGCACTTGCGCCCGACGTAGGCTGACGCGCCTTAGACTCGATGAGTGCGGCGAGTCCTGACAGCGGTCACCGGGGTCATCCTGACCCTGTTGTTGCTTGTCGGCGGCACCTCCCAGTTCGCCGGCGCAGCCAAGCGGGCGCCGGACGACAAGCAGTGGGACGTCGTGCTGATCCTCACCGACGACCAACCGGTGGGGACGCTGGCAGCCATGCCCAACCTCAACCGACTGCTGATCGGCAAGGGGGTGAACTACACCAACGCCGTGGTACCCACCAGCCTCTGCTGTCCGAGCCGTACCAGCCTGCTCACGGGTCAACTGGCTCCCACCGCCGGGATTTACAGCAACGAGTCCAACACGGGATACGGCGGCTACCCGGCTCTCAAGGCCTCCGGCCTGGAGAACGCCACCCTGGCCACGGCATTGGACGCGGCCGGCTACGACACTGCGTACTTCGGCAAGTACCTCAACGAGTACGGTGCGGCGTACGACGGTACCGCTCCCCCCGGCTGGGACACGTGGCGCTCCTTCACCACGCAGCAGAGCGGCAAGTACCGCCGGTACGGGGTCACCCTTGCCGTCCCCTTCGGGCAGACCCCTCGACGCGTCGACCAGGAGTTCATCAAGAAGTACTCGACGACGTTCTTCGGGCAGGAGGCGGCCGACCACATCCGCTCGGCCGCACCGGGCAGGCCTCAGTTCACCGTCTTCGCGCCCTACGCGCCGCACTCCCCCTTCAACGCGCAGCCCGGGTACCGCGCCACCAGCAGGGTCCCGGCCGACTACTTCAACCCTGCTGTGCTCGAGCAGGACGTCTCCGACAAGCCCTCCTACGTGCGTGACCTCCCGCCGTCGTCGTCGGTGGAGGGACAGTCGCCGGGGGTCAACCTGGCCCGGCAGATGGACACCCTGCGCAGTGTCGACGACCAGGTCCGGGCGCTGTACGACGCGGTCAAGGCCCGCGGGCGACTGGATCGCACGCTGTTCGTCTACGTCTCCGACAACGGCTATATGCACGGCGAGCACCGGTTGGAGGGCAAGGGCTACCCGTACCTGAAGTCCACGAACGTGCCACTGGTCATGCGCTGGGGGAAGGGATCGGCCGGCACCGACGACCGGTTGACCATCGCCAACGTGGACATCCACGCCACGGTCCTGCAGGCGGCCGGACTGCCCAACACCGGCGCCGGGACTTCGGTGCTCAACGACCGGAACCAGCAAGGGGTGCAGCTGGTCGGTGCGGAATCCACCAGTCGGGTCGTGCGGCCTCCCTTCTGCGCATGGCGCACGAATGAGGAGTTGTTCGTGCGCTACGGGTCAGGCGAGGAGGAGTTCTACGACTACCGGACGGACCCCCTGGAACTGGGCAACCGCATCGACGATCCGACAGCCCGTGACCGCATCGAGCAGTTGCGTGGCCTGGCCCGGGGTGCGTGCGCGAAACCGCCGCCAGGCTTCGGCCCGACGTTCGATCTCCCCCGCTGGCGCCCCAAGCGATCGGGTACCGCGCCGCCGCCGGAACCAGAGCCCGACACCGACCGCGTCAGCCGGGCGTAGGCGCGCGGAACGAGACGGCGCCCCACCCACAAGGGAGTGGAGGCGCCGTGCGCGGTGGTCAGGCCTTCGCGGCCTCGAGGCGCTGCCGCAGGCCGTCGAGTTCGTCGCGCAGAGCCTGTGGGACGCTGTCGCCGAACTGCTCGAAGTACTCCTCGGTGAGGTCGCACTCGGCCAGCCAGGAGTCCGCGTCCACGGCGAACAACTCGGCCAGCTGCTCTGCGCTGAGGTCAAGCCCGTCGACGTAGAGGTCGCCCTCCTTCGGCTTGCCGCCGATGGCCGTCTTCTCAGCGTCGGTGCGGCCCTCCACCCGCTCGATGATCCAGGCCAGCACCCGGCTGTTCTCGCCGAAGCCCGGCCAGATGAACTTGCCGTTCTCGTCCTTGCGGAACCAGTTCACCTGGTAGATCTTCGGGAGCTTCGCCGGGTCGGCCTTCTGACCGATCTTGAGCCAGTGTCCCCAGTAGTCGGCCATGTTGTATCCGCAGAACGGCAGCATGGCGAACGGGTCGCGGCGCAATTGACCCATCCCACCCACGGCTGCCGCGGTCATCTCCGAGGAGACGGTGGCACCGATGAACACGCCGTGCGCCCAGTCGCGCGCCTCGTTGACCAGCGGCACGTTGGTGGCGCGCCGGCCGCCGAACAGGATCGCGGAGATCGGCACACCTGCCGGGTCCTCCCAGTTGTCCGCGATCGACGGGCACTGGGACGCCGGTGCGGTGAACCGGGCGTTGGGGTGGCTGCTCGGCTCGTCGGAGTCCGGCGTCCAGTCCCGGCCCTTCCAGTCGATCAGGTGCGCCGGCGGTTCGTCGGTGAGCCCCTCCCACCAGATGTCGCCGTCGTCGGTCAGCGCGACGTTGGTGTAGATGCAGTTGCCCGACAGCGTCTTGATCGCGTTGGCGTTGGTCTTCTCCCCGGTGCCCGGAGCCACCCCGAAGAAGCCGGCCTCCGGGTTGATCGCGTACAGCCGGCCGTCGTCACCGAAGCGCATCCACGCGATGTCGTCACCGACCGTCTCGACCTTCCAGCCGGGAACGGTGGGCTCGAGCATGGCGAGGTTGGTCTTGCCGCAGGCCGACGGGAACGCGGCGGCCAGGTACTTCACGTCGCCGTCCGGCGCGGTGAGCTTGAGGATGAGCATGTGCTCGGCCATCCAGCCCTCGTCGCGGGCCATCGCCGAGGCGATCCGCAGCGCGAAGCACTTCTTGCCCAGCAGTGCGTTGCCGCCGTAGCCGGAGCCGTACGACCAGATCTCGCGACTCTCCGGGAAGTGCACGATGTACTTGGTGTCGTTGCACGGCCACGCCACCTCTTCGCGGGGGTTGCCATCGGCGTCGACCAGCGGGTAACCGACGGAGTGCAGCGCCGGGACGAAGTCGCCGTCCTCACCGATGAGGTCGAGTGCCTCGCGCCCCATGCGGGTCATGATCCGCATGTTGGTCACGACGTACGGGGAGTCAGTGAGCTCGACGCCGAGTTCGGCGATGTGCGAGCCGAGCGGACCCATGGAGAACGGGATCACGTACATCGTGCGGCCGCGCATGCAGCCAGCGAACAGTTCCTTCAGGGTGCCCCGCATCTGTACCGGGTCCTGCCAGTTGTTCGTCGGGCCGGCGTCCTCCTCGCGCAGCGAGCAGATGAAGGTGCGGTCCTCGACGCGGGCGACGTCGGAGGGGTCAGAACGGGCCAGGAACGAGTTGGGCCGCAGTTCCGGGTTCAGCCGGGTGAAGGTGCCTGCGTCGACCATCTCCTGGGTGAGGCGCTCCCACTCGGCGTCTGAGCCGTCACACCATTCGATGCGGTCCGGCTGTGTGAGGTTGGCGACCTCCTCGACCCACTCGAGCAACTTCTTGTTCTTCGTGGGGGGGTTTTCCAAACCTGCGATCGTCATCTGTGCACTCCGTCTCCGCGCGGTCGGATGGTAACGGCGCGGTGTCGGCGCCGACGTGGCTGCGCGATGCCTGTCCCCCCACTTTGCCATGGCGGGCCCGGTGAAGCAGCCCCGGGGTCTGCCCTTCACTCGATGTTCACACGGTCCCAGCGGCCTATGTGGCAAATCGAGACTGGTCCGGGTTGCCTGCCCACGCCCGCAGTTGCCTACGCCGATCGGGACGGACCTCGGGTGTACCGCGTCGGTCGCGCCGGAAGAGGTCGCGGCCTCCGGGTTCACTGTCCAGAAGACCACTCCCGCTGAGAAACCACGACGGACTCAGTCAGAGTTTCGTCGCGGCGGCCGAGCACGTCTGGGACGGTGAGGGGCTGGTCGTGGAGCAGTCGCAGCACCGGGTGCAGATCAGGTCCGAGGAGTTGCGCCAGAGCAGCCCCCATGCGCTGGAACCGCAGGCGAGATCGCACATTTGGCTCAGTGCTCCTTGAACTAATCTAGACTGAGCCAAAATCTCCGTCAAGCCCGGGAACAGGAACCGGGCGGGTCGGTCAGGAACTGCGGCGTGCAGTCATGTCAGCAGCATCCGCCTGAGCCACAGCACCTGTCGGAGTCCGCAGCCAACCCCAGCTCCTGCACACCGGCCGGGGCGGTGACAGCGAGCCCGGAGTGACTGATCAACTGCTCGCGGGTCGGATACCCGCCGGTCATCACCGTCACCCCGTCCACGAGAGTCATCGGAAGGCCACCCGAGCCGACCAGTTCGCGATGTCGTCCTTGGGACGGGAACTCAGGTCGAGCGTTGCGTGTTGGGCCAGGACAGCCGTCGGTGCAGCCACAGCGACAGGTACACCAGGGCGACGAGGGCCGGCACTTCGATCAGCGGCCCGATCACGCCGGTCAAGGCCTGCCCCGAGGTCACCCCCCACACCCCGATACTGACAGCGATCGCCAGCTCGAAGTTGTTTCCGGCGGCGGTGAAGGCGAGGGTGGCGGTCTTGGGGTAGCCGAGCCGGGCACGGTTGCCGACGAAGAACGCCACACTCCACATGATCGCGAAGTACACGAGCAACGGGACCGCGATACGCACCACAGACAGCGGGTCGCTGATGATCGCATCGCCCTGCAGAGCAAACATCACCACGATCGTGAACAAGAGTCCGTACAGGGCCAGCGGGCCGATCCGCGGGACGAACACGGTGTCGTACCAGTCCTTGCCCTTGACCCGCAGACCGATGCGCCGGGTGAGGTAGCCGGCAAGCAGGGGAATTCCGAGGAAGATCAACACGGACTTGGTGATCTCCCAGGTGGAGAATGCCACGTCCTGGGAATCCAGGGCCAGCCAATCCGGCAGGATCTTCAGGTAGAACGTTCCGAGCAGCGCGTAGGCGAGGATCTGGAACACCGAGTTGATGGCAACCAGCAGGGCCCCTGCCTCCCGGTCCCCGCAGGCCAGATCGTTCCAGATCAGCACCATGGCGATGCAGCGTGCCAGACCGATGACGATCAGCCCGGTACGGAAGGCCGGGTAGTCGGCCAGGAATACCCACGCCAGGGCGAACATGAGCAGCGGGCCGATGACCCAGTTGAGCAGCAGCGACCACCACAGCAGTTTCCGGTCCCCGGTGACATGGCTCATGTCCTCGTAGCGCACCTTCGCCAGCACCGGGTACATCATCAGCAGCAGGCCCAGCGCGATCGGCAGCGAGGTCTGATCGACCTTCACCGCGTCCAGTGCCGTCTGCACCGACGGCACCAACCTGCCCAGCAGCAGCCCGCCGGCCATAGCCAGCAGGATCCACACCGGCAGGAACCGGTCCAGGGTCGAGAGCCGTCCGACGACCTCCGACGTGTCGTCGGTGGTCGTGGCGGTGCCGACTTCTTCGGGGGTCACGCCTGTCCTTCCGGTCAGAGGGTCGTCGAGAGTAGTTCGCTGATCTCAGCCGCTGTCGGCACGCGGCCCGACACCACCACCTGCTCGTCGACGACCAGACCCGGCGTCCGCATGATGCCGTAGCTGGCGATCTCGCCGTAGTCGGTGACCTTCTCCACGGTGGCCTCCAGGCCCAGGGCGGCCAGGGCTTCGTGAGTGTGGGCCTCCAGCCGTTGGCAGTTGGCGCAGCCGGGGCCGAGAACCTTGATGATCATGACGGGTTCCTTTCGATGGGGTCTTCGGGGGATGTGTGGGCTGCGGCGGCCTGCGTCAGCAACTGTCTGAGCGCGGTGGGGGTGGGGATGCGACCGACTGTCAGCACGTGCTCGTCGATGACGAGCGCCGGAGTGGTCATCACGCCATAGGCCATGGTCTGGCCATAGTCTTCGACCGTTGCCACGTCGGCATCGAGACCGAGATCGGCCACCGCCTCCCGAGTGATCCGGTCGAGAGTCAGGCACTTGCGGCATCCCGTCCCCAGGACCTTGATGTTCATGGTCATCCCGGTACCCCCGAGCCCAGAACGAGGTTGAACAAGTAGCCCACCGCGACGATGCCGGTGGCTACGACCGCCACGAATGCGGCCAGCAGTTGGGGTTTGAGCACGCGGCGCAGCAGGATCAACTCCGGCAGCGACAGCGCCACGACACTCATCATGAACGCGAGAACCGTGCCCATCGGCAAGCCCTTGTTGTAGAGCACCTCGACCAGTGGCATGACGCCGGCGGCGTTGGAGTACAACGGCACGCCGATGACCACGGCAACCAGCACACCGAACGGGTTGTCCGAGTTGGCGTAGGTGGTGAAGAAGTCGGTGGGGACCCAACCGTGGATGACCGCGCCCAACCCGATACCGACCAGCAGGAACGGCCAGATCTTGCGCCAGATGGTGCCGACCTCCTCGACGCCCATCTGGACGCGCTGGCTCATCGTCAACCCCTGCGACGGGTCGATCGCCTGACCTTTCAGCTTGGTCTCGAAGACGAACGGCTCCACCCACCGCTCAACACCCATGCGCCCCAGGACCCAGCCGGCGACGATCGCGATCGTCACCCCGGCCGCCACGTACAAGGCGGCGATCTGCCACCCGAACAGACTCCACAGCAATCCGATAGCGATCTCGTTGGCCAGCGGTGAGGCGATCAGGAAACTCAGCGTCACCCCGATCGGCACCCCTGCCGACACGAAACCGATGAACGCCGGCACCGCGCTGCACGAGCAGAACGGGGTGACCACACCGAGCCCAGCGGCCATCACGTTGCCCGCGCCCTCGCGCTTGCCGCCGAGCAGCTGGCGGGTGCGCTCCACACTCATGAACGAGCGCAGGATCGTGACCACGAAGATGATCCCAGTCAGTAGCAGCCCGATCTTGACGGTGTCGTAGAAGAAGAAGTGCAGGGTCTCGGTCAACCGATCATCCGGCGCCATCCCGAGCGCGTCATAGAAGACCCAGTCCCAAATCCGCTCATTGAGCCAGTACGCAAGTACCCACAGCCCGGCGGCGGCGGCCACCAGGCCCCCAAGGCGGCTACGAGTCTCCGGTACTCGCTCGACGAGGCTCATCAGGAACTCCCGATCAGCACACCCGCGGTCGGCAGCGCCCGCTGCAGCCGGTCGTGAGCGTCCGGCGCCAGGGTGTAGTCGACCCACCGGCCCCGCTTCGCCGAGGTCACCAGGCCGGACTCCCTCAGCACTTTGAGGTGGTAGGACAACACATTGGGCGCGACTTTGGCCACGGGCTGCAGATCACAGACAACGGGTCCCTGCCGACGCCAACTCGGCCAGGAGTCGCCAACGCACCGGGTCCGCCGCCGCCGTCATCACGGCCAGCGATTCCTTGAGACGTTGTTCCGAAACTTCGAACACCATCGCTTCGATCACAATCGAATTGTATCACCGGGAATCAGCTGCCCTGCAGGACGACCAGGCAGCCGACCACGTCGAGTCCACAGACGTGGCGCACGCACGGCCGGGTTCTCCCGGGGTGGGCTTCTGGCCGGAATCGCGTCGTCGCGACGCGTACCCGCAACCGGCCTCAAACCACGGGTCCCGCCTCCCGACCTGGAATCCGCCCCTGATTGCCACGCCGAAACGGCCGTAGGGCACGATTACTCAATGGGCATTGTCATAGTTGGACGGCTCGCAGCGCAGGCCGTGCGCAACGCCCAGCTCGCCAAGATGGTGGTCCATCGCCGGAATGTCGCCGGTTTCCGGCGCGAGCACGAAACCGCGGCCGGGCGTCGCTGCCGGCGGGCCGGGGTGGGACTTTGAGTATCAGCGTGGTGCAGCGACGGGTGGCTGCCGAGTTCCTGGGCACGATGATCCTGGTGGCGGCAGTCGTCGGGTCCGGCATCATGGCCTCCCTGCTGTCCGATGATGTCGGCGTACAGCTGCTGATGAACATGCTTGCCACGGTGCTGGTGCTGGGCCTGCTCATTTGGACCCTGGGCCCGATTTCCGGCGCCCACTTCAACCCGGCTGTCACCGGCGTGGCCATGGCCCGCCGAGAGATGCATCCAGGCGAGGGCGCGGCCTACGTCCCTGCCCAGATAGCCGGGGCGATCACCGGCTGCGCCCTGGCCAACGTGATGTTCGACCTGCCCGCCATCCAGATCTCCACCCACACCCGCGGTGGCACCGGAATCCTGCTCGGCGAGGTGGTGGCCACGGCCGGGCTGCTCTGGATCATCGGAGCCCTGACGCGCACCGGGCACGGCCGTCTCGGGCCAGCGCTGGTGCCCGCGTGGATCGGTGCCGCGTACTTCTTCACGTCGTCGACATCCTTCGCCAACCCCGCCGTGACCATCGGACGCGCATTCACCGACACCTTCGCCGGCATCGCCCCGGCTTCTCTGTTCCCGTTCATCGTGGCCCAGATGCTCGGCGCGGCGATCGGCGCGGCGCAGACCGAACTCTTCCACCCACGCGTCGGCGTCATCCCAGAGCCACTCGACCTGCCGGGCCCCGTTCACGACGACTCTTGACCGCAACACCGCTACCCAAACAAGGAGAAAGACCATGAGCGACAAACCCAGTGTCCTGTTCGTCTGCGTCCACAACGCCGGACGGTCCCAGATGGCAGCCGCCTACCTGACTCACCTGGCCGGGGATCGGGTGGAGGTGCGCTCGGCCGGTTCCGCACCCGCCGAGTCGGTCAACCCCGCGGCGGTCGCGGCCATGGCCGAGGAAGGCATCGACATGTCGGCTGAGATCCCGAAGGTGCTCACCAACGATGCGGTCCTGGCCTCGGACGTCGTCATCACCATGGGGTGTGGCGACACCTGCCCGATCTACCCCGGGAAACGCTACGAGGACTGGCAACTCGACGACCCGGCCGGCCAGGGCGTGGAGGCCGTTCGGCCCATACGCGACGACATCCGCCGGCGCATCGAAACCCTCATTTCGGAGATCGCCCCGCAGTGACAGCAGCATTTCAGCGTTACTCACGACGCGTTCGACGAGTTGGCGAAGACCTGCAGGAGACAGCCGATCCAGCCGCTGCGGGACGGCGTCGGCGCGGACTACCTCGACCGCAGCGTGAGCCACTGGTCGATCCGACCCGTGATCTGCGTGAGCGCCTGCTCGAACGCTCGAGCGCTGCCCGCCGGGACCGGATCCGCCACGGACCAGTGCAGATGGGTGACCTCCACCTCGCGATCCGCGGAATCGCAGACGGTGACGACGGTGTCCTCGGGCCGCCACACGTGATCGAGAGCCGTTGGCCGGTCAGCCGTCAGGTCCAACCCGTGGGAGCGGGCAACCCTTACCGCGCCTGGGTGGATGCGGGCCGCCGGATGCGTCCCTGCCGACGCAGCTGATCCCGCTCGATCCGCCCACACCGCCGCCGCCAGTTGCGACCGCGCGGAATTCGCCGTGCACACGAATACCACACGGCCGGAGGGAACGTCGGGGCCAGGAACGTGACCGAGATGTCGCATCGCCGCGGGGACCAGGCGGACGTAGGTCCGACGCCGGTCGGCTTCCGATCGGGCCCTCGTCACCAGACCGGCAGACTCCAGCACTCCGAGGTGATGGGCCAACAGATTCGACGGCATTCCCAGCTCTGCAGCAAGGTCGCTGGGACTGCGGTCCCCAACCCCCAGGGCGTCCACCACCTGCAGTCGCCCCACATCCCCCAACGCGGCATGTCCGGCCGCGCGTCGCACCAGATCTGCGCCTGGAGGCTTCTCAGTGCCCATTGAGCGATCGTGCCTCCCGCACTGGGCCGAAGTCAAACGCTCATGGCTCAGCAGGAGCATCGCCGCCGACGCGGATGCCGCTTCCCAACATCGTGGCGACAGGCCGCGGTCGCCCAGGGATCGAGCCATATATTGACGAGAGTCGATATTCTGTCTAAGGTCACATTGACAGTCATCGATACGAGGAGTCTGCCCCATGTCCAGAGTCCAACTCGCACTCAATGTCGCCGACCTCGAGGGGTCGGTCGAGTTCTACAGCAAGTTGTTCGGTGTCTCCCCCCACAAGCGGCGCCCCGGATATGCGAACTTCGCCATCCAGGATCCGCCGCTCAAGCTGGTGCTCATCGAAAACGCCGACCGAGGCACGGGCACCGAAGGAGCCCTGAACCACCTCGGTGTCGAGGTGGACTCCACCGCCGATGTGCAGGCAGCCGTTGACCGCCTCAGCGACGAGGGCCTGCAGACCACCGAGGAGATGGACACGGTCTGCTGCTACGCACAGCAGGACAAGGTGTGGGTCAACGACCCGGCCGGCGCACCTTGGGAGGTCTACACGATCACCGATGACAACCCCGTGGACAGAGCTCAGCCTGCGGGCTGCTGCACCCCACAGACCTTGACGGTCAGTTCGGCCAGCGCCTGCTGCTGATGCCGCCTGCCCGCTGACCCGGCGGCGAGGGCGCACGTGGCGGCGGGACAACGATGGGGCGCCCGCGAGCGCCCGCCGCACCCCGTCACGTGCAGACGCCCCGGTCACGCCCAGTGACGATGCCCGGCGCGCAGGTCACCCGATTGCCTTGCGTTTGGCGCAATTGCGCACTCAACCTGTACAGTCTGGCGCGCAACAGGACGAAGGAGCACGGGTGAGCAAGATCGCATTCGTCGCAGCCCTGTGCTGTGTCGCCGCCGCACCGGGGCTGGCCACTCTGCCCAGCCAGGCGAAGCCACAACGGCTGCCGGTGCCCGTGATGGACAACAGCAGCGGCCTGGGCCAGTACGCCGCACCGGCGGGCCGGGTCGAGGGGTTCACCGCCTACGTGCCACAGACCAGTTGCGACCCCAAATGGCGCAAGGGCATCAAGGGGTTCCGCGACCTGGTCATGAAGACCTACCCGCAGACCCAGGACTGGGGCTCGACCCGCAACTGCACCGACGACGGCACGAGCGAACACCTCGACGGCCGGGCGTGGGACTGGCATGCAGACGTGAAGAACCCCAAGGCGTTCGCCGCGGCGACCGACCTCATCAACTGGCTCATGGCGAAGGGGCCGGATGGCCAGCAGGCTTACTGGGCCCGCCGGCTCGGGATCATGTACATCGGTTACAACCACCGCATCTGGGGCGCCTACCGGGCGTCCGACGGCTGGCGCAGACTCACCAACTCCAACCCCCACACCGACCACGTCCATTTCTCGTTCTCGTGGGCGGGCGCGTTGGGCCGGACCAGCTTCTGGGACGGCACGCCGGCTCCCACCGACTACGGACCCTGCCGCGTCTTCCAGAACGAACCGGCGCCACTGCACCCCGGGCAGCCGAACCGGCGACCTTGTGGCTATCCACCACGCCTGACCCGCACGTCGGCGAACCCCGGCCCGCGGCTGTGGCGCGGCAGCCAGTCCAAGGAGGTCCTGGCGGTGCAGAAGGCGCTCGGAGTGCCGGGTGCCAACGGCTTTTTCGGCCCAGCCACGATGCGCGCCGTGCTGGCTTACCAACAACGTGAGAACCTGCCGACCAGCGGGGCCGTGGACACCCTCACCCGGGCGGCTCTGGTGACAGACGGGATTCTGAAGAACTGACGCACCAACGCCCGGCGGGCACTTCCCGGGCGCTCGGTTCGGTTCGCACTGCCGCGGCCAGTGTGAGCATGGGTCCCCAATGACCGCAGCACCTGCGCGCCTGCGACCATCCGATGCTACCGGTGCTGTGCAGGATGGGCAGCCCGCAGACACAGGCGCCGCGCGACCAGCGGGCCACTTCCACCTCCCGCTCGGTGGCACACACCGGGCACATCTGGCGCAGCGTCTCCACGGTCACTGCCCGCCCCGGCACACTGTCGCGCCACCGGCACTGCCCCGCCAGCAGTGCCTGCACGAAGACCGGCACCGCCATCGACCGCCCGCTGACGACGCATCGTGGCTGCTCCCGCCATCCGTCCACGAGGAACAGGGGCAACCCCGCTCCGGCCCGGTGACCGGTGGGGATGCGCGCGACCAGCCAGACGCAGCGGATGCCAGCCGCCTCGTAGCCGGCCTGCCGGCGCTCGTACTCGCGCAGGATCTGCGCGGAGCGCTGGACCTCGAAAGCCACCTGACCGGACGGGCCGCGGGTGAGCACGTCGGCCACGAAGCCGTCTCCGGGCACCTCGGTGTCGGCCTGCCACCCGGCCTGGGCCGCTGCCCGGGCGACCACCGCTTTGAGGTGCAGATGCTCGGGCGACTCACGGGCTGCACACGCACTGTCGCGGGCGTGCACGAAGCGGCGGGTGCCCAGTGGGGGACACCCGCGGAAGCCGGAATGGCCGCACGGCTGCAGGACGATGGTGCGGCCCCGCAGCCGCGACCAGGCGGCCTCGTCGAGCAGCGGGGCGCAGAGCAGTTCCTCGTCGACGGTGGCACTCAGCGGCATGGGTCCAGTCCACCGACTGCGCCCGTCGGCCGGAAGATCCCGCTCAGAATCTGTGGACGGCTACTTGTAGTACGGCAGGGCCCCGCCCAGGTACGGGCCCCAGTCGTTCATCTCTCGCCACTTGATGCGCTTGACGGTGCCATCGGGCATGTTGGTCACTGCCCGGTCGTCCCCCACGTAGGTAGCGACGTGCCCGGCATCATGGCCGGGATCCCAGAACATCTGCGCCCCCAACGGGGGTTCGCGGTCATCGGGGTGCGCGACCCCGGCCCGCTTGGCCCGCCGCCACTGATCGAAGGCCGTGGCCACCCGGGGGCCTTTGGGCAGGTAGGCGTCATCGGCCAGCCGCAGGCACTGGTCGTAGTACCCGCTGGCGCGATCCTCGGCCAGCTTCTGCAGGTAGGCCACCGCCTTCTGCGGGGAACGGGTCACCCCGATGGGCCGCATCGGCTCGTCCCGGGAGACCTGCAGTTCGCGATCCTGCGACCAACCGGCCCCAATCTCCGTGCCGATCCCGAAGCCGGGCGCGGCCTGCGCAGGAGTCACCCCGAGGGGCAGCAAGGCGAGGATTCCCGCGCACAGAAGGCGGCGCACATTTTCCAGTGACCCACATTTCGCGTCCCGAAGTACCGGTATTCACGTGACATCCGTCACACCCGCGAGGAGCTTGACTGCCCCAGATCGCGCCACAGGGCGCCGGCGGCGGCCACCGCCGCGACGGCGATGACTGCGAGGCCGGCCACCAGTCCCACACCCGCCGACAGCGCACCGACCACCAGGCTCGCGAACGCGCCGCCACCCTGCAGGGCAAGGCTCTCGACGGACATCATCGTGCTGCGCACCGTCGAGTCCACGCGGTCATGCAGCAGCCCGGCCATGACCGGACCCTGCACTCCGATCACCACGTAGAAGAGCAAGAAGGCCGCCGCGGCCACGCCGATCAGCGGCACCCCGACCAGCAGCACGATCCCGGCACCGGTGACGTAAGCCCCGGCAGCCACCGCGGGACGCCGCCCCGGGATCCGGGCGCTCATCGCGGCACCGAGCGCGGCGGTGCCGAAGGCCACCGCTGTCAGCACGCCGTACAGCCCCGATGCGGCAGTCGGACTGCCGAGCAGATCCGCGAAAGTGTTGGGCGCCAGCAGTTCGATGCCGCTGAGCATGACCCCTAGACACATGGCCACGACCATGACCCGCCGCACAGGTGCGTCCTTCACACTGCGCCGGGCACCGGCTACCACCGTCGAGGCCACGGAGGTCCGCTCCCGTGCAGTCTCCCCGGTCAGCAGCAACACGGCGGCCACCGCGAAGACCACCTGCATGCACGCCGCCAGCACAAAGGGCACGGACAAGGACAGGAAACCCTGACCGGTGTGGGGCAGGGAAGCGAACGCCACGGGCAGCAGGCCACCGATCACCGAGCCGAGCCCGAGGGCCAAGGACTCGGCGATCTGCCCCCTGGCCAGGCCGGGTTCGATGTGGTGATCCCCCAGTTCGTGCATGAAGTCGACGAACCAGGATTCCATCGGCCCGGACGACAGTGCCCGGGCCGATGCCAGCATGGCGATCCCGCCCAGGATCGCGGGCAGTGCGCCGAAGAACGCCAGGACCAGCAGCCCGGCCGCGTTGAGCACCGCAGCGACCACCACCACGGGACGTCGCCCCCACGCGTCGGCCAACCCACCGGTCGGCAGTTCCAAGGACAGGGTCACGATGCCGTAGAGGGCCATCGCCTGCCCGACCTGGTCCAGTGGCAGGCCGCGGGCCCCGAGCAGCAGCACCAAGACCGGGACCACGAGCCCGACCGGGAACCACCGCAGCGCGGTGAGGACCGCCAGGCGACGGGTGGGGTTGACCGGCACCGCCCCACCCTAGGTGTTCTACGCGGCCCGACCACGTCCGAGGCTCCTCACCGGACTCTCACCGTCCTCCCGACTGGTTCCGACCTGCACGCCGCACAGTGCGGACATGGACACCGCACCGAACCCCCAGGCATCCCCGGACCCGCAGACCGAACCCGCCGCACAGAGCCGCTGGTACGCCCTCTACACCAGCGAACGTCGCAAGGCCCACATCCTGGGCGCCACCACGGTCGCCGCCTCGCTGCTGGCGGTGGCGGCAGGCGCATGGGGGCTCAGCAACACCGGTGCCTCAGCCACGACCGGTCCAGGACAGTTCGGCGGTCCCGGCCAGTTCGGCCCGGCCCAACCGGGCATGTCACCAGCCAGGGGGAGGACCTGGCCGCCATGCTGTTCAACGCCGATGGCACCGTCAACCAGGACCTGCTCCAGGAGTTCCTCGGCCGATTGCCCGGTGGTCCCGACGGATTCCTGGAGACCGCCGTCACGAACCCGAACTCACCCAGGAGCAGGCGGACGCCGCCGCCGCCGCAGGTTCCGCCGAGGATCAGGTCAGATGACAGCCACCGACGTCGCCTGGGACACCCCGGACCCGCCTGGTCGACGTGAGATCGTCGTCCCCGTGTACAACGAGCAATGCGCTGCGTCGCAGCATCTGACCTGGTCGAATACGCGCGGGCGCAACCTGGACCCATCGCATCCTGATCGCGGACAACGCGAGCAACGATGCGACTCCGCGGATCGCCCGGGAACTTGCGACCGGCCTTCCGGGAGGTGGAGTACCTGCGCCTGGAGCAGAAGGGTCGCGGGCGCGCACTGCGCCAGGCCTGGGGCGGTGCGGCCGCCAGGGTGGTCGCCTACATGGATGTCGACCTCTCCACCGGCCTCGTGCCGGTCCTGGTCGCGCCACTGCTGTCGGGCACTCCGACGTCGCCATCGGCACGCGCCTGAGCACGGCGTCACGAGTCACCCGGGGCCAGAAGCGGGAGTTCATCTCACGCAGCTACAACCGGCTGCTGCGGCTGACTCTGCGGTCACGGTTCTCTGACGCCCAGTGCGGGTTCAAGGCTGTGCGAGCCGACCGGCTGCCCGCGCTGCTGGCGCAGGTCAAGGATGAAGACTGGTTCTTCGACACCGAACTGCTCGTGATCGCCGAACGCACCGGCCTGCGCATCCACGAGTGCCCGTGGACTGGGTGGACGACCCGGATTCCAGCGTGGACATCATGGCCACCGCGCTGGCTGACCTTCGTGGGATCGCCCGCCTGGGTCGTGACATCGCCTCCGGGCGCATCCGCATGGCCGACGTCCCCCAGGATCGTGGGCCGGGTCAGGTGCTGCGGTTCGTGGCCGTGGGCCTGGGCTCGACCGCCGTTTACGCCGTCCTCTACCTGTTGGCGCGCACCCTGGTGGAGCCGGTGGTCGCCAACGTCGCTGCCCTGCTCCTGGCGACCGCAACCAACACCGCGGTGAACCGCCGCTTCACGTTCGGCATCTCGGGGCGCGCCGACTGGTGGCTGCACCAGGCCAAGGGCTACGCGGTGCTGGCCGTCGCGCTGGTCATCACGAGCGCGACGGCAGCCCTGCTCCCGGAGACCTTGAGCAGAGGCATGGAACTGGCCGTCCTCACCGCCGCCAACTCGATCGCCACCCTTGTGCGGTTCGTCCTGTTCCGCCACTGGATCTTCCGAGGAGGACTCGATGACCGCCACGCTCGAACGGGCCGCCGCCACCACCCCCGCCGAGGCCCGCGACCGACACGTCCGGCCCTGCGGCGCACTTGCCGGTACCGCTGTGCTGTACATCTGGGGCCTGTCCGGCTGGGCCAGCAGCTTACCCGCGGCCGCGCAGGCCGGCTCGCAGAACTGGGAGGCCTTCTTCTTCGGCTCCAGCGATGCCGCCAACGCGATCACAATCGACAAGCCGCCTGCCGCCATCTGGGTCATGGCCCTGTCGTGCGCCTGTTCGGCCTCAGTTCCTGAGCATCTCGCCCGGCAGGCGCTGATGGGCGTGGCGACCGTCGGACTGCTGTATCTGTTCGTGGCGCGCTACTTCGGTAGGCCAGCCGGACTGCTCGCCGGGGTCATCCTCGCCACCACGCCGGTGGCCACGCTGATGTTCCGGTTCAACAACCCCGATGCCGCGGTCCGCTGCTGGTCGCCGCGACCTACGCCGTGGCGCGGGCACCGAACCGAGCGGCTGCGCTGATCGTCCTGGCGGCGGTCGCTCGCGTTCCTCACCAAGAGTCTGCAGGCCTTCCTGGTCCTCCCCGCGTTCGTCGCAGCCATCCTGGTCCACTCGCGGCGGCGGATCGCGATGCTGACCACTGCAGCCGGCCCTGGTGGTCGCCGGCGGATGGTGGGTGGCCGTGGTGGAACTCGTGCCCGCGTCGATCCGCCCGTACATCGGCGGCTCGCAGACCGACTCCGCACTCGAACTCATCCTCGGTTACAACGGCCTGGGGCGGCGGACCGGCGATGAGACCGGCAGCGTGGGCGGCGGTGCCGGGCGGGCGGCGGTGGCTGGGGACGCCGAGCTGGCACCGGATGTTCGACGCCGACTGGGCCGGCAGATCGCCGCCTGCGGCGCTCGCGGCGATCGTCTTCGCCTGGGTGCTGGCCGACGGCCGGATGCAGCGGGTGTCCACGATCCTGTGGGGCGGCTGGCTGGTCGTGACGTTTGCCGTCTTCGCTTCAGCCAGGGCATCATCCACCAGTACTACGCGGTTGCGCTGGCACCGGCGATCGCTGTGCTGGCGGGCCACGGCGGTCACCCTGCTGTGGCGGCGCGGGGCCTATGCGGCCTCGCGGTGTTTCTGGCCTGCTCCGCGCTGTACGGCGGCACGTTGCTCGTGCGCGCGACTACGACCTGCTCGGCTGGCTGGTCATCGCGGTGGCCGTGGTGGCCGGAATCGCCCTCGGACTCGGCGACCTCAGCGGGCCGAGGGTGCGCACCGCGTTGGCGGGCACCCTGATTGTCGCGATGCTGCTGTCCGGTCCGGCCTTCAGCCTGCAGACCGCATCCCGGGTGACCAGCGGGGCGCTACCCACTGCCGGCCTGAGCCGGCGGCGCCACAGTGGGTGGCCCGGCGGCACCGGAGGAAATGGCAACGCGTGCCCGCTGGCGGCCCGGGCGGGCTGCTGGACTCCCCCGACGTCAGCGGCGACCTCGTGACCACTCTCGCCCAGGACGCGGCCGACTACACGTGGGTCGCCGCCGGGGTGGGCAGTCAGACCGCCGCGGGCTACCAGTTGGCCACCGGCCACCCCGTGATGGCGATCGGTGGCTTCAACGGCAGTGACCCCTCCCCCACCCTCGAGCGGTTCCAGCAGTACGTGGCGGACGGGCGGATCCACTGGTTCATCGCCGGCGGGCAGACGAGTTCCCAGATCAGCACCTGGGTACAGCAGAACTTCCCGTCCGTCACCGTCGACGGTGTGACGCTGTACAACCTGTCAGGATGACTCGTCGCTTCCGGGCTCGGAGAACTTCCGGGACCGGAAGGCGCCGACCAGTGTCGGCAGGGTCGGGAAGATGTACTCCTCGCCGATCTCGCCGATCAGTGAAGTTCGGGACAGGTCGTCGAGCAACTCGCTCTTGGCCCGCACCAGCACGAAGCGGACGCCGGCGGCTCGCAGCTCTCGCACGAGCACCTCGAGGGCTTCCACCGCGGTCGAATCCACCTCGACGATCGCCTCGCTCTGCAGCGCGAACCACTCCACGCCCGGCATCCGCTCCTGGACCGCCGTGCGCGCATTCGTGAGGAAGTTGTCAGCGTTGGCGAAGAAGAGGGGCGAGTCGTACCGGAAGATCAGCAGGCCCGGCTCCTCGCGGGTCTGGGGGAAGTCGGTGATGTCGTGCATGCCCGCGAGGTCCGGCACGAAACCCAGTACCGCCGAGTGCGGCCGAGCCACCTCGAAGAGCAGCAGGAGCACCGAGAGACCCACGGCGATGAGCACCCCGTACAGGACCCCGAACACCAGCACGCCGGCCGTGGTCACGAGGGCCACGAGGAACTCCGAGCGCTGGAACCGCCACAACCCCCGGAACCCCGGCACGTCGATGAGCAGCACCGCCGCGTACACCACCAGCGCACCCAGCGCCGCCTGCGGAACTACCTCGAGGACGGGACCGGCCACGAGCAGGACCACGGCGAGGAACAATGCGGCGGCGATCGAGTAGCCCTGCGATGTGGCACCGCTCGCGCGGGCAACCGCTGAGCGACTGCCGCTGGTGGACACCGGCATCCCGCGGAAGAATCCCGCGGCCACGTTCACCACCGCCAAGG
Organism: Micrococcales bacterium; assembly: GCA_016703125.1. Taxonomy (NCBI): domain Bacteria; kingdom Bacillati; phylum Actinomycetota; class Actinomycetes; order Micrococcales; species Micrococcales bacterium. The sequence continues at coordinate 91,639 of JADJCR010000003.1, read as the reverse complement.
CCCGCAACTCGGTGGGGGCCCGCAGAGGCGGGTCCTGCACGAGGTGGAACGACCGCCCGGTCAGCGTGGCATCGGCGAACGCCACGAGCAATACCCCCACCGCGGCCAGCATGAGATCCGGCACGAGCGACGCGGGTACCGACGGGAGCGCAGGGGTGGGTAGTCCCGCCGGGATGTCGCCGAGCAGTTCCACCGGCTGGCCACTTGCCGACAGCGCCGCTGCAATCGCGGCGCCCACCACTAGGGAGATCAATGGCGCGAACGGGCGCAGACGCGTGCGGGCGAACCCCACCAGCACGGCCAGCACCCCGGCCGCGGTGATCACCGCCGACCACTGCGGGGTCGTACCGATCACCAGCCAGAGATGCTCGAGGACCCCCGGGTCGCCAGGTACCGACTCGCCGGTCACACGTTCGAGCTGGCTGTCGATCATGAGCACCGCGATGCCCGCCATGTACCCGACGAGGATGGGCCGGCCGAGCAGGTCCGCCACGAACGACATCCGCAGGAGGCTTGCCAGCAGGCCCACCACACCGACCGCCAACGCCAGCGCCGAAGCGACCGCGGCCGGGGAGGTGCCGCCGGCGGCCACCGCCGGCACGATCACTGCGGCGGTCACGGCGACGCTGGACTCTGGCCCGAAACTGAGCCAGCGCGACGTCCCGAGCAGGGCGTACAGCGGAACCGCGACCAAGGCGGCCCACAGACCGGTGACCGGGGAGAGTCCGGCGAGGATCGCGTAGGCCATCACCTGGGGCACGAGGTAGGCGGTGACGGTGAGCCCGGCGATGACGTTGTGCCGCTCGAAGGGGCGCAGTTCCGGCGTCAGGCCGGGCAGCCAGGTGCGCAGGAACGAGGCGGTCACCCGCCCATCATCGTGGGCGCCGACCCGGGGAGGCTAGCGATAGTACGGGTTGGCCCAGCCGAGGTAGGGACCCCACTCGTTGAGTTTGTGCCAATCGACGATCTTGATGCTGCCGCCCGGCATGTTGGTGACGACCTTGCCGTCCCCCACGTAGGTGGCGATGTGCCCGGCCGGGTGATCGGTCCGCCAGAACATGTGCGCACCCACCGGGATGTCGCGACTGTCCGGGTAGGCGACTCCGGCCTCCTTGGCCCGGCTCGACTGTGCCAGCGCGGTCGTGGTGCGCGCGGAGGCGCGGTAGGCGTCATCGGCCAGGCGCAGGCACTGGTTGGGGTATCCGCCGACGCCCTCGCGTGCCCACTTCTTCAGCAGGCCCACGGCCTCCTCGGCCGTGTTCGCCGTGCCGTAGGTGCGCAAGACCGCGGACCGCGCAGCCCGCCGGAGTTGGCGAGCATCGTCCTGCTCGGCCCAGGCTGCGGCGTGGACGAGGTCCGTGTCACGTGCACTGCCCGGAGTCGCGGCCACCAGAGTGCCCGCGGTTGCCAGGTGGATCTGTGGCTGCGCCGGGGCCTGGGGGGTGGAGGCGGCGACGGAACCGGCTAGCACCGGCACCGCCATGACGCCGGCGATCAGCGAAGCGGTGCGTTTCACAGTGTTCTCCAGACGGTTCTTCGATGGTCGAGGTGGCCCGCGGCAGGGCTGTATTCGCGACGTGTCTCAGCCGTAGAACGGCTCGGCCCAGCCGAGGTAGGGACCCCATTGGTTCATGCGCTTCCAGTTGATCTTGCGGACCGCGCCGCCCGGCATGTTAGTCACGGCCTTGCCGTTACCGACGTAGGTCGCGATGTGGCCGGCGGGGTTGGAGGTCCGCCAAAACATCTGCGCCCCCACCGGGGGCCGGCGGTTGTGCGGATGGGCATATCCCTTGCGCTTGGCCCGCTTCCACTGGCTCAAGGCCGTGCTGGTGCGGTTGCCCTTCGGCTGGTAAGCGTTGTCAGCCAGACGCAGGCACTGGTTGTGGTACCCGCGCGTACCACGCTTGGCCCAGCGCTCCAGGCGCATCGCGGCCCGGGTGGGGCTGTACTGCGTTCCCTTGGTGCGCATGGAGACACCGGCGGCACGCGAGGCGCGCTTGGTCCGGTCGGTGGATTTGGCTTTGACAGCCGGCGCAGCAGCCGCGGACGTGGCGGGCTGCACCGCTGCGGTGCTGGGCACGACGGCTGCACCGAGGAACACGGGCGCTGCGGCGATGCCGGCGACCAGGGTCTTTGTGTTCATGGGTCGGGGAACTCCTCGACGACGACGACATTTGAGGTCGCTTCGGTGATTCCCTCGCTGATACCTGTCTACGCGTGACCTAGGACACGCCCACTGGTGACGGCGATCACACTGACCTGCACGCCGCAACAACCTGGTGCGGCACAGGCATCAACCGAGTTCGAGAGTGGTGACCCCGAACACCGAGGCCCAATCGGCCGCCGGCGCCGCACCGTGGTACATCCGGGCGCAGGTGAACACTTCCTGGCCACCACGGCGCGCGGCCCACTGCACCGCCGACTCGTTGACGGAGGGGACATCCACGAACACGTCGGAGCCTGCCGGGATCCCCGCAGTCAGTCCCCGGAACAGCGCATCAGCCGTTGCCGCCGACTGCGCGAACAGCGGCCCGACCTTGAATCCGTGCCGGCAGCCACGCAATACCCCGTATCCGCTCAAGCGGTCATCCACATGGGCGACAGCCACGTGATCCGGCTGCGCCAACCAGGGCCCGAGGAACCCCGGGCGCGGAGCGCCGAAACATCGGGTGTCCAGGTCGGGCAGACTGCCCAGCGGCGCGGTGACCCGGCGCACTGCGGCCGGCACGTCCTCGACGGTGCTGAGGATGCGCATGCGGCGATGGTCGTGGGTCTGCCTGAAACCACTGTCCCGGTAGAAGCGGGCCATCGCGGGCACGGCATCGATGGCGATCGGCGCGCCCGGTTCGAGTCGCTCCAGCAGCGTGTCCCGGCCGTGATACCACAACTGCCGGCCCAATCCGCGGCCCCGGTGCGGCGGCGCCACGATGAACAGGCCCATCACGCCGAGCCGCCCGCCGTAGTCGACAGTGGCGACGGCACCGATGAGACGGCCGTCGTCGTCGCGCACACCGAGGTAGGCCTGCGGGTCGGTGTTCCAGAACACCTCGGCCTCGTCCCCGGGATTCCAGCCCTCAGCGGCCGCCCATTCCAGCAGAGTGTCCACGTCGGCCCGTGCGAGCGCGACGATCCGCGTCATCGCGCGCTGAACGCCTTGGACTGCACGCGCACCACGTCGATGAGGTCCCCGAGCGGCAGGTTCGCGTCGAGCAGGTGCAGCCCCCACGTCGGGGTCGGTGCGGGCTGGAGTGCCTTGGCCTTCCCGACACCCTTGACCATGAGCACGTGGGCGCCGTTGGAGCGCATGCACTTGGCCTTGTAGCGGCCCTTGGGGGTCAGCCACGCGGTCTTCGCCGTGGGCGGGGTCCCGCCGTAGGTGATACCCGTCGCCACACCCAGCAGGCCCGGGATCGGCTCGGTCCGCAGGATCGTGTCGATGCGCGACCAACCGCCCTTCAGCGCCGCCGGATTCGTGCAGGCCGCCTCGTACTGCACGTTCGGGTCCAGGCCGACGCTGTCGGGACGCACCCGGCCGAAGGAACTGTCCGGCGGCTCCTGACCGAAGGTCGAGTAGGAGATGACGCAGTTGACCTGCCGGGGCCGGGTGCACAACGGCACACTGCTGAAGTCACCGCCCACCGCCTTCCCGACCGGCACCGCGACACTGGTGCCGAGCAGCAGCGCCGAGACCATGTCCGCGCGCAGTGCCGCATCGGGTTCGATGACCTCCCGGATCAGCCGCTTCAGTACCCCCGACCCCTGCGAGTGCCCGATGAGGACGTATCCCCGATCAGGATGCGCGGCACGGTACTCGGCGAATGCCGCCTTCACGTCGTCGAAGCCGACCTCCCGGTCCTGCGGGGTGGGAGTCGCGGTCCCCAGGATCGCCTTCAGGGTGATCTGCCGGTACATCGGTGCGTACACATCGCAGACCTGACTGAAGCGCGCCGCCTGGTGCTTGGCGATGACGATCTCCTGCGGGTCCTTGGCCAGGTCGGCAACGACCGTGGGCTGCTCACTGACCGTCGGGTACACGTAGAAGCAGTCGATCGCCGGCTTCTTGGCGGGCTTGGGCGTCACGACCCGCGGCGCCTTGCCGGGGGTGCGGATCGTCGTCTTCAGCGATCCATCACAGGGGTTGGGGCTCGCCCCGGGACGGCACAGCCACACCGTGTCGGCGTGGGCCACCGCCGGAGCCGCCAGCACGCTGGTCGCCATCGCCAGCGGCAGGATCAGTTTCAGTACTCGGGCCATGATCCGCAGACTAACCGCAACCCGTCGCGGGCGCTGAGGCTACCTTCAGGCAGGCTCGGTGGCATCGAGCCGGGGGTCGTAGACGACCGTGCGGGCCCGGCCTTCCCGCTTCGCCCGGTACAACGCCGCATCGGCCCGGCGCAAGGCGCTGTCCGGATCCTCTCCCGGCGACACCACGGCCACGCCGACGCTCATGGTCATGACGATGGTGCGCTCGCCGACGGCCATCGGCTGCGTCACCGCCCGATGCAACTCCTCGCAGATGCGCGCCACGTCATCGACGCCGTGGATGGCTGGCAGCACCAGGACGAACTCGTCTCCGCCGAAGCGGGCCAGCACGTCGTTGACCCGCACCCTGTCCCGGACGCGGCGGGCGACGGTCACGATCACCTCGTCGCCGACGGCATGCCCGTAGGTGTCGTTCACCGACTTCAGTCCGTCGAGGTCGATGAACAGCACACCCACGTGGATCCCGGTGCGGGGAGTCTGCGCGAGACCCCGGAGATCCGCGTGACCAGTTCCCGGCGGTTGAGCAACTCGGTCAAGGAGTCGTGCGTGGCGAGGAACCGCAGTTGCTCACGGGTCGCCCTGGCCTCGGTGACGTCGGCGAACTGCGACACGTAGGCGGTGGCCCGGCCCTGCTCGTCACGCAGCAGGCCGATGGACTGCTCGACGAGCACCCGCTCACCATCCGAGCGGATCATCTGGTGGTCGCGAGTCAGCGACGCCATCAGACCGGCCAGGATCTGGGAACGAAGCCGGCGGTCGAGGTCGTCGTCGAGGGGGTCGAGCACGTCACTGACGCTGCGCCCGAGCAACCACTCCTCCGTGCGCCCGAGCAGACGGCACAGCGCCGGGTTCACTTGGAGGAACTCCCGGTCCAAGCCGACCACCGCCATCCCCGTCGGCGCCGATTCCATGGCCGTGCGGAACAGTTGCTCACTGCGCCGCAACGCCTCCTGCGCGTCGTGCTGCGCCTGCACGTCCCGCAGCCGGCCGACCCGGCCGATGACCGACCCGTCCTCGCCGAGCACCGGACGCGCGGCGATGTCCATCCACAACGACGCACCCGCGGCGGTGCGGACTCTGCCCACGAAGTCGATGGTGTCCGCGTTGCGAGGGTCCAGGTGCAGATCGGGCGGGAGGTCCTCCGGCTCCACGAAGTCGAGAACCGGCGCCCCCACAACCTCGCGCGGCGCGAAGCCCAGGACGTCCATCACCGACGGCGAGACCCACTCCAGCACGGCGGCCGACGAGGCGCGGAACACGACATCCGAAGAGTTCTCGGCCAGCAGGCGGAAGTGCTCCTCGCTGCGCGCCAGCGCCTCCCGGGCGTGCACACTCTCGGTGATGTCGACGACCTGTGCCATGAGATGCGCGAGCCGACCGTCCTCCGCCCGCACACCGGAGACCGTGAGGTCGGCCCAGACCACAGTGCCATCGGGGCGCAGGTAGCGCTTGGCCAATCGGTAGGTGTCACGGCGGCCGGCGAACACGTCATCCACCAGGGATGCGTCCGTGGTGAGGTCGTCGGGGTGAGTCAACTCCTGCCACGTACTGCCCATCAAGGTGCGCTCGTCACGGGCCAACAAGGCACAGAGTGCGGGATTGACACTCACGAACCTGCCGTCAACACCGACCATGGCCATGCCGATCGCCGCGTCCATCATCGAACGGCGGAAGCGCTCCTCGGACTCGGCGAGTGCCACCAGCGCGTCGTGCTCGGCCTGGATGTCCCGGATGGCGTCCACACCGCCGATCACCTGGCCGCGCTCGTCGACGATTGACCGGCCCAGGACACTCATCCAGCGCCAGCCACCATCGGCAGTGGCCATCCGGCACTGTACGTTCCCGGTGAGTTCACCGGCCGCGATAGCCGACTTCTGCAGTTCCGTGACGACCGGCAGGTCGTCGGGATGGATGAGATCGCGCAAACTCTGCCCCTGGATCTGGTCGATGGGCCACCCGAGGTGCGGGCGACCGACGGGCTGACCCACGACAGCGTGCCGTCGGACTCCGAGCGGAAGACCATCTCCGAGGCGTTCTCGGCCACCAAGCGGTAGTACTCCCGTGACTGCGCCACCTCCCGTGCCTGCGCGACCCGCTTGGTCACGTCCCGGTAGGTGAAACTCAAGGCTTCGTCGATGAGCACGCCGCGGATGTCGAACACCCGGATGTCACCGCGCGGCGTGACAACCTCCTGCTCGTCCACCCGCAGCGGCTGACCGGTCGCCAGCACCTGCCGGGCGCACTGCATCACGAAGTCCTTGGCCGCGCCGGACCAGATGTCGCCGAGGCGATGTCCCTCCAGCTCGTCGCGCGACATGCCCAGGTAGCGGCAACTGGCACGGTTAACCTGCACGTACTCCAGATCCACGATGTGACCGGCGTCGTCGCGGATGGGCGTGAGCATCTCGTGGGGATCGAGCAGGGAGTCCAGCGTCGTACGCATCCTGGCTTCCGCGCGGGCAAGTTCCCGTTCGTTGCGGTCACGCTGCGTGACCTCCCACCAGGAGCAGCCGAGACCGTCTCCGATCCTCGTGGCGCTGACGTCGTAGGAGCGCAGCGCACGGTTCGGGGACGAGTCGGGATACTGGAAACTGTCCAGAACCAGCACCGTGTCGTTGTCCACCACCTCGATGAACCGCTCCAGCAGCACGTCGTCACCGGTCAGCGGCGCCAGTTCGAGCAGTGTGGAACCCAGCACCTTCTCCCGTGGGATACCCAGATCTGCCAGGGCTGCCTCGTTGACCCCGGTGTACACGAAGTCAACGATGCGCCGGGCGTCGTCGCGCACAGCCGTCAGGACCATGTGCGGGTCGGGGAGGCTCTCGATGTCGATCACCGTGGGCGGTCGCGAGCCCTCCTGCGTCATGGACCTACCCCCCTTCACGATCACGGTAAGCGCCACGGGGTGGCGTTTTCCCGTTGTGGACCCGAGTTGAGCGCACGCTCAAGTCCGGCGTACAGTGGTGGATGTTCCCTCACAAAGGGACCGCCGACCGGGGCGGGCGAGGCCCACCCGTCCGCCGCTCTCGACGACCTCTCGACAGGAAGGTTGTCTCTTCGATGCGAACTGCTCGCAACTTCATCGACACCCAGGACCTGGGGCCGGAGACCATCCGCGCCCAGATGTCCCTGATCTCGCTGCTCAAGCAGGCCGACAAACAGAACGCCTGCCCGCGGTTGTTGGAGGGCGCCTCCCTCGGAATGATCTTCGAGGAAGCCTCCACCCGCACCCGCGTCTCGTTCGAGGTCGCGATGACCAAACTCGGCGGCCACGCCCTGTACCTCAAGCCCGGCGAGATCCACCTCGGGGCCAAGGAGAACATCAAGGACACCGCGCAGGTCCTGTCCCGCATGGTGGATGCGGTCGAGATCCGCGCATTCAAGCATGCGACGGTCACCGACTTCGCCGAGCACGCCGAGGTCCCCGTCATCAACGGACTCACCGACTACAACCACCCCACCCAGGCCGTGTGCGACGTGTTCACGATGACCGAGCACACCGACAAGCCGTTCTCGGATCTCACGGTCGTCTTCGTCGGCGACGCCACCAACGTCTGCACCTCGACGGCCCAGATCGTCACCATGCTGGGCGGAACGTTCATCCACGCCCGGCCCGAGCAGTACGGCATCAAAGCCCAGTGGCCGACGGTGCTCGACGAACTCGCCAAGAACCAGGAGACGTACGGCGGGCGGTACCTCGAGACGGAGGACGTCGAGGATGCGGTCGTCAACGCCGACTTCATCTACACCGACCTCTGGTGGTGGTTCGGCCAGGAGGACGAGATCCCGGATCGCGTGAAGGCATTCAAGCCGCGCTACCAGGTCAACGCCGGCCTGCTCGCCCGCGCACCGGAGCACGCCAGGTTCATGCACTGCCTGCCGGCATCACGCGGGGTCGAGGCGACCGACGAGGTCATGGATTCCGCCCAGTCGATCATCTACGACCAGAGCGAGAACCGGCTGCACACCGAGAAGGGCCTCTGGCCTGGTACATCATGCCGCGCCTGGAGCAGCCGACCGCTGCGCTGCGCGCCTACCACGAAGGACGCATCGAGTCCTTCCTCCACGACACCGTGAGCATCTGAGGGGAGCCGGAACATGACCACACAAGAGACGAGCACACCGCGCGCGCTGCGGATGTTCGACATGATCCTGTTCAGCGTCTGCGCGATCCTGCTGCTCAGCCAGGTCACGCTCACCGCGCAGATCGGACCGTCCGCGGTCGTATGGACCGTGGTGATGATCGCAGCCTTCTTCCTGCCGTACGGGCTGATGACCGCCGAACTCGGTTCCACCTACCCGGACACCGGCGGCATCTACGCGTGGATCGTGAGGGCGTTCGGGAACCGGTGGGGGACCCGGGTGTCCTGGTGGTACTGGCTCAACGTCGCGCTGTGGGTCCCCTCGGTCTACCTGATGTTCTCGGTGGTCCTGTCCGACATGTTCTTCCCCGGACTCGGATTCTGGCCGCAGGTGGGCATCGCCCTGGTGCTGATCGGCGTCAACTGGCTGGTCAACGTTCTCACGCTCGACACCGGCAAGTGGGTGTCGAACCTCGGCGCCATGATCACCGTGGGAGTCATCGTCCTGATCGGCGTGGCGGGGTTCGTGGCGTGGTCCGGCGACGGATCGGCGACGAACTTCACGTGGACGACCGAGTCCATGATCCCGACCGCACCGACCGTGGCGCTCGCACTACCGATCATCATCTACAACTTCCTCGGCTTCGAACTGATGAGCAGCGCCTCGAACGAGATGCGCAATCCGCGCCGCGACGTGCCCCGCACGATCGTGATCGCCGGTGTGCTGATCGGCGCGTTCTACCTGATCTCGACCATCGGGATGCAGGTCATCGTGCCGGCGGAGGAGATCTCGGAGACCAGCGGCCTGCTGGATGCGCTCACGACGGTGTTCGGCGCCGGAGTGTTCACGACCGTGCTCGGCATCGGGATCCTGTACGCGTTCTTCGCCGCGCTCATCCCATGGACGATAGGGGCGAACCGGGCCGCTGCGGAGGCTGCCGAGCAGGGCGACCTGCCGCCGGTGTTCAAGCACATGAGCGCGAAGCGCCGCACACCGGTGGGAGCCGCCGGCTTCACCGCTCTGGTCAGCGCCGCCATCACGCTGGTCTACGGAGTGCTGTTCTCCCTGACGAACGGTGACATCGACGCTCTCTTCTGGAGCCTGTTCGCGTTCAGCTCGATCGTGTTCCTGCTGCCTTACGTGGCCATGTCGCTGGCGTTCCTGCGCCTGCGCCGGATCGACCCGGACGCACACCGGCCGTACACCGTGCCGGGCAAGGCGTTCGGCGCCTGGCTGTCGGCCACGCTGGTCGTCGTACTGCTGGCCGCCGCTGTGTTCTTCTTCGTGTGGAACCCGTGGGTGGAGTTCGATGCCACGACCACGTGGCTGATCCTCGGTGGCCTCGCCGCGACGTTCGTCGCCCAGGAGCTGCTGGTGTGGCGCTCGCCGCACTGGAAGCGCACCGAACACCCGGAGGCGGGGGCGGCGGTGGATCTCGAAGGGATCGCTCCGGACACCCCGGCCGGTATCGACCGGACCTACGAAGCCCACGGGGGTGAGCGGCGATGACCCGCGTCCTCGACGGCACGCCCAAAGCCGACGGCTTCCGCATGCCGGCGGAATGGGAGCGGCAGTGCAACTGCTGGATGGTCTGGCCCGAGCGCCCCGACAACTGGCGACTGGGGGCCAAGCCCGCCCAGGATGCGTTCAGCCAGGTGGCGGCGGCCATCTGCGACCACGAACCGCTGACCATGGTGGTTTCCGGGCAGCAGTACCTCAACGCCCGCCAACATCTTCCGGCCCAGGTCAGGGAGGTGGAGATGTCCACCGACGACTCGTGGATGCGCGACACCGGGCCGACATTCGTCATCAACGACGCCGGGGAGTTGCGCGGGGTGGACTGGCGGTTCAACGCCTGGGGTGGCCTCGAAGGCGGCCTGTACTTCCCGTGGGACCACGACGACCTGGTAGCGCGCAAGGTCCTCGAGATGGAGGGGGTCGCGATGTACCGCGCGGACTTCGTCCTCGAGGGCGGGTCGATCGACGTGGACGGGCAGGGCACCGTACTCACCACTGAGGAGTGCCTGCTCAACCACAACCGCAACCCGCACCTGAGCAAACAGGAGATCGAGCACAACCTGTGCGAGTACCTCGGTGCGGACAAGGTGATCTGGCTGCCGCACGGGGTGTACCTCGACGAGACCGACGGCCACGTGGACAACTTCGCGCGCTTCGCGGCACCCGGGGTCGTGATGCTGACCTGGACCGACGACCGCAGCGACCCGCAGTGGGAGATCAGCAACGAGGCGCTGGAGATCCTGCAGGCTGAGACCGACGCCCGGGGCCGCCCGCTGGAGGTCGTGAAACTGCACCAGCCCGGACCGATCTTCATCACGGCCGAGGAGGCCGCCGGCGTCGATCACATCCCGGGGGTGCAACCGCGCGTGGAGGGTGAACGACTCGCCGGCTCGTACGTCAATTCGTTCATCGGCAACGGCGTGGTCGTGCTGCCGGTCTTCGACGACCCGCACGACGAGGACGCGATACTGACGTACAAGCGGTTGTTCCCCGACCGCGAGATCGTCACCGTCCCGGGTCGGGAGATCCTGCTCGGCGGCGGCAACGTCCACTGCATCACCCAGCAGGAACCGGGCGGGCCGTGAAGACCCAGGTGCACATGTCCGCGGGCGATCGGCGTGAGGCGCTGATCGCCGCGGCGGTGCGCGCGATCCGTCGCAACGGCATGCTCGAGTCGAGCACCCGCACGGTGGCTGCGGAGGCCGGTGTCAGCACCGGCCTCATGCACCACTACTTCGACAGTTACGACGACCTCATGGCGGCGGCCTTCGAACGGGTCGCCGCCGAGGACCTGCAGCGCGCACGCGCCGTGGTCGGCGGGCTGGACACACCGAGCGAACAACTGGACGCCATCGTGTCCGAGTTCCAGCCCGCGCGCGACGCCTGGCAGTTCCAGTGGTGGATGGATGCCTGGAGCAGTTCGGCGCGTCACCCGGCGGTGCGCGACATCGCGGCGAAACTGAACGCCGGCTGGCAGGGCCTGCTCGAGGAGATCCTGCGGGCCGGGGTGGAAGCGGGCGAGTTCGACTGCCCGGACCCCCGCGCCTCCGCCTGGCGTCTGCTGGCACTCCTGGACGGCCTCACGATCCAGGTCGTGGCCCAGACCGACGGGCCGGGCCGCGCGGACGTGGAGGAATGGTCCCACCACATGGCACGGGTGGAGACCGGCCGCGGTTGAGCCGGATCAGTGATCCAGATGCGCGCGCACCGCGGCGAGGATCGCCAGTTGCCCCGAGACGAGTCTGCGGGCGGCCTCATCCAGCGAGAACCACGCCGCACCATCGGTCTCGGGGAACTCCTCGAGCCGGCCGGAACCGCGCGCGCCACTCCATGGCGAACAGATTGCTCGAGACGAATCGCAGGTCCTGTGTCGTCTCCACCACGAAGACGCGCACGCGCTTGCCACTGGGCATGCGGTGCTCCCCGATGTCCGAGACCGGCCCCTCGGGCGCGGGCATGCCGACCTCCTCGCCGAATTCCCGCACGGCCACCTGCCAGGGGTCCTCGGTGGCCGGGTCGTACTCCCCTTTGGCGATCGACCAGGCTCCAGCATCCTTGTGGGCCCAGTGCGGGCCGGCCATGTGAACCAGGAAGATCTCGGGCCCGGCCGGCGTGTGGCGCACAGGCAGCAGCCCCGCGCTGTGACGCGCGCTCACGTCTCCCCCGTCCGGTACACCTGCCACGAATGCCCGGCCGGGCGCAGGCCGCAGCGCCGGTAGAGCCGTGCGGCATCGCTGCCGCGGTCCGCCACGATCACCCACCGGGTGGCCCCGCGACCCTCGGCCCACTCGCCCGCCATGTGCAGAAGGTGCGAGGCGAGCCCCCGCCCACGATGCGCGGGGTCGGTGCCGACGCTCTGGTACCGCGCGGGGCCGGCACACAGGACGATCCCCAGGTCCGCGACGAGCCGGTCGCCCAGGAACACCCCCATGAACGCGGCGTCGCCGTTGCTCACCATGCGGCGGCGGGAATCGACACGGCGGCGCACGAACTCCTCGTACGCCGGGTCCGACGGGGATCCCGCCTCGGCCAGTTCCTTGCCGACGGCCTGCTCCCAGTCGTCAGCGTCACGGAGTTCCCGGGCGTGGTAACCCTCCGGCAGCGGCCGACCTGCCGGTGGCCGATCGGCGACCAGCACCTCGTCACACTCCACCGTGATGCCGAGCGCCTGCCACGCGGGGACGGCCGGCGGCCCCGGAAGGCCGATCGCGACGTGCGTGACATCCGGGACCGACCGGCGCATCAGTGCCAGACACCCCTCGGGGTCGGCGGCGAGCGCCGGGTCGCCGATGTAGACGAAGTTGCCCCAGTAGTAGCCCGGGTTGTCCGGGGACCGCACAACGACATGACCGGCCGACTCGGTGATCTGCGCCCCGGAGCGGCGCAACACCTCGATGTCGGTACGCCAGCCCAGGGGGACGTCATGCATGCCTCGAGCCTAAGTTGGCGGCCATGAAGAGGCTCGGCCTGCTCGGCGGGATGTCCTGGGAATCCTCGATCCAGTACGAGCGATGGATCAACGAAGCGGTGCGCGACAGACTCGGCGGCACGGCATCGGCCGATCTGGTGATCCGCTCGTTCAACTTCGCGGACATCGAGGCCCTGCAAGAGGCCGGCGACTGGCCCGGCGCAGCCACGGTCCTCAGCGACGCAGCGCAGGACCTGCAGCGATCCGGCGCGGAAGGTGTCGTGCTGTGCACGAACACCATGCACCGGGTCTTCGACGACATCCAGGCCGCGGTCACGGTACCCGTGCTGCACATCGCGGATGCCACGGCGAGTGCGGCGACCCGCGCCGGCATCGACCGGGTCGCGCTGCTGGGTACCCGCTACACGATGGAGCAGGACTTCATCTCCCAGCGCCTGCGCGCCGCCGGGCTGCACGTCCTCGTCCCCGACGAGCCGGACCGGAGCATGATCCACGACATCATCTACGCAGAGCTGGTGCGTGGTGTCGTCGTGGCGGAGTCGCGAACCCGCTACGTGGAGGCGATCCGGCGCCTCGTAATGGCTGGAGCGCAGGGCGTGATCGCCGGCTGCACGGAGATCGAGTTGCTCGTCGGACCCGGCGATGTCCCCGTCGCGTTCTTCCCGACCGCCTACCTCCACGCCCGCGCCGCAGCCGACTTTGCCCTGGGCTCGGGCCTCAGGGGTGGAACCTAGGTTCGTCGCGCACCGGGCCTGGCCAGGGGGGCGAGCACCGCGACGTTGGAGAACGACCACGAGGTTGGAGAACGCACACGTGGCACCTCCAGCGCCGTGAACGGACTCCAACCTGGCCCGCGTGACACAGGACGCTACGTTCGCGCTGACACACCCAGCAGTCGCGCTTCCACCGCGTCGGCCGCGGCACGCGGACCGCCCGCGGACCGGTACCCGGCCGCCACCCGCTGCGCCCCTTCGCGCATGCCCATCGCCTGCTGGACCGCCGACTGCAGGCGGGGCGGTGACAGACGGCGGCTGGGCAGGCGGACGCCCGCACCGGCGACCTCGACCCGACGGGCCACCTCCAACTGGTCACGACCGAACGGCACCGCCACCACCGGCACCTGGTTCGCCAGGGCCTTCTGCGTGGCACCCATCCCGCCGTGGGTGACCACCACACTGGCTCTCTGGAACAGCGGACCGTGCGCCGCGAACGAGACCACCTTCGCGTTGGCGGGCACCGGGAAGGATCCGGGGTCGCCGGCCGGGACGGTGGCAACAACCTGCAGCGACCGGTCGGCCAGCGCCTCGAGCGCGACATGGACCAAGCGGCCGTCGTCCTGGAACTCCGAGGACGTCGTGACCACCACGAGCGGCTCGGTGATCCCGTCGAGCCACGCGGGCTCATCGGCAGGCGGCTCCCATGGACACGGCCCGACCATGACGACGCTGTCAGGCCAGTCGTTGCGGTGGTACTCGAACGGTTCGGCCGTGAGGTACACCATCAGCGGCGGCGCCAGGAACTGCCCGGTGAGGTGCGCGAGTGGCGGCAGACCCATCCGAGCCCGGCCGTCGTTCAGCCCGGGCAGCATCCCGCGCTCCAGGGTCCCGGTGATCAACGGACGCAGCACGGCGTCACGCATCCGCGCTCCCGCAGACCGACCGGGCCGCAGACCGGGCCCGAAAGGTGGCACGTCTGCCGACGGCAGGGGCATGGGGTACGGGCAGAATGCCGCCCAAGGACCACCCCACTTCTGCGCCGCCGCGAGGGCACCCCAGGTGTTGATGTCCACGATCACCACGTCAGGGCGCTCTCGCGCGATCGCGTCCTCCAGGTCAGGACCGTCGAACTGCGCGCGCTCGACGAAGGTGGCCACGTTGGCCTTGAGCGCCTGCTGTGCGCCACGCTTGCGCCAGTCCTGCTGCAGCACGGCCTCGACCCGCCCGTCGACCGCATCCGCGCGCAGTCCGAGACCACGCAGCATCGACACCTCGGATGCCAGCGTGCGGACCACGACGTCGTGGCCGCGGTCGCGCAGTTCCAGCAGGATGGCGGTCGCTGGGTAGAGGTGCCCCCGGGCAGGCGAGGTGTAGGCGAGTATCCGGGTCATGACGACTCCAATGTGAGAGGGATGAGCATTTCGACCAGGGCCATCCGGGTCTGCGAGCGGGTCAGACGGGAGTCACGGCGCAGCAGCTTCCACGAGTAGACATCGCAGATCGTGACGAACTGCGCGAGCCGGCGTCGTCGCGTGGCGGCCGAGCCGCGCACGAGGTACGGGGCGAAGACCTCCCGGCACCACTGGACATGCACCTGCCGCCCCCGATCGGCGACCGCCGCCAGCGCCGGGGCTTCGACCTCGGCGGCCAGCAGCCGCAGGACCCGGTCGCCATACTCCTCGTAGTGATCCAGCAGCACGTCGATACTGCCCGGGATGTCGCCCACCGGCGCCTGTGCCCGCTGTGCGGTCACCTGGTCGGCCGACCACTGTGCCGCGGCAGCCACCAACTGCTCCTTGGACCCGAAACGGCGAATCACTGTGCGCGTAGCGACCCCGGCGCGTCCGGCCACGTCGTCCAGGGACATGTCAGCGCCGGGGCGCTCCCAGAACATGTCCACGGTGGCGCGCAGGATGCGCTGCGCCGTGAGCTCGGAGGACTCAGCCCGCGCCTGCATGCGGTAGGTCCTGGGGGCCGCTGATTTCATGTCAGTCATAGTGACATGAATATGGTCTGCAGACAACCCCCCTGTCGACAGCACGCCGGATCCGCGATAGTCATGAAGGCATGGCAACCACACGCACCGCGACCACCACGTGGAACGGCACCCTGTTCGAGGGCGAAGGAGAGGTCACCCTGTCGTCGTCCGGGATCGGCACCTACCCGGTCTCCTGGCCCGCTCGCGCAGAGGAGCCCGCAGGAAAGACCAGCCCCGAAGAACTGATCGCCGCCGCGCACTCCGCCTGCTTCTCGATGGCTCTGTCCAACGGCCTGGCGAAGGCCGGCACTCCCGCCACTAGGTTGAAGACCACCGCCGAAGTGGACTTCCAGCCGGGGACCGGGATCACCGGCATCCGCCTCAACGTCGTCGGCGACGTGCCCGGTCTGGACGCGGAGGGATTCGCAGCGGCCGCCGAGGATGCGAAGGTCAACTGTCCGGTGAGCCAGGCGCTGCGGGCTGTGCCGATCTCCCTGACCGTGGGCCCCGCCTGACGCAATCTGCGCGGACCTACGGCTCCAGGTACCGCAGGGTGGCCACCGCCTCCTCGGTCAAGCGTGCGGTGGTATCCAGCAGGTCGGCCAGACTCGAACTGCCCAGCAGTCGCTGCTGGTCCAGCGGGCCCACCGGCGTCAGACCCGCCATCTGCCACGCCCGTGGGAGCGGCTCCTCAGCCAGTTCGATGTCCGCTCCGGCACCGGCCAGAGTCAGCGCCGCCCGCACCTGGGACTCCACCTCGTCGCACCGCCCGGCCAGCGCCGGGTCCCAGGCGAAATCGTCGATCTCGCGGATCCGGGCCCGGGGGTAGGGCCGATCCGGCAACCACTCGGCGACATCGAAGCGGGTGGTGCCGCGGGCGACGACGGCCATGAAGTCCTGTCGCGCCTCCACCTCGATGATCCGGGCCACTGTGCCCACGGCGAACCGCTGTTCCCCGCCACCACCTCGTGGCCACGCTCGATGAGGACGACGCCGAACTGCGGCTCGCGCTCCTCGAGCAACTCACCGAGCATCTGCAAGTACCGCGGCTCGAACAACCGCAGTCCGAGCGGCATGTGCGGAAGCAGCACCGAGCCGAGAGGGAACATCGGCAGCACCGTCACATCCCCACACAAGCACCGGATCACCGGCGGGGCAATCGCTGAGCGCGTTCACCAGGTGTCGACGACGCGACCACTCGGCGTGGACGGGGCCGCGGCCAGCAGTCGCACGATCACGTCCCGGGTCTGGGCAGGGTCGATCACATCATCGATCTCGAACAGCCGGGCCGCGTTGAACACGGTGACGTGCTCGCGGTAGGCCTGCGTCGCCTCCCGCGTCCGCTCCTGGCGCTGCACCGGGTCCTCGATCATGTCCAGTTGTTTACCCATCGCCAGCCTGACGGCACCTTCGAGGCCCATCGGGCCCATGTGCCCGGCAGGCCACGCCAGCGTCATCAGCGGCTCCTTCGTGCTGCCGCCGAGCATGGCCTGGGCACCCAGCCCGTACCCGCGCCGCAGGACGATGCCGATGAGGGGGACGCTCAACCGCGCGGTGGCGACCAGCAGGCGCGAGGCGTGGCGCACGATCGCGGTCCGCTCGGCGTCGGGACCCGCCATGATCCCCGGTGTGTCGACCAGCGACACCAGGGCGATGCCGAACGCGTCGCACAACTGCACGAACCGCGCGGCCTTGTCCCCGGCATCCGCGGTCAGCGCGCCGGCCATGTGCAGTGTCTGGTTGGCGATCACCCCGACCGGGCGCCCACCGATCCGGGCGAACGCGGTGACCAGTTCCGGCGCGAAGGCCTCACGAAGGAAGATCACCGAATCCGTGTCCGCCAGCGTGCTGATGATCGGTCGCACGTCATACGCCTGTCGTTCCCGCTCCGGCAGCGCCTCACGCAGCACTCTCTGATCGGCTGCCCCTGCCACCGGGCCGTCCCCGGCGAACATCGACAGCAGTGCTCGGGTGACCGCCACCGCCTGCTGCTCGTCGTCGACGAGCACATCGATGACGCCGTTGGCGGCCATCGTCTCAGCCGGACCGATCTGCTCGGCGCGATAATCGCCGAGCCCGGCACCGGCTATCATCGCCGGCCCGGCCACACCCATGGTGGACGTGCGGGTGGCGACGATCAGGTCCGATGACCCGGCAATGATCGCGTTGCCGGCGAAACACCGCCCGGCCACCACCGCGATCCGGGGCACCACCCCCGACAGCCTGGCCCACAGTGCGAAGGTCCGTACATCCAGCGCCGAGACCACCGGGTAGTCGGTGTCCGTGGGCCGGCCGCCGCCGCCCTCGGCGAAGAACACCGTCGGCAGCGCCAGATCCTCGATCAGCCCCAGCAGGCGATCGGACTTGTGGTGGCCACGGATGCCCTGCGTGCCGGCCATGACCAGGTAGTCGTACGACAGCACCGCGCACGATCGTCCCGCCACCGATCCGAGTCCGGCGACCAGTCCGTCCGCAGGGCTGCGTGCCATCAACTCCTCCACCGCCATCACCTGTTCCTGCGCCGCGGTGGCCAGTCGGCCGTACTCCACGAACGAACCGGCATCGAGCAGGTGGGTGATGTTCTCGCGAGCGGTGCGGCCCCCGCGGTCATGCCGGGCCGCGACCTTGTCGGGCCGGGCGGCGTCCTCGCCGAGCGCCCGGCGGCGGCGCAGTTCATCAAGGGGATCCGTCACGAGCCTGAACCTACCGCCGACCGCACCTCGCGGGGGTCAACTCAGCATGAACACGGCGACGAGAACGGCGATCACGACGACCAGACTGAACAGCAGGGCCAGGGTCAACTGCACGCCCTTGCTCATCGGCTTCTTGACCGTCACGCCGGGCGGCACCGCACCCACGAGCGGCGCGAGGAGGTCGCGCCAGCGCTTGGCGAGCGTATCGGACTCGAACTCACCGACCATGTTCCCGAGCAACGGACCTCCCACGGCCAGCGAGATCCGGTGCCGGGTTGCGCCCTGCCAGATCTCCAGGGTCTCGTTCATCTCCGCCAGCGCGACCGAGTGGAACTCCTCGACCGGCGCGTCGAAGAGGGTCTGACCGTCGTCGGCCAGGAACGACAACCTGCCGTCGGCCAACGTCAGAGCACCTGGACGGACCCCCATTGCTGTCATGTTCGTGCGATAGGCACCCGCACTGCGTACCGGTTCCATGACACCTCCCCTACAGCCATCCCCATTGTCCCACCGCACACGCCGCAGCCCCGGTGCCGGCGTGGCTCCGGGGCTGCGGGTGGTCAGGAGGCCGGGTTGACCTTGACCTTCAGCCACTTGGTCTGGATCGCACCGAGGTTCTGCTCTACGACCACCCGGATCTTGCGGTTGCCGGTGGCGGTGAGGACCACGTGCATGCTGCAGTCGCCGTTGGACGACACTGTGCGGTGGGCGTTGACCAGAGCGCCCTTCTCGAGCAGTTCGGCGTCGGCGCCGGTCCAGTTGTTCTGGGAGGTGTCCAGCTGGCACTTCACGAGGAACGTCTGGCCCGCCGTGACCGTCTTCGGCGCCTTGATCTTGGTGAAACCAGGGTCGCTGGCCGCGGTGGCAACGCCGGCGCCCATGAACAGGGCACCCCCCGCGAGCGCCACAGATGTACCCAGCGCCAGCACCGTGCGGGTCTTGCTCATGTTGTCTCCCTCCATGGATCGGGGAAGTTCCCCGCATCACCCTAGGGCCGTGGCTGGCGTGGTCTGCGGCGGCGCGCGGAGGGTTCCTGCTGATCGGCCCGTTCGGGCGGACTGCGCGCTGCGGCCATTCGCCGGTCCGCACGCCTCCACACCGCGGATCACGGTATCTTCCGCGGTAGTGAGGGAGGTGGGGGATGTCGGCGGTGCGACCCTCGCTGGTGCGACCGGGCCGGTTCGCGCTGACCTGGCAGTTGTGCACGGCTCGGCTGGGCCATCGTGGCGCTGTCCCTGGCCCATGCCCGGCCCGCGGACCTGCGCACGGTCGGCGAGCCCCTGCTCATGATCGTCGTGATCATCGTGCTGAGCGAGTTGCGTCCCATCGTGATGACCCGGCTGGCCGGCAACCCGGTGTCGATCACGCTGGCCTTCGTCTTCGCGACCATGTACCTGTGGGGCCTCTACCCCGCAGTCCTGCTCTTTGCCGGGTCGATCCTGCTGTCCGAGATCCTGCAGCGCAAGCCCCTCTGGAAGATCCTCTTCAACGTCGGTCAGTACATCGTCAGCCTCACGGCGGCATGGCTCGTGCTGGTCGTCGCCGGGATCACCCCCTCCGCGAGTGCCCCGCAGGCGCAGTTCGTGGCCCTCGATCTGGGCTGGATCCTCGGCTCGTGGGCGGTGTACCACGTGGTCAACCTCGCCCTCGTGGCCGGACTGGCCGACGAGGGCACCACCTGGTGGGAGGACTTCTCCGACGAGTTCTGGTTCTACACGGTGTCCACGATGGCCGTGCTGGCGCTGTCCCCGCTCATCGCCATCGTCGCGGTCGCCTATCCCATGTCATGGACGTTGCTGCCACTCATCCTGCTGCCTCTGCTGGCGGTCCAGAAGGCCGCGGAGATGTCACGCCAGCAGGAGCATCAGGCGCTGCACGATCCACTGACCGGCCTGCCGAACCGACTGCTGCTGACCGACCGGATCGAGCAGGCGCTGGCACGGTCGCGTCGCAGCGGCGGGGCGGTCACCGTGATGTTCCTGGATCTCGACCTGTTCAAGGTCGTGAATGACAGCCTGGGCCACCACGCCGGTGACGCGCTGCTCATCGATGTTGCCGCACGCCTGCAGCGGGCCGTGCGGGCAGGCGACACCCTGGCTCGATTCGGCGGCGACGAATTCGTCATCGTCTGTGACGACGTCACCGCGGCGGAGGTCGGATCGCTCGCCGCACGCTTCGCGGACGCCCTGCGCGAGCCCTTCTCCACCCATCACACCCAGGCCAGCGTGAGTGCCAGCATCGGGGTGGCCATGGCTGGCCCGGACGCTGACCCCCACACCCTGCTCAGGGACGCGGATGCGGCGATGTACCGGGCAAAGGAACGCGGACGCAATCAAGTCGTCCTCTTCCACGATGCGATACACCAGCAGGCCGAGGTGCGCCTGCAGGACTCGATGGGTCTGCACCGGGCGCTGGAGAACGACGAGTTCCGCCTTCTCTACCAGCCGATCGTCGACACCGCCACCGGTCTGACCGTCGGCCTGGAAGCCCTGATCCGTTGGGACGACCCACAGCGTGGCGTGGTGACGCCGAATGCGTTCATCCCGGCCGCTGAGGAGACCGGGTTGATCCTGGCCATCGGGGACTGGGTCCTCGAGGCGGCACTTGCGGACCTGTGCCGCTGGCGCGCGGAGATACCACAGGCCCGCGACCTCTGGGTCGCGGTGAACCTCTCGTCACGACAACTGCTCGACCCGCTCCTGGTCGAACACGTCGCCCATTCCATGCTGCAGGCAGGCGTGCCGCCCAGTGCCGTGCACCTGGAGATCACCGAGTCGGCACTCATGGGCGACCTGGACCCAGTGCTGACAACGCTCGACGCCCTGCGAGCGCTGGGTCTGAACCTCGCGGTCGACGACTTCGGCACGGGGTACTCCTCGCTGTCCTACCTGAAGCGCCTGCCGGTGGCGACCCTGAAGATCGACCGATCATTCGTCGACGGCCTGGGCGGTGCCGACGACCATTCCGACCGGCCCATCGCCGACGCGATCCTCAAGCCTGGCCTCGGCGCTGCAACTCGACGTGATCGCCGAGGGCGTCGAGAACGAGCAGCAACTGCACGTCCTGCAATCACTCGGCGGCCGGATCGCGCAGGGATTCCTGTGGTCGCGGCCCATACCGGCCGACCAGATCGGCGTGTGGCTGTCAGCCGGACCGCTCGACACCGAGGACAGCATCCATCCGGACGGATTGACCTTGTGACGTAAGGGCCAAGACCACCACGACGATGTTGCGACCGACTGCTTCGCGCTGTACATCGTTTGGTCCGCCCGCGCGATCACCCGGTCGGCATCCTCGTTCCCCCGCCGTGTGCGCGGGGCCGCGACCCGCCAACTTCGCGCCGAGGGGTCGTGGAGGTGCCGGGAGCCGTCGGCCGCCTCCGGCGCCCTCCTCCCGATTCCCGCCGTATCAGCCGAACAAAGAGAAGAACCCCCAAGCCTGGGGGTTCTTCTCTTTGTGGAGGTGCCGGGAATCGAACCCGGGTCCAACGGTGCAAATCGGAGCATTCTCCGGGCGCAGTCGCGGTGTGGTGCATTCGGCCTGGCGGGTTCGTGCGACCCATCCGCCAACACGGCCTACATCACTGTTGGAGTCCCTCACGCCCCCGTGATCGGGGCGCTCAGCAAGCCTTCTGGATGACGCCGGGAACTACGGGGAAGGCACCCGTAGGCCGACGGACTCACGCTCGCTTAGGCAGCGAGGGCGAAGTCAGCGCGATTGGTATCGGCACTTGTGTTTTTGACGGATCGTTAATGAGATAACCGTCGTCCTCAGCCCGCTTCTCTCGTCGAAGCATCCGCTGTCGAAACCGTTCACCCCCTGTTGAGTTGTACTTGCAGCGTACCGGCGCCCTGCGACACCGGTCCACTGAGTGAACGCCGCCACCCTGTGGACTATTCCTCACCGCCGCGCCCGGGCGGAATCCGGCGACACCACCATCCCCGACGTGTCCACCGCCTCGAAGGCCCCGGCGGGCACCGACTTGAGCTCGTCCAGTAGCCCCTCCGGCCACGCGGCGTTCGTAGCCCCCTGGAAGTACCAAGCGCTGCCGTTGTCAGCCAGGACCAGCCCGTAGTCCCGCATCGCGGTCAGCACCGTGCGGGCGTGGGGCGAGAATCCGCTGACGTCGAAGTCGGTGCGCAGCCGGAAGCGGGCTCCCATGGGCGGGGCGCCGGGGTCGTCCCCGGCCTGGTGCCGTGCCGGCCAGACGTAACGGGGGGCGGTCGTCGGCGCTGTGAACCGGATGGCGTGGTCGACCCGCCCGGAGCGCACCTCGGACCAGCGCAGCAGGCCCGGCAGGATGGGCAGCCCCGCCGCGTCCGCCGAGGTCCAGCCGGCCGGACGCAGAGCGTTGGACCGCAGGTTCCAGACCGCCCCGGAGCCGGCCCGCCAGCCACTGGCCGTCCGGCGGGTGTTCCACGTCTCGAACAGGCGGCACCGCTTGCGGTCGACCACGACCGCGTGCCGGTCGCTGCCCGCCTCGATCCGGGTACTGGAGCGCAACGGGTAGCGGCGGTGGTCACTCTCGTCGGCGTAGTCGAACCGCACCTTCGTACGGGCCTTCTTCGTCGTCACCGTGATCGGGATGCCGTACGACGGCCCGCCGAAGTCGGGATGCAGGAAGGTGCCGCCGATCGCGTCGAGCCAAGCCTGCGACGAGGCATGGACCGGAAGGTCTGCCACCGGGGTGTTCCAGTAGTTGTCAGCCGGGAACACCGGGCACCCGGCAAAGGTGGCAACGACGAGAGCAGCGGCGATCACCTACGCATCTTGCGTCAACCGGGCAGCCGGTGGCAGCGCGGACCGAGCAGACTGGATGCGTGCGCCCCGACTTCGACGTCATCATCATCGGCGCCGGGCTGTCCGGCATCGACGCCGGCTACCACCTGCAGCGGACCTGCCCGGACAAGAGGTACACGATCCTCGAGGCGCGGACGGCGATGGGCGGCACCTGGGACCTGTTCAGGTACCCGGGCATCCGGTCGGACTCCGACCTGTACACCTTCGGCTTCCCGTTCAAACCCTGGCGCGATGAGATGTCGCTGGCCCACGGGCCGGCGATCAAGGCCTATATCGAGGACACGGCCGCGCAGTTCGGCATCGACCGGCATATCCAGTTCGGCAGCCGCGTGACACGCGCCGGCTTCGACACCGACACGGCCACGTGGACCCTGACCCTGTCGGACCACCGCACGATCACGTGCAACTTCCTGTACTCCTGCGCCGGCTACTACGACTACGAGCAGGCATACCTGCCGGACTTGCCGGGCCTCGTGGACTTCCAAGGAACCCTCGTGCACCCGCAGTTCTGGCCCGAGGACCTCGACTATGCCGGTAAGCGCGTGGTCGTCATCGGCTCCGGCGCCACAGCCGTGACGCTCATCCCCGCCATGGCCCCGACGGCCGAGCACATCACCATGGTGCAGCGCTCGCCCACGTGGATCAGCCCACTGCCAAGCACCGACCCGCTGGCTGATGCCGCCCGCAAGCACCTGCCGCCACAGGTCGCCCACCGCCTGATCCGCGCGAAGAACATCGCCTTCAGCACCGCGTTCTACCGCTTCAGCCGGCGCTACCCCACCGCGGCCGCGAAGCTACTCCACCGGCTCGCGGTCAGGGAACTCGGTGACGAGGGCTTGGTGGATGCGCACTTCACCCCGGACTACGACGTATGGGACCAGCGGGTCTGCGTGGCACCCGACGGGGACCTGTTCCGGGCGATCCGCTCGGGCCGGGCCGACGTCGTCACCGACGAGATCGATCGGATCGTCGCCGAGGGCGTTCGCCTGCGCTCCGGCCGCGTCCTGGCCGCCGACATCATCGTGACCGCCACTGGGCTGCTTCTGCGCCCCAACGGCGGCGTCGAGGCGACGGTGAACGGCCGGGCCGTCGACCTGCCCGCCCAGTTCGTGCTGCTCGGGGCCATGATCAGCGGCCTGCCCAACTTCGCGTTCGCCGTGGACTACACCAACGCGTCGTGGACCCTGCGCGCCGATCTGACCTCGCGCCTGGTGTGCAAGGTCCTGCGGTTCATGGATGCGCGGGGTTACGACTGGGTGGTGCCGCAGCCCCGCCAGCAACTCGATCCGCTCCCGCTCATGGATCTGAAGTCCGGCTACATCCAGCGCTCCGTGGCGCTGCTGCCGAAGCAGGGCACGCGCGCGCCGTGGCGCATGCGCCAGAACTACGTGCTCGATGCGGCCACCACGATACGCACCGATCTCCGCAGATACCTGGCGGGACACCGGGCGGGAAGTCCGTTGTCCGGACGCCGACCCCCGCAAAACGACGCGGTCACCTAGGTTGGAACCAAGGGGTGGTGTTGTGAAGATTCTCTTTGGTGACGACGGTTCAACATCCGCTGATGCGGCATGGCTCTGGGTGAACAGCCACGAGTGGCCCGGGTGGGACATCGACGTTCTGCGTGCGGTCAGTGGCAGCAGCCCGCCGGAGGCGCGTCCGGTGCGCGAACTCCTGCGGCCCGAGGTCGCCGTGCAGGTGCACGAGCAGACCGTCAAGGAGGACCCACGTTTCGCCCTGCACACCCGCGGCAAGGACTACGACCTGCTCGTGGTCGGCAGCAAGGGACGCGGCCTGCTCAAGGCCCTGCACATCGGCAGCACGGCGGAATGGCTCATCGACATGCCCACCGCGCCGACGGTGATCGTGCGCGGCGCACACCGCACGCAGCGGGTGCTGCTCGCTCACGACGGCTCACGTCATGCCCTGGCCGCCGAGCAGGCCGTCCTGGCCATGCCGTGGTCCGCCGGCGTGGAGGTACGCGTGCTGTCGATCTCGGATGGCACCTCCGATGCCGAGAAGGTGACCGAGGAGGCCCGGGCGCGACTGGAAGGGCAAGTCGCGGCGGTCGACGTGGTGGTGGTGGGTCCCGACGACCTCGAGGTCTTCTACCGGCCCCGCGACGTCATCCTGCGCCACATCGCGGACTGGCAGCCCGACCTCGTGGCCATCGGCAGTCGCGGGATGACGCGCTGGGAGTCCCTGAACGAGGCTGCCCTCTTCCGGGCGGGATCGACAGCGACGGGGGTCGCGAACCACGCGTCGTGCTCCGTGCTGGTCGCGCGGCACACCGGCTGAGGCTGCCACGGGCCAGGTGCGCGGCCCAGGCGCTACGCCCCGGGGGCCTGCAGCCCGAAGAGATGAGCGGGTGCGTGCCACAGTATCTGCGGCATGTCCAGGTCGCGGTCCATGAGTACCTGCACCTGGTGGGCGACGGGGTACGGGATGTTCGGGAAGTCCGAACCGAACAGCACCTTGCCCTGCTCAGCGGCCTCCCGTAGGGAGGGCAGCAACTCCCGCGGATACGCAGTCATCTCCTCCATGAAGTCCGTGAGCCCCATGGTCGTGTCCAGCCAGGTGTTCGGTCGGCTCCGGCACATCTGGAGGAAGTCGGCGAATTCCCCCGCCCCCAGATGGGCCACAATCAGCCGCAGCTCGGGGAACCGCCGGGCCACCTCGCCGATGGGTCCGGGACCGGTGAAGCGGCCGGGCAGCGGCGCGGAGCCGCAGTGGATCACCACGGGGGCGCGGGCTTGCGCGAGGAGATCCCACACCGGGTCGAGGAGCCGGTCCCGGGGGTCGAAGTCACCCACCTGGACGTGGACCTTGAACACCCGGGCGCCGCGATCCAGAGAGTCCCGGACGTACCCCGCAGCTCCCACCTCCGGGTAGAACGTCGCCGTGGGCAGGCAGTCCGGGACCTTGGCAGCGAAGTCCAACGACCAGTCGTTGAGCCACCGAGCCATGCCCGGCTTGTGCGCGTAGACCAGGGCGGTGAACCTCAGCACCCCCATCGCCCGCAGGTGCGCCAGCCGCGCGTCGTCCTGCCAGCGGTACGTGATGGGCCACGGCACGCCGTAGTTGGCTTCCGCCTCGTCGAAGTAGGCCCACACCGCACGCATCACCGGTGCCGGCAGGAAATGCGTATGGACGTCGACGATTCCCGGGATACCCAACTCACGCCAGAGCGCGGGGAGGTCCTCGTCAGTCAGCACGGCGTCGGGCCGCAGCCACCGCACGTTCGGCGTCGCGCCTGGCCTCCCGCGCGGCGATGTCCTGCCGCTTGTCGTGGGACTTCTTGCCCCGGCCCAGACCGATCTCGATCTTGGCCTTGCCGTCGGAGAAGTACAGGCTCATCGGTACCAGCGTCAGGCCGCTCTGCTTGGTCTTGCCGATCAGACGGTTGATCTCGTAGTCGTGCAGCAGCAACTTGCGCGGCCGGCGCGGCTCATGGTTGGTCCACGTCCCCTGGTCGTACTCCGGGATGTGGACGTTCATCAGCCACACCTCGCCGTCACGGACCTCGGCGTACCCGTCCACCAGCGACGCCCGGCCGGCACGCAAGGACTTGACCTCGGTCCCGCGCAGGACCAGACCTGCTTCCCAGGTGTCCTCGATGGCGTAGTCGTGCCGCGCACGGCGGTTCACCGCGATGACCTTGCGGCCCTTCTCCTTGACCATGTCCTCAGCACCGCACCGGGCCCTTGGTCCCGCCGAACCAGCCCATGGGGTCGTACGGGGTGCCGTTGACGTGCACCTCGAAGTGCAGGTGGGGACCGGTGGACCAGCCCGTGGATCCGACGCGACCGATCACGTCCCCGCGCTTCACCCGTTGCCCGACACTGACGGTCGTGGCGCTCTGGTGGGCGTACATCGTCGAGGTGCCGGAGCCGTGCTGGATCAGGGTGTGCAGCCCATACGGACCGCCGTTCTGGATGGACACCACGACGCCATCAGCGGCGGCCAGGATCGGCGAGCCCATGCCGGCCCCGATGTCCGTGCCCGTGTGGCAGGACCGGTAGCCGTAGACGGGGTGGATGCGCGGGCCGACGTTGCCGACGACCGGTGCACCGGGCGCGGGCCAGGCGAGGCCCCCGGCGCCGATGTTCACCGGGACGCCGGTCTGCCCCCGGGATGCCTTCGCAGCGGCTGCCCGGGCGATCTGTGCGATGCGCTCCTGCTCGGCCTTCAACTGGTTGTACTGCTTTCGGACCGCGGCCTTGCGGTCCCGGGCGTCGCGCAGTGCGGACGACCTCGCCGCCACCAGTTCATCGATCTTTGCCTTCGCGGCATCGGCCCGCGCCTTGGCGTCCGCGGCCTTCTGCACCTCGGCCTGCGCCTCGGCCTGGGCGTCCTCAGCCTCCTTCTCGAGCACCTTGAGACTGGCCAGGCGCACGTTCAGTTGCGCTTTGGCGGCATCGAGGTCGCTGAGGGTGTTGTTGTTGCCCTGGGCGATGCTGCGTAGGGCCTCGAGCCGGGAGGCGAAATCCCCGGGGTCATGGGAGTCGAGGAGGATCTCCACCTCCGACATGGTCCCGCCCTGCTCGTAGACCTCCCGGGCCATCTGCCCGATCCTCTGCTCCAGGAAGGCGATCTGCTGCTCGGTGGCGGCGATGTCCTGTTTGGCCTTTGCGACCTTCGCGATCGCCGTGGCCACCTTCACGTCGGCAGCGGACTTGCGCTCCTGAGCCTGGGCCAGTTCCGACTGCGCGGCGGCGAGTTCCTTTCGGGCCTCGGGCAACTGCGAGCGGGCGGAGTCCAGCTGCTTGATCGCGGCGTCCACCTTGGCGTCGGCGCGGGCGAGGTCATCGGTGGCGTCGGCCACCTGCTCGTTGATGTCCTCGGAGTGGGCCGGATACGCCACGAGGCCCACCGCCAGCCCGAGCGCCAGCGCCGCGGCGGCACGGCGGGCGCCCCGGCGGTGGCTACTGGACAAACTGGACATGGTCCTCACAGGATACCTTCACACTTTGAGATATCGGCGCAATGTGAGCGCGGCTGCAATCATGGCGATGACGATGCCTGTCAAGAAGACCACCGGCAGGATCAGAATGACCTGGTCCCACGCCACGAATGCGGTGAAGCGGTAGGACGGCGCCAGCACCTCGTCGATGAGGAAGACCTTCGCCGCCACGAGCGCCCCAACGGCAAGGAGCCCGCCGACCGCTGCGGAGACGGCGGCCTCCAGCAGGAACGGCATCCGGATCATGAAGTTGCTGGCACCCACAAGCCGCATGATCCCCACCTCCCGGCGCCTGGCGTGCGCGGCGACCCGGATGGTGTTGATCACGAGCAGCGCGGTGACCAGCAGCATGGCGACCGCGACGGATAGCGCGATGACCTGCAGACCGTTGAGCAGTTTGAAGAATCGGTCCAGCAGTTGCCGCTGGTCCTGAACCTGCTCCACGCCCGGGCGACCGGCGAACGCGGCCGCGATCACCTCGTACTTCGTCGGATCGGACAGCTTCACCCGGAAGGACTCCGGCAGTGCGTCGGCGGTGACGTTCTGTGCGATCGGGGAGTCCTGGAACTGCTCGAGGAAGTGCTGATAGGCCTCCTCCTTGGACTCGTAGTACACCTCCTGGACCAGCGGCCGCAGCGCGTTGAGCTCGGTCTCGAGCTGGGTGCGCACCTCCGGGGTGACCGCTCCCAAGGAGCAGGCGGGCGCGGCAGAACTCGCCCCGCACAGGAAGATCGACACCTCCACCCGGTCGTACCAGTAGTCCTTCATCGAGTCGACCTGGGCGCGCACCAGCAGGCCCGCACCGAACAGCGTGAGGGACACGGCCACGGTGATGATGACCGCGAAGGTCATGGTCAAGTTCCGGCGCAGACCCTGGAAGGTCTCGCTGAAGATGAATCGCAGTCTCACGGCTGGTGGTCCTGTCCGTAGACCCCGCGCGCCTCGTCGCGGATCATCTGCCCGGCGTCGAGCTCCACGACCCGTTTGCGCATCTGGTCGACGATGGCCGCGTCATGGGTGGCCATGATCACCGTCGTGCCCACGCGGTTGATGCGGTCCAGCAGTTTCATGATCCCCACACTGGTCGCCGGGTCCAGGTTGCCTGTCGGCTCGTCGGCCAGCAGCAGCGGCGGCCGGTTCACGAAAGCGCGCGCGATGGCCACGCGCTGCTGCTCGCCGCCGGACAGTTGGTCGGGCATCCGGTTCATCTTGTCGGCGAGGCCGACGAGGTCGAGGACCTCCGGCACCGCGCGCTCGATCTGGGAGTTCTTGCGGCCGAGCACCTGCAGTGTGAAGGCCACGTTCTGAAAGACGGTCTTACTCTGCAGCAGGCGGAAGTCCTGGAAAACCGCCCCCATCCCCCGTCGCAACGCCGGCACCTTCCAGCGCGACAACTTGCCGACGTCGCGGCCGGCGACGATCACCCGTCCCGTCGTGACCCTCTCCTCCCGCAGGACCAACCGGAGGAAAGTGGACTTCCCAGAACCCGAGGCCCCCACGAGGAAGACGAACTCACCGGGTTGCACCCGCAGGCTGATGTCCTGCAGAGCGGGCCGGTTGCGTTTGTCGTAGCGCTTGGTGACGCGCTCGAACGTGATCACTGACTTCCCCACCTCGGATGATTGCGTTCAGTTTAGGCACGGAAGTCCGGGTGCTGACAGCACCGCTCCCGGCGGGTCGGAGCCGGTCTCGGCGCCGATCAGTTCGCCGTCGCCTGCTGCCGGCGCCAGCGGATGCCCGCCTCGACGAACTGGTCGATCTCACCGTCGAGCACTGCGGCCGTGTTGCCGGTCTCCACCTCGGTGCGCAGGTCCTTGACCATCTGGTAGGGGTGCAGGACGTACGAGCGCATCTGGTTGCCCCAGGAGCCGCTCGAGTCCCCCTTGAGTGCGTCCATCTCGGCCTTCTCCTCCTGCCGGCGGCGCTCGAGCAGCTTCGCCTGCAGGATGGCCATCGCACTGGCCTTGTTCTGCAACTGCGAGCGCTCGTTCTGACAGCTGACCACGATGCCGGTGGGGAGGTGCGTCAGGCGCACCGCCGAGTCCGTGGTGTTGACCCCCTGGCCGCCCGGGCCGGACGAGCGGTACACGTCGACACGCAACTCGTCGTCGGGGATCTCCACGCTCTCGGTCTTCTCCACGACCGGGATCACCTCGACCTCCGCGAACGAGGTCTGCCGCCGCCCCTGGTTGTCGAACGGGCTGATGCGCACGAGCCTATGGGTACCCTGTTCGACCGACAGAGTGCCGTATGCGAACGGCGCCTTCACCGCGAAGGTGGCGGACTTGATGCCGGCCTCCTCCGCGTAGGAGGTCTCGTAGACCTCCAACGGCCAGCCGTGGCGCTCGCAGTACCGGCTGTACATCCGTAGCAGCATCTCAGCCCAGTCCGCGGCGTCGACACCGCCGGCGCCGGACCGGATGGACATCAGGGCCTCGCGCTCGTCGTACTCACCGGACAGCAAAGTGCGCACTTCGAGTTCGGCGACCGTGACCTGGAGTTCCCCGAGTTCCTTGCGTGCCTCGTCGAGGCTGGCCGCGTCGTGCTCCGCCTCGGCCAGTTCGATGAGGACGGGCAGGTCGTCGACGCGCTGCCGCAGGGCCACAACACGTCGCTGCTCCTGCTGCAGGTAGGACAGCCGCGAGGTCACCTTCTGAGCGGCTTCAGGGTCGTCCCACAAGTTCGGCACCGAGGCCTCCCGCTCGAGCTCGGCGATCTCCTCGCCCAGCCTTGGCAGGTCCAGCACCGCCTCGATCTGCTTCAGGGTGCCGTCGAGCGCGGCTACCTGCTCGGAGAGTTCCTGTTCGGCCACTCTCGTAGGGTAACCGCGCCCGCGCCTACCAGTTGGCCAGGTACCGCTCCTGCTTGTCTTGAAGGAACCCACGAGGATCATGATCAGGTCGATCAGCGGCCAGATCCCGAAGAAGCCACCGAAGGTCACGATGATCGCCACGCCGGTGCCGATCTTGCCCACGTAGAACCGATGTATGCCGAAGGCGCCCAGGAAGAAGGCGAGCAGCGCAGCGGCCAGGCGGGACTTCGGGGATGCCGGCCTGCCCTGCGCGTCGACCATGGGCTTGCCGTCGGGGAAGGTCGGGACGCCCGCGGCGGTGGTGGGTACGGCGGCCGGGGCGGGCGGGGGCGGCGGTGGCGCGCTGCCGGCGGGGGCGGCGGCGGGACGCTGGTGCTGCTGGGCGGGGTGGCCTCGGGCTCGGGCTGCGGGGATTCGGTCATGACGCCACCCTACTGCCGCAGCGATCAGGAAACGGCCATCCCCAACGCCGGCCCGTCGTCCGAGGACATCTCCTCCGCGATCCGCACCACGGCCGACACCGACGTGCCGATCTGCCGGCCGAGCCGGTGGCTGGGCGCGAGTTCCACGGTGACGAACCAGCTGGCGGTGTTGCGGGCGGTCCACCTGTTCATGGTCCCGGGCAACCAGCGGCCGCAGTTCGTGGCGCGGCCGGGCTGGCGCAGGCCGATCAACGCAGCCGTGCGCCGTACCCAGTAGGCAGACCGCTGGTCGCAGACACTCAGGACGGTGTCCCAGGGCTGGTGGAAGCTGAGCACGCCGGTGGGGCGCAGCCGCTTGAGGAAGCGCATCATCGCCTTGGTCTCGGGTTCACTGCCCGGGGCCCGCCCGGAACGCGACTGGGAGGCCGACCACGTCCCCGGGAAGTTGCGGTTCAGGTCCACGCCGCGACTGTTGTAGCGGTTCCCCGCACGGCGCCATCGGGGTTCATCGTGCGGATGGTCCACAGCTGGTAGTCGACGTCCTGCCCGACCGCGCGCTTGCGCAACCGGTCGGTGACGCGCAGCCCGGCCGGTTCGCTGCCGTGCATCTGCCCCACGCTGAGCAGCACGTTGACGGCCAGCGGGTTCCCCTGTCTCACCGCCCAGATCTTGCGGCCGCGCACCGACCGCCCGACGAGCACCTTCTCGGAGGCGAAGATCGGCTTGGCCAGTTGCGCGCGCAGTCGCACGGGCGCGCTGGGCGGGGACGCCAGACTGGTCTGCACGCCGTCGGAGGCCGTCACAGTGAAGGTGTACGTGACGCGGCGCGGCAGCGAGTCGAACGAGCAGAAGGTCATCGTGGTCGTGCAGGTCTGGCCCGCCGGGTCGCTGCGCACCTCGTAGGACGTCGCTCCCGGCACAGCCTGCCACGCCACCTCGACACTGTTGCCCGACTGGACCGCGACCACGGACTGCGGGGCGGCCAGCGGCGCGGCCGGCTGCCCACCGTCGTCGGCGCCCGCGGGGGTCACGGGCAGCAGGAGCAGGGACAGGGCACCGCTGGCTACGACCAAGAATTTCATTGCAAACCAGCCTACGCCACGTGCTTCCACTGCGAACGCATGTTCGATAAGGTGGTCCTATGACCGTTCTGCAGCCCTGCCTCATGGGCGCTGAGGGGATCAGTGCCGATCCGCAGGAACTGGCCGGCATCCAGCGGATCGGCCTTGGGGCGGGCGCATGGGTGGATCATCTTCCCGGCTGGCTCACCGACGACCTCGAAGTCTTCGACGCCCTGTGCGACCACGTGCCGTGGCGGCAGGGGAACCGGATGATGTACGAGCGGGCGGTGGACGTGCCGCGGCTGACCGCGTGGTGCACCGACCCGCAACAGCTGCCCCACCCGACGTTGGTGCGGGCCTTCCACGCCCTCAACAGCCACTACGGCCCGGAGCAGTTCGAGACCGCCGGACTGTGCCGGTACCGCGACGGCCGGGACTCGGTGGCCTGGCACGGCGACCGGATCCGCCACCGCCGCCAGGAGACGGTGATCGCGATCGTCTCGGTCGGCGCCGCCCGTCCCTTGCTGTTGCGCCCCCGCGGCGGCGGGCCGAGCCGGTCGTTCCGTCTCGGCCACGGGGACCTGTTCGTCATGGGTGGCACGTGTCAAACCACGTGGGAGCACGCTGTTCCGAAGGTGCGCACCGCGGGACCGCGGATCAGTGTCCAGTACCGGCAGGCCGGGGTGGACTGACCGGTCAGACCCCCTGCTGCGACACGTTGCGCAGCAGCCGCAGGGCCACCGACACCGTGGCCAGGCTCGGCGGACCGGACATACGGATCTCCGCAAGGGTCGTCCGGGCCCGGTTCAGCCCCTCCGGGTTGGCCTTCTCGAACTGCGCGATCCGCTCCTCAGGCGCCAGCCCGGGGTCGGTGCGACGCATGACCCGCACGGTGAGCCCCGCCTGCGCCGCGTAGAGGTCCTGCCGCACCGCAGCCCGGGCCAGCGCGGACCAGCGGTCCGCCCGGTCCAGGTTGGAGATCTGAGTCAGCAGCGCATCCACCCCGAACCGTTCCGAGACCCCGAAGTACAGTCGCGCCACGGACTCCGGGTCCTGTTTCTCGCGGGCGGCCATGTCCGCGATGTCCAGCAGCGAGTACTGGTCAAGGCAGGCGGCCACCCGCATCGCCAGCGGCTCGGGGGCCCCGAGGGACGCGAACTCGGCGGCACGCTCCTCGAGTCGCTGCCGCTCGGTGCCGCGCAGGAAGTCGGTCACCATCGGCGTCAGGGCGTGGACCACCGGGTGCACACCCTCGATCAGTCTGGACACGTCCAGCACACCACCGCGGGTGGTGAGCACCCAGCGCACGGAGCGGTCGAGCAGGCGGCGGATCTCCAGGTACAGCTCGTTCTGGGCGGCTGTGGGGGCGGCCCGGTCCAGGGACTTGATCTCCTCCCAGATGCCGTCGAGATCGAAGATCTGCCGGCAGGCGACGTAGGCCCGCGCGACCTCCTCCACCGAGGCGCCGGTCTCCTCAGTCACGCGATGCATGAACGTGATGCCGCCGTGGTTGACGATGTCGTTCGCGAGCATCGTGATGACGATTTCCTTGCGCAAGGGATGCTCGTCGAGGCGGTTCTCGTACCGCGACCGTAGATCCGGCGGGAAGTATCCCGCCAGCATCTCCTGGGCCCATTGATCCTGGTCGACGTTCGTGGCCATCAGATCGTCGGTCAGCGCGATCTTCGACCACGCGAGCAGCACGGACAACTCCGGTGAACTCAGTCCGCGGCCCTGCTTCATGCGCTCGGAGATCTGATCGTCGTCGGGAAGGAACTCGATGCGCCGGTCCAGCAGACCTCGCTCCTCGAGGATCGCCATCACCCGCTGGTGCACGGGCAACAAGGCGCCCTGTTGCGACCGGCCGTTGGACAGCAGCATGTTCTGCCAGTAGTTGTTGGCAAGCACCAGATCGGCCACATCCTCGGTCATCGCCGCCAGCAACTCGTTGCGCTGCTTCACTGTGAGGTCGCCGTCGTGCACGATCCGGTCGAGCAGGATCTTGATGTTGACCTCGTGGTCGCTGGTGTCCACGCCCGCGGAGTTGTCGATGGCGTCGGTGTTCAGGCGCACGCCGTGTTCGGCCGCTTCGATGCGGCCCAGCTGGGTCATGCCGAGGTTGCCGCCCTCGCCCACCACCTTGCAGCGCAGCTGCGCACCGGTGACGCGGATCGCGTCGTTGGCCTTGTCACCCACCTGCGAGTCGCTCTCGGACTCGGACCGGACATAGGTCCCGATGCCGCCGTTCCACAGCAGATCGACCGGCGCCTGCAGGATCGCATGAAGCAGGTCGTTGGGGGTCATGCTCTTCACACCGTCCCCGAGCCCCAGCACCTTGCGCACCTGCTTGCTGATGGGCACGGACTTCAGCGACCTCGAGAACACCCCGCCGCCGGCACTGATGAGCCCGGGCTCGTAGTCCTGCCAGCTGGACCGCGCCATCTCGAACAAACGCCTGCGCTCGCCGAACGAGGCGGCGGGATCCGGTGCGGGATCCAGGAAGATGTCACGGTGGTCGAAAGCGGCCACGAGCTGGATGTGCTCGGACAACAGCATGCCGTTGCCGAAGACGTCGCCGCTCATGTCGCCCACCCCGACGACCGTGAACTCCTGACTCTGGGTGTCCACCCCCATCTCGAGGAAGTGACGCTTCACCGACTCCCAGGCGCCGCGCGCGGTGATGCCCATCGCCTTGTGGTCGTAGCCCACCGAGCCGCCGGAGGCGAACGCGTCGCCGAGCCAGAAGCCGTAGTCGGCCGAGCCTTCGCGTTGGCGATGTCGGAAAACGTCGCCGTGCCCTTGTCGGCGGCCACCACCAGGTAGGTGTCGTCGCCGTCGCGCCGGTGCAGGTCCGGCGGGGGAACGACCTGGCCCTGGACGAGGTTGTCGGTGAGGTCGAGCAGTCCGCTGATGAAGGTCTTGTAGCAGTCGATACCCTCGGCCATGAACGCTTCCCGGTTGGCCGCCGGAGGTGGGTTCTTCACCACAAACCCGCCCTTGGACCCGACCGGCACGATCACGGTGTTCTTGACCATCTGCGCCTTGACCAGGCCCAGGACCTCGGTGCGGAAGTCCTCGCGCCGGTCGCTCCAGCGCAGGCCGCCGCGGGCGACCCGGCCGAACCGCAGGTGCACCCCGGACATCTGCGGGGAGGTCACGAAAATCTCGAACCGCGGCCGTGGCAGCGGCATCCCCGGCACCTCGCGCGGGTCGATCTTGAACGACAGCCAGGGCTTGGGAGCACCGTCCAGGCGCTGGTAGTAGTTGGTACGCAGAATGGCCAGCACGATCCCGAGCAGTTGCCGGATGACACGGTCGTCGTCCAGCGACGCCACGGAATCCAGCGCGGTAAGGACCTCCTGGTGGATGCTCTTGGCCTTCAGGTCATCATGGTTGACCGGGTCCTGCCGCGCCTCGAACAGGTTCACCAGCAGATTCACGATGTCGGTATGCGATATCAGCACCTCGGTCATGTACTGCGCGGAGAACGGCGACCCGATCTGCCGGGCGTACTCGACCCAGGCCCGTACCGCCGCCACTTCGCGCCAGTCCAGGCCGCCGGTGGTGACCAGCGTGTTCAGGCGGTCCGCGTCGGAATGCATGGACCAGCAGGCGAGGAAGGCGTCGCTGAAACGCCACGTGAAACCGTCTTCGTCGGGGAGATCGCCTTCCGGTAGGCGCAGGCCGAAGTCGTAGATGTACCGTTCCACGCCGTCGCGGCCGGTGACGTTGTAGGGGCGCTCGTCGAGCACCTCGACCCCGAACCCGTTCAGGATCGGGATCACGGAGGCCAACGACACCGCAGGGCCGGCGCGGTAGATCGTGAACCGGCGGTCGCGCAGGGAAGCGGCCACAGCCGGCTGCGCCAACGCCACGGAGATGCCCGACTCGCCGAGGGCATCGAGGTTCAGGATGTCCGCCACGGCCTCGCGGGCCAGCGCGTCCTCCTTGTACGCCTCGGGGAACGCGCCGGAGTACTTCGCAGCCAGTTCGCCGGCGCGTTCCTCCCCCACCCCGGTGACCAGCGCGTCCATGAGCAGGTCCTCCCAGGACCGCACCGCATCGGCCAGTTCCCGCTCCAGCGCGACTTCGTCGACCTCGGGGATAGGTGTCCCCTGCGGCATGTGCACCACGATGTGCAGCCGGGCGAGCACCGACTCGGTGAGCAGCGCGGAGTGATCCACGGACGCGCCGCCGTAGGCCTTGCACAGCGTGCTCTGGACCCGCTCGCGAACCGTCGTGTTATAGCGGTCCCGGGGTAGGTACACCAGTGCCGAGACGTAGCGGCCGTAGCGGTCGTGGCGGGCGAACAGCCGCGTCTGCCGGCGCTGATGGATCTGTAGCACGGCGCGCGCGATCGGGGCCAGTTCCTCCGAGTCGGTCTGGAAGAAGTCGTCGCGCGGGTAGGTCTCGCAGAACTGCAGCAGGTCCTTGCCACTGTGGCTGGTGGCGGGGAAGCCGGTGAGTTCGAACAACTCCTCGACGCGGCGGCGCAGCACCGGGATCTGCGTGACGCTCTGGTTGTAGGTGCTGGAGGTGAACAGTCCGATGAAGCGGTGCTCGCCGATGACCTGCCCGTCGGCGTCGAAGCGCTTGACCCCCACGTAGTCCAGCGGCACCGGGCGGTGCACTGTGGACCGCGAATTCGCCTTGGTGAGCACCAGCACCCGGGCCTCGGTGGCATGCGCCCGCACCGCGGGTGGCATGTCCGAGAACGACTGCGACTGGGTGCGGTCCGAGCGCAGCAGCCCGAGCCCGGTCCCCGGCTGGCTGACCAGCGCCACGGGGTCGGGATCGCGCACGAGGTCGTAGGTGCGGTACCCGAGGAACGTGAAATTCCCTTCGCCCAGC
Source organism: Micrococcales bacterium (assembly GCA_016703125.1). Classification (NCBI taxonomy): domain Bacteria; kingdom Bacillati; phylum Actinomycetota; class Actinomycetes; order Micrococcales; species Micrococcales bacterium. The sequence goes on along the minus strand of JADJCR010000003.1, from coordinate 54,550 downwards.
CACTGCAGGAACTCCGCGGCCTCCTCGCTGTACTTGGCGGCCACGCTCGCGGGCGGGTCCGCCCGCAACTCGTCGGCCAGCTCCAGCGCCTGCGACGTCATCCGCTGCCAGTCCTCGACGGCCTCCCGGACATCGCGCAGGACCGAATGCAGGGCCTCCTCGAGGGCGTGGTGCGCCTGCGGGTCCGACACCAGGTCGATCTCCAGGTGGATCCAGGACTCCCGGGTCGCGGACTCGGGTGCGTCGTCCGGACCCACCGGCAGGACGGCCCGCAACCCCCCGGCCACGTCGCGCTCCACCGCGAAGATCGGGTGGGCCACGAGGTGCAAGGACCTGCCTTGCGCGGTGATGGCAGCCACCACCGAATCGAGCAGGAAGGGCATGTCGTCGGTGATGACCTGCACGACCGTGTGCCCGCACGTCCATTCGTTGCCGGCGATCGTCGGCGTGAAGACGTCGACGACGGCGGTGCCCTGCGGCCGGTTCGCGCCGAGACGCAACATGTGGGTGGCTGGCCCCACCAGATCCATGGGGTCCTTGGTGAGGAGGTCCTCGGGAGCCACGTCCTCGTAGAAGCGGGGCAGGAAGTCACCGAGGTCGACCTCGAACTCCACCGGGTGCGCCTTGTCCGCCACCTTCCGGGCGGAGTCCAACAGATCGGTCAGAGAGTCGTCGTTCACGCGTGACCTACTTCATGTGGGGGTGGGAATGGTCGGTCGGGGGCACGAAGGTCTCCTTGATCGACCGAGTGCTGGTCCAGCGCAACAGGTTCTGCGCGGCACCGGCTTTGTCATTGGTCCCGGACGCCCGGGCGCCGCCGAACGGCTGCTGGCCCACGACGGCTCCCGTGGGCTTGTCGTTGATGTAGAAGTTGCCGGCCGCGAAGCGCAGCACATCGCGGGCGTGCGCGACCGCGGCACGGTCCTGGGCGATGATCGACCCGGTGAGCGCGTACTTCGCGATGCCTTCCATCTGTTCCATCACCGCAGCGGTGCGGCGGTCGTCGTAGACGTACACGCCGAGCAGCGGACCGAAGTACTCGTCGGTGAAGAACTCGTTGGCCGGGTCCTTGCTCACCGCGACGGTCGGGCGGATGAAGTAGCCATCACTGTCGTCGTACGTACCTCCTGCCACGACGTCCACCTCGGCGTTCTTGTGCGCGCGGTCGATCGCGCCGGACACCTTCGCGAACGACTTGTTGTCGATGACCGCACCCATGAAGTTGCTGAAGTCCGTGACCGGACCCATCGTGAGCCCGTCGACCTTGCCGAGGAAGTCGTCCTTCATGCGCTTCCAGACGCTTCGCGGGATGTACGCACGCGACGCCGCCGAGCATTTCTGTCCCTGGAACTCGTACGCCCCGCGGATCAAGGCCGTGGTGAGGACGTCGGGGTCGGCCGAGGGGTGGGCGAACACGAAGTCCTTGCCGCCGGTCTCGCCGACCAGGCGCGGGTAGCTGCGGTACTTGTCGATGTTCTCGCCCACCGTGCGCCACAGCAGTTGGAAGACCGGGGTCGACCCGGTGAAGTGGATGCCGGCGAGGTCGGGGTCGTACAGGGCGACGTCGGACACCGCGATCCCGTCGCCGGTGACCATGTTGATCACGCCCGGCGGCAGCCCCGCCTCCAGCAGCAACTGCATGAGGTAGTTCGCGGCGAACTGCTGCGTGGGCGCCGGCTTCCAGACCACGACGTTGCCCATCAGGGCCGGGGCCGTCGGCAGGTTACCGGCGATTGCAGTGAAGTTGAAGGGCGTGATGGCGTAGACGAAACCTTCGAGCGGCCGGTGGTCGGTCTGGTTCCAGACGCCGGGGCCGGAGGTGGGCTGCTCGCGCAGGATCTGCGCCGCGAACTTCACGTTGAACCGCCAGAAGTCGATGAGTTCGCACGCCGCGTCGATCTCGGCCTGGAAAGCCGTCTTCGACTGCCCGAGCATCGTGGCCGCGTTGAGAGTGTCCCGCCAGGGCCCGGCGAGCAGATCGGCTGCCTTCAGGAAGATCGCCGCCCGGTCGTCGAAGGACATCGCGCGCCACCCCACAGCCGCCTTCTTCGCCGCCTCGACAGCGGCGGCGGCGTCCTTGCGAGTGGCGTTCTTCATCGTGCCGAGCGTGTGCTTGTGCGCGTGCGGTTGCACGACCTTGATCCGGGACCCTGAGCCCATCGTCCACTGCCCGTCGATGCACATGGGCAGGTCGATCGGACCCTGTGTTCCCAACTGCGCCAGACAGGCCTGCAGGGACACCCGTTGCGGCGACCCCGGCTCGTAGAGGCGGTTCGGCTCGTTCTCGATGGGAGGGATCGCGGTGACGGCATCCATGGCCCGATCCTCGCATCTATGCCAGCGTTGTGGCGACTTACTGCAGGTGCGGGATCTCGTCCACTGCGTACCACTCGAGGTCGTCGACGAACAGGGCGGCCCAGGCCGCTACGGGCACGTCGACCAGGGTCGTCATGGCGGTCGACTCCCCCGGCACCCGGGTCGCGGCATCGGCGCCGAGGTCCACCGCCAGCGTCGCGCGACGGCGCCCCGACGTCATGGCCGCGACGGTAGACACCTCCTCGGCAGCCTTCGTCGCCAGGAACTCCAGTTCCTCGTCGTCGGCCCCGGGGTGCAGTTCCCGCAGCGACGCGGTCACCACGTCGATGCGGGTGCCGGCCGGCACCGCGCCCGCCTGGTACCAGGCCTGCACCTCGGGCAGCGTGCTGGGCACGTAGGCGCGGATCAACTGACGTCGGCCAGGTGGTCGGGACCCACCCGATCGGGGTCGCGCAGGGCCTCCACGGACGTCCGCAACGAGGTCTCCAGGACACCGAGGCGGCGACTGTTGTCCATCACATTGGCGCCCATCGCCTCGAGATCCTCCGGACCCGGCCCGAGGATGGTCACCGCGGCGCCGCCGGCGCGCACCTTGTCCACCTCGGTCAGGCACCGCTTGGTCACCTGCACGCGCCACCGCCGCTCCACGCGACCGAGTACCGTTCCGGGCTGGTCCATCGCGAACGACAGCATGGGAGCCAGGACGTACACCTCGTCGAGGTCCAGCCCGGCCAGCAGGTCCGCCGACGTGGCCGACCAGGCGCCCCCGTCGATGTAGGTGCGCCCGTCGATGGTCATCGGGCGGAACCAGCCCGGGATGGCGCAACTGGCCATGACCGCCTCGGACAACGGCACTCTGGGCGCGTTGTCATGACCGAAGGCCACCCGCCGGCCGCTCTCGTAGTCCAGTGCGACGATCCACACGTTGTCGTGCGGCGACCACTCGCCGAACGGCGTGAAGGCCTCGACGAGGTGCCCCACCCGCTCCAGCGAGCCCTTGCCCACGGGCAGGAAGGCGGAGAGCACGGCGGTGGGTGGCATCCGGCGCGCACGGCCTGCCAACGAGCGCCGGATCAACTTGCCGCTGCCTGGGCCGAGCAGGCGCGGCAGACCCGGCCGGTGCCCGCCTGTGGCCTTCTCGTAATCCCACGTGTAGCCGGCCAGCGGGCCCGCCGTGATCGAGTTGCCACGCTGGTTGTCGATGAGCTGCTCGACGCTGACGCCGGCACCGAGCAGTGCGGACAGCACCGAGCCCGCGGAGGTCCCGACGATGTAGTCCGCGGTGCGCGGGTCGAACCCGTGGATCTCCTCGACGGCCTTCAGCGCACCGACCATCCACGCGGCCCCCAGGATGCCCCCTCCGCCCAGCACGAGGCCGCGACGGGGGCTGGCGACACTGGCCATGGCCGATCCCTCCAGTCCACGTTTCACAGCGCGAAGTAAAAACGCTGCTCGCCGGAGCCTATTCCTTCCGGGCGCGTTTTGCTCGGGTACGCGCCTTGCGTGTCGTCTCCAGCAACTCGTCCATCGCCTCGGACAGGCAGGCGGTGAGCACATCGATGTCGTCCATGGCGTCGCGGTCGGCGTTGAGCCCGAAGAACACGCCGCCGTTGTAGGACGTCAGGCCGACGGTCACTGCCATGCCCTTCACCAGCGGCAGCACCGGGTAGGCGCCCAGCAGTTCGGCACCGGCCACGTACAACGGAGTCTGCGGGCCGGGCACATTCGTCACGACGATGTTGGCGACCCGTCGGGACAGGTCTCCGGCCAGCCGCGCGCCGAGGGCGTGCAGCGTGGGAGGGGCGAAACCGGTCAGCGCGACGAGGCTCTCGGCGCCCACCATGTGACCGCCCTCCTTGTGCTGGGCCATCTCGAAGCTGATCCGGTTGAGCCGGACCACCGGGTCGGCCTCGCCGGTGGGCAGGTCGACGATGAACGCGGCCACCCGGTTGCCGGGGCGCCGGTCGCCTGCCTCCTGCACACTGACCGGCACCATCGCCCGGATCGTGTGCCGAGTGCCCACGGTCTCCTGACGGGTCATCAGCCATGCCCGTAGCGCGCCGGCGACCACTGCCAGCGCCACGTCGTTGACCGTGCCGCCGTGGGCCTGGCGCACCGCCTTGAAGTCCTCGAGGTTCAGCGTCGCGGTGCCGAACCGGCGCTGGGCGCCGATCGGGACGTTCAGTGGGCTCTCCGCGGGGGTCCTGGCCGCACTCCACATCGCCGTGACCACACCCCCGGCCTGGCGTACGGCACTGGCCGCGGACTGGCTGACATCGGCCAGGCTCTTGCGGACGTGGTCGACGACGACCGCCGGGCGCCGGACGGTGTCGACCACGGCACCGGCCACGAGTTCGGCCCCGCTGGGCTCCTGGGAGGGGTTCCAGTGCAGATCCGGAGTGGGCTTGTGGTCCGGGCTGGGGTCGAGGATGACCTGCGCGATGTCCACGGCCGCGGCGCCGTCGATCATGGCGTGGTGCGCCTTCGTGAGGATGGCGAATCGGCCACCTTCGAGGCCCTCGACCAGGTAGACCTCCCACAGCGGGCGGCTGCGGTCCAGCGGCCGGCTCATGATGCGGGCGGCGAGGTCGCGCAACTGCGCCTCGGTGCCTGGCGACGGCAGCGCCGAGCGGCGCACGTGGAAGGCGACGTCGAAGTCCTGGTCGTCCACCCACACCGGATTGGCCAGCCCCCCGGGCACCCAGCGCACGCGCTGCCGGTACCGCGGCACGAACGCGATGCGGCGGCGGATCAGCGTGACCAGGCGGTCGTAGTCGAAACCCCCGGTGGGCGCCTGGAAGATGAGCACCTCGCCCACATGCATGGGCGTGGTCTCCTCCTCGAGGTAGAAGAACGACACATCGACGGCACTCAGGCGATCCGGCACGAGTCCCCGCCTTTCCTAGGTGTTCCCATTCTTCCACCCGGCAGCGGACTCCCTCGGCTCACCGGGACAGAGTCCTGCCGAACAGGGCGTCGAGTTCCTCGGCGGTCGTCGGGTAGTCCGTGTGGTGCACGGCCACGAATCCCAGCGCCCGGGCCGCGTGCACGTTGGGCAGCAGGTCGTCGACGAAGACGCACTGCTCGGCCGGCAGGCGCAGTTCGGACAGCGTGTACTCGAAGATCTGCGGGTCGGGTTTGCGCATCCCCACCCGGCCGGAGATCACCACGGCGTCGAACATGCCGTCGAAGAGGTCGTCGGGGTAGTTGTCGCCCCAAGAGTTGCTCAGCAGCGCCGTGCGGATGCCGTGCTCCCGCGCCCGGCGCACCAGCGAGATCATGTCCGGACTGTTGTGGAAGTAGCGGAACATCCGCCGCAGCAGCCCGTCGGGTTCGATCCGCTGGCCCATGCGCGCAGACAGCGCCGCGGCGAGGTGCTGCTCGAACTGCGGCACCTCCAGCTCGCCCTTCTCCAGCGCGTGGATCGGGTTGTAGGCGGCCTCCAATCCGTACTCGGGACCCAGCCACTCGCGCATCACGCCGATGTAGGCGTCGACATCCAGCGATTCCTCGGCCACCCAGGCCCCCATGGCCTCTCGCATGCCGATCGTCAGCACCCCGCCCCAGTCGACGACGAGTCCGGAAAGTGCCATACATCCAGGCTATCCGGCGCCCGCGCGCGCGCCGTCAGCGAGTTCGGCCACGATGGGCGCCAGAGCCCGGTCGTCGATACGGTCACCGATCCAACCGACGGCGGCCTCCGGTAGGTATTCACCGAGCCGCTGGGCGAGCATAGAGGTGCTGCGCCGGGGGTCGGCGCAACGGTTCACCACCACGGTGGCGCGTCCTCGCAGCACATCGGCCACGGCCGGCAGGGTTCGCCAGAGACGCTGCTGCGCCACGCGGCCCTCCCCCACCACCACAACCACGTCATCGGCGGCTTGCAGGCACACCGCCGTGGCTGTCGTCCAGTCCGGCACCAGCCCGATCTCGCCGGCCGGATCGATCGCCGAGTCCACGTCGGCCACGACGTAGCGGTGGCGCGCCCGGGCAAGGTCCAGCACGTGGTTCAGCGCACCGGGATGGGCCGCGGGGTACATCGAGGGGTCCACTCCGGTGAGCACGGCCAAGGTGGCCGACAGATCCTGGGCGGGCAACTGCGGCGCGCCCGATCGGCGGCCAGGCAGGCGTGCAGCAGTCCCCCGAGCGGCAGATCGAGCACGTCCCCGATGCCGGGGGCGTGGACGTTGGCGTCGACGAGCAGGGTCCGGTCGCGAGTTGACAGGCTGCGCGCCAGACCCACGGCCACGCTCGTGGCGCCCCAGGCCCCGGGGGGCGCCCATACCGTGATCAGCCGGCCGGTGGCAGCCGCCGACGCGTTCACCGCTTGGTGCAGCGCGACGAGGTCCGCATGCTCCGGTGCGCGATCGGCGCCCGGTCCCCGGCCGACGACCACGACCGGAGTCAGACCCCGCAGCCGGGACAGCGCCTCGGACAGCCGCGGGAAGTCCTCCGCGACCACGATCAGGCGTGGCGCTTCGACCTCGGCGGTCACCAGCAGGTCGACCACCGTGCGACACTCGGCCACACTCTCGCCGGCCGCGCGCGCCTGCGCCAGCAGAGGCTCCTCCCACACCTGCCCGGTGCGGCCGAGCACCAATGTCAGCGCCACCGTGTCCCCAGGTTGTCCGCGTGCACTCCCCGGCCATTATGCGATGTGGGAGGATCGTCGCGTGCGGTTCCTGACGCTGGCCGATGTGGCCGAGACCCTCAACATCTCGTCGGCGCAGGCGTATGCACTCGTGCGCAGCGGTGAACTCCGGGCGATCAAGGTCGGTGGCCGCGGCCAGTGGCGTGTGGAGACCGGAGAACTCGAGGCATACATCCAGCGCGCCTACGAGCAGACCGCGGCGCTACTGGACAGTACCGAGCACAGCAGCGACCTGGGATAGCGGCACCAGGGTCGGGCGCCCGGCCACGCGGACGTGCAGGAAGTCCGCCGCCACCCAGTCCAGGCCGACCAGCAGGACCCGGCCACCGACCAGCACGACCTCTCGCGGCACCCGGCCGGCGTACTGCCGCACGGACTGCCGGAAACTGAGCGGTCCGGGCTGCAGTCCCGAGCCACGACCGAGCGGACGGATCTCGTCGCATGCGCCTGGGCGCAACACGCCCGAAGTGATCTGCACCCAGTCCCCGCCGAGCGCCACCAGGTCGCCGGTCATCGTCGTCTCACCGATGACCGCCTGTAGCCGGGAGAAGCGGCTCAAGTGCTGCATGAGGTCCCGGCCCCCACGCTCGACGGCCAGGGCATCCTGATGCTCGTAGTGCAGATCCAGCCGGTCCATGGCCGTCGCGCGCACCTCTTCGGCGGTCAGGTCCGGCCATTCCTGCTGCATATCCACAGAGCCTAACCGCACATCCACCGCAGATCGTATAGTCGATCAAACAGCCGCAAACATCATCAAACGACAGCAAAGAGCATTCATATGACCACCTCCACACACGCACTGGCCAGCATCGAGACGTGGATCCCCGTCCCGCACCCGCCCCGCCACCGCCACCTGCATCTGGTGCGGGAGGGCTCCGAACCGCGCGAGCAGTGGGTGCGGGCACTGGCCCAGTCGGTCGTCGAGGTGCTCGCCGGCAAGCGCGCCGTGGCGACGCTGGTCAATCATGTGAGCCCAGTGGTATTCCAGGCCCTGCGTGCCCCACAACCGGATCCGCGGCTGCGCCAGGGCACTGTCCTGACGGTGCGCACCCAGCCACTCGGCGAGGACAACCTCGAGGTGGCTGCCGTCGTGGGGTGCCCGCAGCGCACCCGGGCGCTGACCCTGCGCCTGCACCGCCGCCACGGGCGGTGGCGGTGCGTGAGTGTCGCTGTGCTGTGAGGGCTCAGCCGGCGTGGCGCGGGTCCCCGTGGCAGCGCTTGAACTTCTTGCCGGAGCCGCAGGGGCACAGGGCGTTGCGAGAGACGTTCTGGAAGCGCGGGTCGGTGTCGCGCAGGTTGCGCGAGCCGTTGGGCCCGCCGCTCGTGCCGCCGTCGAGCGTGCCCCGCTGCACCTGGGCGGGGACGTCTTCGTCGAGGGTCGGTGCGGAGTACTGGACCTCACGTGGCCGCTCGTGCTCCAGACCCGGTGCCACCAGGTGCGGGCTCTCCTCGGCCTCCTGCGCCTCCTCGCCCTCTTCCTCACCAGCGACCGTCGGCTGTACGTGGAACATGTAGCCGACCGTCTCCTCCTTGATGCCGTTCATCATGGCGACGAACAGGTCGTAGCCCTCCTTCTGGTACTCCACCAGCGGGTCGCGCTGGGCCATGGCGCGCAGGCCGATGCCCTCTTGCAGGTAGTCCATCTCGTAGAGGTGCTCGCGCCACTTGCGGTCCAGGACGTTGAGGATCACCTGCCGTTCAAGTTCGCGCATCACCGGTTCGCCGAGTTCGGCCACCCGCCGGTCGTAGGCGGCCTGCGCGTCGTCCTGCAGCGCCTGGATCAGGAAGTCGGCGCTGAGCCCGGCACGCTCGCCACCGGCCTCGGCCTCCAGTCCGGCGATGGACACGCCCACCGGGTAAAGGGTTTCCAACTGGGTCCACAACTGCTCGAGGTCCCAGTCCTCCGGGTACCCCTCTGCGGTGAAGTTCGTCACCGCGCCGGAGATCGTCTCGTCGAGGAACGTGCGCACCTCGTCCTCGAGGTTCTCGCCGTGCAGGACGCGCTGCCGCTCGGCGTAGATGACCTGCCGCTGACGGTTGAGCACCTCGTCGTACTTGAGGACGTTCTTGCGGATCTCGAAGTTCTGCGCCTCGACCTGGCCCTGCGCGCTGGCGATCGCGCGCGAGACCATCTTCGCCTCGATCGGCACGTCGTCGGGGACGTTGAACCGCGTGAGGAACGCGTCGACCATCGCGGCGTTGAACCGCTTCATGAGGTCGTCCTCCAGCGACAGGTAGAAGCGCGTGGTGCCCGGGTCGCCCTGCCGGGCGGCGCGGCCGCGCAACTGGTTGTCGATCCGGCGGGACTCGTGTCGCTCGGTGGCCAGCACGTAGAGGCCGCCGAGAGCGGTGACCTCGTCGTGCTCGGAGTGCACCGACTCCTCAGCCTTCGACAGAGCATCCGGCCAGGCCGCCTCGTAGTCCTCCGGAGTCTCCACGGGATCGAGCCCGCGGGCCTCGAGATGGGCGGCGGCGATCAGCTCGGGGTTGCCGCCCAGCATGATGTCGGTACCGCGACCGGCCATGTTCGTGGCCACCGTGACCGCGCCCTTGCGCCCGGCTTCGGCGACGATCGACGCCTCCCGCTCGTGGTACTTCGCGTTGAGCACCTCGTGGCGCACACCGGCCTTGCGCAGCAGCGAGGAGAGGACCTCGCTCTTCTCCACGCTGGCCGTGCCGACCAGCACCGGCTGGCCCTTCTCCTGGCACTCGTGGATGTCCTCCACGACGGCGGCGAACTTCGCGGACTCGGTGCGGTAGATGACGTCGGAGAGGTCCACCCGCACGTTCGGCTGGTTCGTCGGGATCGGCACCACCCCGAGTTTGTAGATCTGGTTGAACTCCGCAGCCTCGGTCATGGCCGTGCCGGTCATGCCGGAGAGCTTGTCGTACATCCGGAAGAAGTTCTGCAGGGTGATCGTGGCCAGCGTCTGGTTCTCGGCCTTGATCTCCACACCCTCCTTGGCCTCGATGGCTTGGTGCAGGCCCTCGTTGTAGCGCCGGCCGGCCAGGATGCGGCCGGTGTGCTCGTCGACGATGAGCACCTCGCCGTTCTGCACCACGTATTCCTTGTCGCGCTCGAAGAGTTCCTTGGCGCGGATGGAGTTGTTCAAGAACCCGACCAGCGGGGTGTTCACGGTCTCGTAGAGGTTGTCGACGCCCAACCAGTCCTCGACCTTGGCGACTCCTGGGTCGAGGATGCCGACCGTGCGCTTCTTGATGTCGACCTCGTAGTCGTCGTCTTTCTTCAGGCGCCGGGCGAGTTTGGCGAAGTCCGAGTACCACTTCGGCGACTGGTCGGCCGGTCCGCTGATGATCAGCGGCGTCCGGGCCTCGTCGACGAGGATGGAGTCGACCTCGTCGACGATGGCGAAGAAGTGGCCGCGCTGGACCATCTCGTCGACGCTCCACGCCATGTTGTCGCGCAAGTAGTCGAAGCCGAATTCGTTGTTCGTGCCGTAGGTGATGTCCGCGGCGTAGGCCTTGCGGCGCTGCTCGGGGGTCATCTGGGCGAGGATCACCCCCACCTCCAGGCCGAGGAACCGGTGCACCCGGCCCATCCACGCGGAGTCGCGCTCGGCCAGGTAGTCGTTCACCGTGACCACATGCACGCCCTTGCGGGCCAGCGCGTTGAGGTACGACGGGAGTGTCGCGACCAGCGTCTTGCCCTCACCGGTCTTCATCTCGGCGATGTTCCCGAGGTGCAGGGCCGCGCCACCCATGATCTGGACGTCGTAGTGCCGCTGCCCCAGCGTGCGCGAGGCCGCCTCCCGCACCGCAGCGAACGCCTCGGGCAACAGGTCGTCGAGGGTCTCGCCGCTCTCCAGCCGGGACCGGAATTCCGGGGTGAGGTCGCGCAACTCATCATCGCTCATCGCCCGGAAGTCGTCCTCGAGGGCGTTGACCTGCACGCTGATGGCCTTGAGCTTGCGCAGGACCTTGCCCTCGCCGGCCCGCAGGATCTTGTCTAGAACTCGCACCTCTGCATCGTACGTGACCCCTGCGGTGGTGGGATGAGGTCGTGATCCGCGACACCCTCGACATGCCCGACGGTAGGCTCCGGCCGCTGCTTGCCACGGACGCCGAAGCCCTGGCCCGGGCCTGCACCGACCCTGAGATCGCCCGGTGGACGCAGATCCCCCAGCCGTACGGGATCGAGGACGCCCACGAGTTCCTGCGCACCCGCGCCGGCGAGGACCACGTCTGGGCGATCGACGTGACCGGCTTGGACGGGGTCATCGGCGTCCGGAACACGCGCGCCACCATGCCCGGACCCGTCGGCGAGATCGGCTACTGGGTGGCGCCCTGGGCGCGGGGGCGCGGGGTGGGCACGGCCGCCCTGGTCGCCGTGCGCGAGGAGTTGGCCGCAGCGGGCTACCAGCGCATCGACTGGCAGGCGCTGGCCGGGAACGATGCCTCCGTGCGGGTCGCGACGAAGGCCGGCTTCACCATCGAGGGCCACCGCCGGCAGGCCTTGGTGCAGCGGGGCCGGCTCGTGGACTGCGTCGTGGGCGGCTGGACGGCCCCGGCGGACGCCCCCGAACTCGTGGCCGGGCAGTGGCAGGTGCAACCGGTGGCCGCCGCGGATGTGCCCCCGGACCTGCGGCCCCTGGCCAGCAGTGCCGTCGCGGTGTGGGTGGCGCGCACGGCGGTCGGGGGCATGGACAGCGGATGGGTGCTCGCCGTGCGGTCGGTCAGCGGATTGCACGTGGTCTCCAAGGATGCGCCGCCGCCCGCGATAGCGGCTGCCCGCCGCTACCTGCAGGCGACAGGCCACCGCCTCACGGACGACCCGCTGCCGGCCGGGTGGCTGTGACTCGCTCCTCAGAACACCGGCAGTCGAAGCCAGCCGAGTTGACCGGCACGCACAACGGCCTGTGTCCGTGAGGACACCCCCAATTTGGCGAAGACGTGACCGAGGTGGTTGCGCACCGTGTGTTCGCTGATGAACAGTGCCGTGGCGATCTCCCGGTTGCTCATCCCCTGCGCGAGTAACGCGATGACCTCGAGTTCCCGCGCGGTCGGGTCGGTGGGACCGGTCGCGGCCGACCGGCGCGGCACGGGCGCGTCCCAGCGCAGCGATTGCACCGCGTGCACCAGATCGGCGGTGGCGCAGTCGCGCGCCAGGATCTCCTTGGCCCCGGCGCGCAGCAGTTCGACGACGTGGCGCTCGGACCCCGGCACGCCGAGCATGATCGTGGGGGTGCCCGACCGCAGAGCCGACAGGACCACTTCGGTATCGCCGTCGGCATGACGGCGGACACCGATGATGGCCACCCCTGCCGCGCCTGGCCACGCGATCGACGATCCCCACACCCCGACCACCGGATCGGGGTTGACGAACCCGCACAGCACCGACGACACCCCGTGGGCGAACAACGGCTCCGGATCCAGGACCACCGTGCGTCCGGGACGCCGGGGCGGTGCGGTAAGGCGGACTCCTCGGAACGCTCGTCGGCGGTGTGCACGCGGATCAGGCCGTAGTCGAAACCGCGCCTGCGGTAGACGACCGCCGGATCACCGGACTTCTCATCGATGAACAGGAAGAAGTCGTGGCCGATCATCTCCATCTCGGTGACCGCCTGCTCCACGGTCATCGGCACCGTCTCGTGGCTCTTCTCGCGCACGATGACCGGGCCCTGCTCCCAGACGGTGTCGTCCGGCTCGTCCGCCACGGCATCCACCTCGGCGGGCGGAGTCTCCAGATTGTCCAGGCCGGCTGCCCGCGGACTGCGGACGGCCTCCGCACCGTGCCGGTGGAACCGGGTCTTGTCAGCGGCCCGGCGAAGGCGCTGCTCGAGGCGTCCGTAGGCGATGTCGAGGGCTGCGTACTTGTCGGAGGCAGCGGCTTCCGCGCGGATCACGGACCCGTTGGCCCGCGTGGTCAACTCCACCTCGAACGCCCGGTCGGCCAGGCGCGGGTTGGCCTCCTTGGAGACCTCCACGTCCACCCGGCGCAGCGGAATGCCGAACTTGTCGATGCGCTCGAGTTTGCTGTGGACGTGCTCGCGGAATCGCCGCGACACCTCGACATGTCGTCCATGCACCACGATCTCGGCGACGTCACTCACGACAGTCCTCCTTCTGTGCCACCCCCGTTGAACAATTCACGCTAACCCGTTCCCGGTCCACACCGCACGGCGGGTCGGGCATCGCTGCGGCGATGACCACGTGGGCTAACGGCGTGTAGCCGCCACGCCGCAAGACACCATCACACTCGGTCAGCGTGGCCCCCGACGTGCGAACATCGTCGACCAGGATGACGGCTCCCGATCCCCCGGCGACCCGGACGGTCCCTGCTAGATTGCGCCGGCGCGCGGCGAATCCCAGTCCGGCCTGATCCCGGCGCCTGCTAGCCCGCAGCACGGACCGGCATTCCAGCCCGGCCAGGCCGGCGGCATGGCGGGCCAACTGCGCCATATGGTCGAACCCGCGTCGCCGCACCGCGGCCGGCGCCGACGGCACGGGAACGACCGCCGCCGGGCCCAGGTCCTGTACCACGGCGATGAGCCCCACGGCCAGGACCGCGCCCAACTGCGGACGCAGGGCGCGCACCCCGCGGTCCTTGAAGGCGACGATGGCCGCCGGCAGGACATCGGCGTAGCCGCTGCACGCGACGACCAACGGGTCGGTGCCGAGTTCGCGCGGATCCACCCGTGCTTGCAGATCCTCGGAGCACTGCCGGCACCAGGGCCGGCCGGGACGGGAGCAGCCCACACAGGTCGCGCCCAACGCCGTGGCGAGCACAGCGTCACGCCAGGTCATACCTCAAGCGTCTCTCTGCTGGGCACCGGCCGCAATGCCCACACGGGATCTGGGGACGACCGGCCCGTTCAACCCGGGTAGCGCGGCTGCCGCCCGGCGGTCAGTGGGGTCCAGGTGCTGCCGTTGAACTGCCAGATCTGACCGTCGGCGGTGCCCGAGAGCACGGGCCGGTCGGGGGCCGCGGCCACCGTGCGCGCCCGCGGCGGGCCGCCGAGCAACCGCGCGGAATACAGGCCCAGATCCACCATGGCCACCTGCGCCGGCTGGTCCGGCGGGGTCACGAGCAGGCAGACCTCGGTCGCCGACGACCAGGTCGCCGCCACCACCGGACCAGTGGCCAGGACCCGCGGGGACGACAGCGTCGGCGGACCGCTCGTGCGATCCACGCGCATGAGGTACGCGATGGCACCGCCGGGCGGGCCGGCGACCACGATGGCCCGGGACCCGTCGCGGGACACCTGCACCGATCGCACCTGAGTCAGCTTGATCGGCACCTTCTGGGTGCCGAGCACGTTGACCACCTGGACCCCGACATCCGGGTCGGGCAGCCACAGCAATCCGGTCCGGTCCCAGGACCCACCGGCGCTGGTCCCCGACGTGCGCGCCCGGCGCCATTTCGCATCGTCCGCGGTCCCCGTGGTGAGCAGCCCCCCGGTCTCATCGGTGGCGGCGATGGCCGACGCGTCCAGACTGACCAGCGGCTGCCGGACCACGGGATCACCACTGCCGGCTGCTCCCGGGACCTGCTGCGCGACCGTGCCGGTGTTCATGGTCAGCACCTGTCCGCCTCTGATGAGGTACCAGGGGGAACCGGCCGGCAACCCGTCGGGGTCGAACTGCGGCCAGGAGGTGCGCGGCTGTACGACTTCGGCGCCCGGCACCGTGAGTGGCAGCCCGTCCACCGTGATCGTCACCCCGCGCATGGACGGCACCTGGCGCAACGTCCACACCAACTGCGCCGACATCTGCTGGCGCGCCAGGTCGTCGGCGGCACCGGCGGCCGACGAGAGGTCCACTTGCACCACGCCGTCGCTGACCGTCACTGCGTTGAGGGTCGTCCCCGGCGGGAATCCAGTAGCCACCGATGGCCGCAACCAGGCGCCGGGGCCGGACAGCAGCGCCCGCACGAGACCCTCGACGACGTCGCTCCGGCTGCTGACGAACAACACCGGGTCTGGCGCCAGGATGCCGCCCGGTTGGGCCACGTAGTACGTCTGGTACTCCCGGAACGACCGTTCGACCGCCGCCCGGGACAGCAGCAGGCCCTGGGGGACGCTCTCGATGCGCCACTGGCCGTCCTGCTGCACGAGCCCGAATTCCTCGTTCAGCACCGCATCCGAGGGCGCTGGCACGTACTGTCCGCGGGGGGAGATCGCCGCGACCCGGGCTGCCGTCAGCGTGACGTCGCCCTCAGCGTCCGGGGCGAGGGTCTCCGTGCCGTTGCCGTACACCCGGGCCCCGGCCGCTGGGTGCCACTGCCGGGCGGCCACCGGCGTCAGGTACATCTTGGCGACGGAGTGGTCGTCCTCGAAACCCGATGCGGCATCGAGGAACCCCTGCACGATCTGCGTGGGGGACATCCCGTTGCGCGGTGGGCGGGCCAGCACTCGCACGAAGCTGGTCGACCCCACCTCGGGGACCTGCTGATCCACCTCGACCACCGGGCCGCTGGTGGGCACCTGTGCACAACCGGCCAGCAGCAGGGCCGCCGCCAGCACCGATGCCGGCCCCCTCATCCCTCCACCACCGTCGGATCGGGTGGCAGCGGGGAGGCGTTGGGCAGCGCCTGGCCGGCCACCCGGGGCAGCGTGAGCCGGAACAGCGCCCCCTGCCCCGGCCGGCCCCACACTGCGAGCCGGCCGCCGTGCAGGCGCGTGTCCTCCATCGCGATGGACAGCCCCAAGCCGGTGCCCCCCAAGGTTCGGGCACGGGCAGGGTCAGCCCGCCAGAAGCGGTCGAATACACGGTCCAGGTCGCCGTCGTCGAGTCCGCGGCCGAAGTCGCGCACCGATACCGCCACCGCCGCCTCCCCGACGGCCACCCGCACCTCGATCGGCCGGCCCTCACCGTGTTCGATCGCATTGGACAGCAGATTACGCAGGATGCGTTCGATCCGGCGCGAATCGCAGGCAGCCACGCAGGCAGCGTCGGGCAGGTCGAGATCGATGCGGGAACCCCGTGATTGCGCCAGCGGTTCGGCAGCGGAGACCGCGCCTCCTACGATGTCGCGGACGTCCACAGCCTCCGTCTCCAGCTGCGCCGCGCCGGCGTCGAACCGGCTGATCTCCAGCAGATCGGCCAGCAGCAGTTCGAACCGGTCGAGCTGGTCATGCAGCAACTCGCTGCTGCGCCGGAGCTGGGCGGGGATCTCAGCGCGCTGCGAGTAGATGACGTCCGAGGCCATCCGCACCGTCGTCAGCGGCGTGCGGAGCTCGTGTGACACGTCGGACACGAACCGCTGCTGCAGCCTCGACAGATCCTCCAACTGCCGGATCTGCGTCTGCAGGGACGCCGCCATGTCGTTGAACGACAGGGCCAGGGCGGCGAGGTCGTCCTCACCGCGCACGGGCAGGCGCTGCTCGAGGTGCCCGGCTCGCAGCAGTTCTGCGGTGCGCGCGGCCTGCCGGACAGGTAGCACGACATGGCGTGCGATCAGAGACATCAGCAGCGCCAGCAAGGCCACCAGCAGGATGCCTGCCAGAAGTGCGGTGGACCGGACCAGGTCCAGCGTCCCCTGCAGTTCGCCGTAGGGGAACAGGTAGTACACCTCATAGGCGGTCTCGCCGCCAAGCGGGAGCAGGGCTCCCACGACCAGCCCCGGCTCCTCCTGTGCGTTCACGTAGCGCACCGTGGTGAACGTCCACACCTCCTGCCCGTCGGCCTGCACCGTCGTGCGCATGTCGGTCGGGACGCTGGCGACCAGCACAAGGTTCGTCCCACGTTCCGGCAGTTGAACATCGGCCGCGGACGATCCGTCGAGCAGGAGCACCTCGAAGGCCGTGCCGCCCTCACTGCCGGTCAGCAGCGCGTTCATCACCGAGTCGGCGAGCCCTTCGCTGGGTGCCGGTGGCCCGCCCTCACTGGCCTGCAGCACCACCTGTTGGGCGGCGGCCAGGCCGACGTTGGCCTCTGCGATGGACTTGCTGGTGTTGGCGTCCACCAGACCGTTGGTGACCCGGATCAACAGCAGGCCCAGACTCACGCCCACCAGCAGGGTGCCCGCCACGAGCGTCGACGCGACGACGCGGAAGGCCAACGAGCGGCGCCACCTGTGGGCCAGCGCGGTGAACACCGGTCAGCCCGTGTCGTCGCACGCCTTGTACCCGACCCCGCGCACGGTCAGGACCAGCTCCGGATTCTCCGGGTCGCGCTCGATCTTCGACCGCAGGCGCTGCACGTGCACGTTGACCAGGCGGGTGTCGGCGGGATGCCGGTAGCCCCAGACCTCCTGCAGGAGCACCTCCCGGCTGAACACCTGCCAGGGCTTGCGGGTCAGGCACACGAGCAGGTCGAATTCCAGCGGCGTCAGCTCGATGGCCGTGTCCCCGCGGCGCACGCTGTGTCCGGCCACGTCGATCGTGAGGTCACCAAGGTGCAGGACTTCCGGCTTGGCGTCCTCCAGCCGGCGCAGGCGGGTGCGGATACGCGCGATGAGTTCTTTGGCCTTGAACGGCTTGACCACGTAGTCGTCGGCACCGGACTCCAGTCCGAGGACCACATCGACCGTGTCCGTCTTGGCCGTCAGCATGACGATCGGGACGCCGCTCTCCGCGCGGATCGCCCGGCACACCTCGATGCCGTCCTTGCCGGGCAGCATCACGTCGAGCAGGACGAGGTCGGGCCGGGTGTGGTGGAACGCCTCCAGGGCCCGCGCACCGTCGGCGACGAAGAACGGTTCGAAACCATCGGCCTGCAGGACGATCCCCAGCATCTCGGACAGAGCCGGATCATCGTCTACGACCAATACGCGTCCCTTCACGTTGCCACTATTGCAGACAGCATGGCCACTACAGCAGGAACAGGATGCCGATGGCGCCGGGCAGGTTGTTGATCATGTGGGCCACGATCGACGTGGTGGTGTTGTTCCGGTGCACGCGCGCCCAGCCCAACATGAGGCCGATCGCGAAGAGCAGCGCGAAACGGATCGGTTCGAGGTGCATGACCGCGAAGAGTGCGGCGCTGATCACCACCGCCAGCCAGCGGCTCATGCCCCGCTTCAGCAGGCTGGTGATCAGCAACCCCCGGTAACACAGCTCCTCGACGATGGGGGCCCCGAACGCCACTGCCAGCGCGAACAGGAATCGGGCTATCGGGAAGTCGTTGAGGGCTGTGGCCACCTCGCCGGCGCTGGAGTCGAACTCGCCGAAGATGGCGGTGAGGATCACGGCGATGATGCTGGCGACCACGAGCGCCCCGATACCGAACAACACGCCCCACCCGATGTCCGACCAGCGCACGCGCAGGCCGAAGTCCAGTCGCACGCCGTTGCCGCGAAGACGGCTGATCAGCCACGGCCATCCGCCCATCCCGAACCACGGCACCACGACGCCGACCAGGAGCATCCAGGCGTAGACCGCCGTCCCCTCGCCGGTAAGCAGGATCGGGATCCCGGACACCACGCTGAACACCAGCCAGGCCGCCACGGCGATGAAGAAGTCCGGAACGCCCCAGCTGGGGCGCCGGATGCGCACGCCCTGCCACCATGCGGCGACAGCCGCATCGGAGGCCCCCGGGTAGGGGGACTGCACGGCCGTGGCAGGCGCGATCTGGCTGGTCACTCGATCACCTCGCGCACCAGTGTGCCATTGCGGCGTAACGGTTCAGTCTCGTCGTGGGTGCTGAGGGGGTTTGGTGGTGCGGGTGGTGCCCAGGGGTGCGGTGATGCGCAGGTCGAGGGCGTAGGTGGACTTGGTGTGGATCTTCCAGTGTCCGAAGGTTTTGAGGCGGTGGTGGTGCCGGCATGAGGCAGACCAGGCCGTCGGCGCTGGTGTGCCCGGACAGTCGGTGGGGGGATGACGTGGTCGGTGTCGGTGTATTCGGCCTTGCGGGTGCAGCCGGGCCACCGGCAGGTCTGGTCGCGCAGCCGGATGGCGTGGCGTAGGTTTCTTCGGGATCTCGTACCGGGTGGTGCCGGGGTCCAGGGGGATCCGGTAAGCGGGTCGGTGACCAGCCGGGTCAGCGGGCGTCGGGGGGACCAGGCCAGGTGCAGGGCCAGGGCGTGGGTGACCGGGGAGCCGTTGAGGTCCGCGCCGGCGGTTTCCACGCCCATCAGCATGTCGGCGGGGATGCTGATGGCCACGTGCACGTCCCAGGTGGTGCGGTCGGTGATCAGCCCGACCAGGGCGTCGGCGCGGCGCTGCTCCAGGCTGCGGTTCGGGCCTTGGTCGTAGGGGTCCGGGTGGTGGTTGTTGGCGTAGTGGTCCAGGCCTTGGATGAACGCGTCGGCGTGTTCGGCGGAGATGTCGATGCAGATGCTGGTCATGCCGTGCCCGCGCCGGATCAGGGCGACCCCGCGGCGGTCCAAGGCCTGTTTGCGCAGGGTTTCGTCGGGGTCGTGGTCGCAGGTCAGGCGCAGCAGGTACCGGTGCAGCTGGGCGGTGGTGTGCTCGGTGCCGTAGCCGATGGCCCGGGCCTCCAGGCGTTCACGGGCCGGGTCGGGGACCTCGGCCAGCAGGTGCACGATCTTCAGGGCGCGGGTGCGGTCGATCAGGCCCTGGTGCAACCCGTCGAACACCAGCGGGCGGGACACCAGGTCCTCACAGGTACCGACCAGGTGGGCAGCGGCGCGGCTGGACAGCCCGAGCAGCCACCCGATCTCCTCGGTGCCGGCACCCCCGATGCCACGGCTGGCCGCCTGCGACCGGGCGGCCAGCTCGGCGACCCGCACCGCGTGGACCGCGTCGGCGCGCCTGCGGGCCTGCTCCGCGGTGTGCAGGTCGTCGAGGTGCCCCTGGTCGGACATCGCCCGGAACCCGGCCCTGAGCTGGTCCAGGGCCGCGGAGGGGGTGGGTGCGGTTCCGGGCATAACTCAGTATAGAACACCTGTTCGATACGGCGCAGGAGGATGTGGACAGTGTCGTGCCGGTTAGCGCCCCTCGTCCTGCCCACCCGCGGCGTAGCGGTCGAGGTCCGGCTCGAGGTAGATGTACCGGGCGCTGGGCACGGCTTCACGCACGCACGCCTCGGCTCCGTCGATGCCGCGCGCGATGGTGGCCGCGTCATCCTGCCCGCGGATGGCGATCTTGGCCGCCACCAGGATGTCGTCGGGCCCCACGTGCAGGGTCTTCAGGTGGATGACGCGGTCGATGCCCGGCGCCCCCGCCAGCGCGGCACGGATGGCTTCCTCCTGCTCGGGCAGCGCGGATTCGCCCACCAGCATGCTGGACATCTCGAAAGCCAGGAAAACCGCGATGACAACCAGAAGGGTGCCCACCGCCATGGCGCCCATGCCGTCCCAGCGCGCGTCGCCGGTGATCGTGGCCATGCCGACCCCGACGAGCGCGAACACCAGGCCGACCAGTGCGCCGGAGTCCTCGAGCAGCACTACCGGCAGTTCCGGCTGCCGGGCGTCATGGACGTAACGCAGGAGGCCGCGCCCTGCGCGGGACCGGTTGGCCTCGCGCAAGGCGGTCCGGAAGGAGAACGCTTCCAGCGCGATGGCGATCAGCAGGACGGCGATGGCGATACCGACGTCGCGCAGTTCCTCCGGGTGGGTGAACTTGTGGAATCCCTCATAGAGGCTGAAGATGCCGCCGACCAGGAACAACACGATCGAGACCACGAAGGCGTAGACGTAACGCACGCGGGCGTAACCGAACTGGTGGGTCCGGTCGGCCACGCGCCGCGCGCGCTTGCCACCCACCAGCAGCAGCACCTGATTGGCGCTGTCTGCCAGGGAGTGAATCGCCTCCGACAGCATGGATGACGAACCGGTCAGCACGAAGGCCACGAACTTGGAGATCGCAATCCCGACGTTGGCACCCAGCGCCGCGATCACGGCCTTGGTGCCACCCTCGGTGCTCACCTGGCCATCCTGCCGCACCGCACCGGCCGGATGTCAGGCCACGTCGCTCGCGAGTACCGCGCGGCCGTCCGCCTTCACCTCGGCGTCGGGATCGTCGGGACCGAGCAGAAGGGCCTCACCTGCCGCGAGCGACAGTCCGGCCACCGTCACCGTCCCGTCCAGGCACAGCAGCGTGCGACCCGCGCCGGTCGCGGCCACCGCCCGCGTGCCGGTGAGCACCTTCACGATGAACGGAGCACCCTGCGGGGCGTAGGTGTCCACTCCCTGGACGGACTGCCTGGCGACCAGGTGAGGGCGGGCCGCCACGGACATCGCCGCCAGTGCGGCATCGACCGCGACGGTCTTCGTCGTCAGGCCGAGGCGCAACACGTTGTCGCTGTTGGTCATCACCTCGATGCCGGTGCCGCGCACGTAGGCGTGGGCCGTGCCGGGTGTGACATACACGGCCTCCCCTGCAGCCAGGGTGCGAGCGGACAGAAGTGCCGCCACGAACACACCCGGATCCCCGGGGAAACACCGGACCACCTCGTCGATCACTGCCGCATCGTGGGCGGACAATCCGGCCGTCAGGAACGCCTCCGGCAGTCGCGCCGCGTTGACGAAGACGTCGTCGATGCCCAACGTCAGCAAGGTCCGCACACACTGCTTGATGTCGCCGGAGGTGGCCGCCGCCGCGGCCCGGCCCAGGCCGGGACCCAGGGCGCTGAGAACGGCTGCGCTCTGGCGCGCATCCCGGAATCCGCCGAGGATCTCGAAGGGCTCCAGCGCGATGAGGATCTCGGCCTTCGCATAAGGATCCGACAACAGCCGCGGTGCGCCGGGATCGGCCTGCTGGACGTCGTACTGCGCTTCGGCCATCGCCGCCGGGGGATGGATCTGGATCGACAGCGGGCGCGCCGCGGACAGCAACTTCGTCAGCAGGGGCATCGGCGCCGATGCCGCACCCGGCGCATCCCGCAGCGGGGACGGCCCGTTCGGGTGGCTGCCGAACCAGAGTTCGGCCTGCGGCCGTCCCGTCGGTGCCGTCCAAGCCGACAGCCCGTCCGTGCCACCCCAGTCGTAGGACTGCAGATGCCCCCGCACGATCTCCATCCCCGTCACCCTCCCCCGGTCGGCCGGGTCCGCCCGAACCGCGGGTCGATGTCCTCGGCGCTGGACGACGGATCGCGGCGCTGCATCAGGGCCGCGTAGATGCTCGCGAAATCCATCACGGCGATCAGGTCGGCCAACTGCTCGATGGGGTGACCGGCCACTGCCGACACGACCTGGTAGGACACCCCGAGCCGTTCGCAAGTCTGCACGACGGCCTCGGCCATGGCCGCGGTGTCGGGATGTTCCATGGCGTCGCGGACCAATACCGCCCGCATGCGCGGCTGGAGCTGATCGTCGAGAGTCCGGTCGCGGAAGATGTCAACCTCGTCCGCCTGGCCCGCCCACGGCCCGGCCAGCAGCCCCGCGTGCGTGCGGGCAGCCTCCGGTAAGGCCCCCACCACACTGGGCCAGTCGGCGTTCTCCGCGAGTTGCCGCCCGAGCCGGCGCGCAGCCACCGCACCGACATCCCCACTGCCCCACACCAGCGGCAGTCCGGCGGTCAGGTGCAGGGTCAGCGACTTGGCGGGGTTGTCCGAGGTAGCGACCCCCACCCCGCATTCGATCGCGCGGGAGTCCAGGCGCTGGGCTGCGGCAGCCAGGCCCTCCCGGGCACCGGCCACCAGACCCAGATCGCCGGCGAGCAGCAAGAGCGGCGCCGACAGCGCCCACAGCAGGGAGCGCGCCTTCTGCTCGTCATGCATCGGGCTGCGCCGCGACACCGGCCAGAAGGACACTCCGCGGGCATCGGTGCACACCTCCTGCAACGGTGAATCGGCCGCGCCGATCCCCAGCACGGCACTGCCACGGCGTTGCGCCTCGCCGATGAACGACAGGATCTCCGGGGTCCGCCCGGAGGCCGACACAGCCACGACCAGGTCCATCGGTCCCACCCACCCCGGCAGCGTGGGACCCCCGAAGGCGAAGACCGGCACCGGCGAACCGCGACCTGCGACGGCGGCCAGCACCTCTCCCGGTGCGCTGGACCCACCGGCACCCACGACGCACAGACTGCGAGGCCGCCCTTGGGCTGTCAACGGACCCAGGGCGTGGTCACCGTCGACTGCGAGCGCGACGCGGATGGCCGCACCGGCAGCAGCGGTGCTCGCCAGCATCCGCTGGGGGTCGATGGCAACCAGTTCCTCAGGGTCGTCGAGGAGGGTGTCGTCGAGGCTCACGTTGGATCCGCGACGCCCACGACTCCCGACGGGCCGGGCCTGGCTTCATCCAGCAACATCACCGGGATACCGTCGCGCACCTCGAAGACGGCCTCGCAGACGGTGCAGCGCAGGCCATCGGAGACCTCTTGCACCGGCGCATGCGCGGGGCAGGGGCAGGCCAGGACTTCCAGCAGGGTGGGATCCAGGTTCACAGCACCCACCCTATTGCCCGCCCGCGTGGTCACCGTCGCGGTAGACGGCGAGCACCTCATCGCGCAACTGCTCCATCTGTGCCGAGTCCGGGGCCTCCACGTTGAGCCGCAGCAAGGGCTCGGTGTTCGACGGCCGCACGTTGACCCACCACGTGCCACCGTCGACGGACAGCCCGTCGAGATCGGAGAAGGTGACGTCCCGACCGGCGAAGTGGTCACGCACCGCGGCCATCGCGCCGGCCTGATCGGCCACCTCGGTGTTGATCTCCCCGGACAGCACGTACCGGCTGTACGGCTCGAGCACCTGCGACAGCGTCGTGCCCACCGGCGTGGCCGCCAGGCTGGACAGCACGTGCAGCGCCGCCAGCATCCCGCTGTCGGCGCGCCAGAAGTCCCGGAAGTAGAAGTGCCCGGAGTGCTCCCCGCCGAACACCGCCCCGGTCTGGGCCATGGTGGCCTTGATGAACGAGTGCCCGACCCTGGTCACCACGGGAACTCCGCCGTTCTCGGCGATGATCTCCGGCACGGCCCGGCTGGTGATGAGGTTGTGGATCACCGGCGCGCCGGGCACGCGGGCGAGTTCCTGGGTGGCGATCAGCGCCGTCAGCGTCGACGGGTTGACCAGTTCTCCGCGCTCATCGACGAGGAAGCAGCGGTCGGCGTCACCGTCAAAGGCCAGGCCGAGGTCGGCACCTGAGTTCCGCACCGCACGCTGCAGGTCCACAAGATTGGCCGGATCGATGGGGTTCGCCTCGTGGTTCGGGAAGGATCCGTCGAGGTCGAAGTACAACGGCTCGACGGCCACCGGAAGCCTGCCCAGCACCACCGGTGCGGTCAGCCCGGCCATCCCGTTGCCGGCATCGACGGCGATCCGCAGCGGCCGTTGCAGCGCGGGCACCAGTCCCACCAGGTAGTCGGCGTACTCATCCAGCATCTCGCGTTCGCCGATGCGGCCCACCGGACCGTCGTACTCGGGGATGCCGCTGATGAGCAGGTCAGCGATGTCGGAGAGCCCGCTGTCCTGACCGACCGGGGCCGCGCCGGCCAGGCACAGCTTGATCCCGTTGTAGGCCGCCGGGTTGTGGCTGGCGGTGAACATGGCCCCGGGCAGGTCGAGGCGCCCGGAGGCGAAGTACAGCCCGTCCGTGGAGCACAGGCCGATGAGGGTGACGTCCACCCCGTGGGAGGTGACCCCTTCGGCGAATGCCCGCGCGAAGCCCGGGGAGGAGTCCCGCATGTCATGGCCGACGACCACCGCGCCACTGTCGCGCAGGCCCAGTGCCTCGACGAACGCCCGGCCCACGGCCGTCACGAACGCGGGTGTGAGCTGTTCATCGACGAGCCCTCTGACGTCGTAGGCCTTGATGACCGCGGACACGAGTTCGGCCGGGTAACCGGCTGTTGACTGGCTCATGGCCGTCAGGTTATTCGATGGGGCGCAGCACCCGCAGGTGGCCTTTCCCGCCGACGGTGACCTGTCCGGGTTCCGGGTCGGCCGGGGCCTGCGGGGTCGGCTGCGCCGCTGAGCGCACCGCGTCGGCGAGCGCCTGCAGCGCGTCCTGGGACGGCTCCAGGGCCGAAGGGTCCGGCTCCAGGCGCACCACGTCCCACCCCCGCGGGGCGGTGAGGCGCACGGAGTGCTCCTCACACAAGTCGTAGGAGTGGGGTTCGGCGAACGTGGCCAACGGGCCGAGCACCGCAGTGGAGTCCGCGTAGACGTACGTGAGCGTGGACACGGCCGGTCGCCGGCACGAGGGCCGCGAGCAACTGCGGGTGTTCACCGCCCCACGGTACCCCTGAGCGGGGTTCACACCCCGCCCGGGCTCAGACACGCGGGTATCCGGAGTCGAGGGCCTGCGGCGACACGGCGAGGAACGCCGCCGCCTCCTCGGCCAAGACGTCGCAGATCAGCCCCTGGAGGGCCGCCGGGGTCCCGGCGCGCAGTTCCAGCGCCCAACGGTAGACGGTGATGCGGGCCGAGTACCCCGCGTCCGCGGGATCGAACACGGCCAGCGCGGGGTGGTCGGGCTCCGGCACGTCGCTGACTGCGATCTCGATGAACTGCAGTTCGGGGTTGCCGCCGACCAGTCGGTCCCAGGCCAGCAGGACCTGCTCGTCGAAGCGTTGCGCCCGACTGCGGGCGACGGGCACCGCCCGCGGCGCCAGTGGCCCGCGGATGCCACGGTTGCGACGGTCCCTGCGGCGCAGGCGCTTGCGGGCTGCCGGCTCGGAAGACCAACTGACGCTGACGCGGACGTCCGCACCGTCGCCGTGGGCGGGTGCGTGCTCGGATCGGTGACCGACGCGCATCAACATATGGCCGACTGTAGCCGCGGGTATGACAAAGGGTGGCTCACCACGCTGGTGGGCCACCCTTTGTCGATCAATCGAAACTGCTTGCCAGTTCTCGGGGAAGAAGTGGGGAAGATGAAGCTGCTTGGGGTCAGACCGCGGCGCGCTTCAGACGGCGGCGCTCACGCTCGGACAACCCGCCCCAGATGCCGAAGCGCTCATCGTTCTCCAGTGCGTACTCCAGGCATTCCCGGCGGACCTCGCACGAGGAGCAGACGCGCTTGGCCTCCCGGGTGGAACCACCCTTCTCCGGGAAGAACGATTCTGGGTCGGTCTCGGCGCACAGCGCACGTTCCTGCCAGCTGAGTTCTTCCACTTCGGCCAACGGCAACCTGACGATCGACTCTTGCATTGCTCTCTCCACTCCCGCGCCCCGATGCGCGATCTTGCTGATGGTGTCGACTGACGACACCGTTGAAATTACATGGTCGTAAGTCTGCCTCTCAACCCGATCGCCCAGAATGGTCCGTTCAGGTGACCTGATCTGTGGATAACTCGCGATGAAGTGCAAGCCGACACGCCGCAAATGGCCAGAAATCGCCTCTGGGCCTCAACTGACGCGGTCGACCGCCGCGTACGTCGTGGTGCGCTGGCGGGCCGGCCGGCCCGCACGGTCGGCCATGTCACGCAGTTGCTCCACACTGACCGCCGATCCGTGCGCCGACCCGGCCATCCGGCTGATCGTCTCCTCCATGAGGGTGCCGCCGAGGTCGTTGGCCCCCGCGCGCAGCAGGTCGGCGGCACCGGCGGGTCCGAGCTTGACCCACGACACCTGGATGTTGACGATGGCGCCGTCCAGCAACAGCCGGGCCAGGGCGGTCACGAGGAGGTCCTCGCGGGCCGTGGAGCCCGGGCGCGCCTTGCCCGCGAGGTACAGCGGGGCGTTCTGATGCACGAACGGCAGGCCCACGAATTCGGTGAACCCGCCGGTGCGCTCCTGCACCTCCCGCAGGGTGCGCAGGTGCCGCACCCAGTGCACGGGGGTGTCGACATGGCCGTACATCATCGTCGAACTCGACCGCAGGCCCACCTCGTGCGCGGTGCTGATGACATCGATCCAGGTGGCCGTGGGCAACTTGCCCTTCGTGAGCACCCAGCGCACGTCGTCGTCGAGGATCTCCGCGGCGGTGCCCGGGATCGAATCGACGCCGCAGTCGCGCAACTCCTGCAGGAAGTCCCGCACGCTCAGGTCGCAGCGGGTGGCGCCGTTGACGATCTCCATCGGGCTGAAGGCGTGCAGATGGATCCCCGGTGCGGCCTGCTTGACGGTGCGGGCGAGATCGAAGTAGGCGGTGCCGGGCAGCCGCGGATGGATCCCGCCCTGCATGCAGATCTCCGTGGCCCCGGCGTCCCAGGCCTCGCGCACCCGTCGCGCGATCTCGTCGGGGGCGAGGGTGAAGGCGTCGGCGTCGGACTCCCGCTGTGCGAAGGCGCAGAACCGGCAGCCGGTGTAACAGACGTTGGTGAAGTTCAGGTTGCGGTTCACCACGTACGTGACGTCGTCGCCCACCCGCCGCCGCCGCAGTTCGTCGGCCACCTGCGCCACCTGCGCCACCTGCTCGCCGGTGGCCGCGAGAAGTGCCAGTGCCAGCGGCTCGTTGGCCGGGTCGGCCAGGGCGCCCGGATCCTCACCGGCCAGCGCCAGCGCATCGGCGAAATCCCCGGTCCCGACCTGCCCGGACGGAGTCACCGACAGGGCATCCCAAGAGCCGAAAGCGGTGTCGAAGTCACTGCGCCGGTCGGTGTCCCGGCCCCGGATGTCGATGGTGAGCGCCAGATCGGTGCGGCCCGCCCCGCCAGCGGCGAAACTGCCGTAGTCGGACTCCTGCTGCCAAGTCCGGCCGCGCGGCCGGGCACCGTCGGCCAGCAGCCCGCGGTCGTCGGCCAGTGCGGACACGAACGGGTGCAGCCGGGGGTCCAGCCAGGCGTCACCGCGGGCCAGGAACTCCGGGTGGACCGTCAGTCGCGCCGCGAGGTGCAGACCCGCCTCCTGCGTGACCCGGCGCAGCACCTCGATGCTCGGCCAGGGACGCTCGGGGTTGACGTGGTCCACCGTCACCGGGCTCACCCCGCCCCAGTCGTCGATGCCGGCGGCCAGCAGCTGGTGCAGCTCCTCGGCGTCGGTGAGGTTCGGGGGTGCCTGCACGTGCACCGCTGACCCCAGCACCACCCGGGCCGTGGCCACGGCGGCCAGGTATTCCTCCGGGCCGCAGTCGGCGACCCCCGCCATCGCGGTGCCGGGCTTGGCGCGGAAGTTCTGGATGATCACCTCCTGCACCCCGTGGAACTGCCGCTGCACGCTGCGCAGGGCCAGCAGCGATTCCGCGCGTTCGGCGAGCGTCTCCCCGATCCCGATCAGCAGCCCGGTGGTGAAGGGCACGGCGAGCCGGCCGGCGTCCTGGAGCACCCGCAGTCGCACCTGCGGGTCTTTGTCCGGGGACCCGAAGTGAACCGCCCCCGGCGTGGTGTGCAGCCGCTGGCTGGTGGTCTCCAGCATCATGCCCATACTGGGGGCCACCGGGCGCAGTCGCGCCATCTGCTCCCAGGTCATGACGCCGGGGTTGGCGTGCGGTAGGAGGCCGGTCTGCTCGAGCACCGCGATCGCCACGGCCCGGACGTAGTCCAGAGTGCTGTCGTAGCCGCGCTCGTCGAGCCAGGCACGGGCCACCGGCCAGCGGTCCTCGGGACGGTCGCCGAGTGTGAGCAACGCCTCGGCGCAACCGGCCCGGGCACCCTCAGCGGCGATGGCCACGGCCTGTTCGATCTCCAGGTAGGGCCCATGCCCCTCGCGCCGCAGCGAGGCCGGATCGGTCGCGAACGTGCAGTAGTGGCAACGATCGCGGCACAGTCGGGTGACGGGGATGAAGACCTTCGGCGAGTAGGTGACAGTGTCCCTGGCCCGGTCACGCATGCCGGCGGCGACCGTGCAGAGCGTTTCGAGGTCGGCACCGGTCGCCGAGAGCAACTGCGCCACCTCCCCCACATCGAGCGAGGCGGCCCGTTCTGCGCGCGCGAGGGCCCGACGTAGAGTCACGAGCAAAGCGTACGCGCGCCCATCGGGCGGGGTCTTCGAAAGGTTGGTCGCATGCGGATCACGGTGCTGGCCGGAGGGGTCGGGGCAGCCCGTTTCCTGCAGGGTCTGCGGGCCGCCCATCCGCAGGATGAGATCACCGTCATCGGCAACACCGCCGACGACATCTGGCTGCACGGGCTGAAGGTCTGCCCCGACCTCGACACGGTGATGTACACACTCGGCGGGGGCATCGACGCAGACCGTGGCTGGGGCCGCTCACACGAGACGTACAGCGTCCTGACCGAACTCGACGCGTACGACTTCCCACCGCTGTGGTTCACCCTCGGCGACCGCGACATCGCCACCCACGTGGTCCGGACCCAACTGCTCAGCGCCGGTTACGGCCTCGACCAGGTCACCGCCGCGCTGTGCCGGCGGTGGCAGCCGGGCGTGCAGTTACTGCCGATGACCAACGACCGCGTGGAGACTCACGTCGTCGTCGACACCGCCGACGGCCGCACAGCCATCCACTTCCAGCAGTGGTGGGTGCAACACCGCGCCGCCCTGCCCGCGCACGCGTTCCGCCTCATCGGCATCGACGACGCCCAGCCCGCACCTGGCGTGCTCGACGCGATCCGGCGCGCCGACGTGATCGTGCTGCCCCCGTCGAACCCGGTCGTGAGCATCGGGCCGATCCTCGCCGTGCCCGGCATCCGGGAGGCCGTTGCCACCGGGCCGGCCCCGGTGGTCGGTGTCTCCGGGATCGTCGGCGGGCGCCCGGTCAAGGGCATGGCCGACACCTGCCTGGCCGTCATCGGGGTGTCCGCCGATGCGGCGTCCGTCGCGGCCCATTACGGCGCCCGCGAGGGCGGTGGGATCCTCGACGGCTGGGTGTACGAGACCGGCGACCCGGAACCCTCCGGGATCCGCGGCGCGCTGGCCACCTCCACCCTCATGACCGACATCGATGCCGCTGCCGGACTCGCGCGGAGCGCCGTGGGGCTGGTCACGTGATGCAGGTCGTGGCGGTTGCCGGCCTGCCCGAGTACGACGAGGGCGTCGACCTGGCCGGTTCGCTGGCCGCAGCGCTGCCGGGCATCACCTGGCCCGACGGGTCCACTGGTCTGCGCGACGGCGACATCGTGGTGCTCAGTTCCAAGATCCTGAGCAAGGCCGAGGGGCAATGGGTCGCCGACCGGGACGCGGCGATCGCCGACGACACCGTCCGCACGGTGGCCGTGCGCGACGACCTGCGGATCGTCGAGAACCACCTGGGGGTGGTGATGGCCTCGGCCGGCGTGGACCGCTCCAACACCCCCCGGCCGCTGCGCCTGCCACGCGACCCCGACGCCAGTGCGGCGAACCTGCGGATGGCACTGCAGGAACGCCTCGGGGCCGATGTCGGAGTGGTTGTCACGGACACCGCCGGGCGGCCGTGGCGGGTCGGTGTGACCGACTTCGCGCTGGGCGTGGCGGGCGTGACCGCCGTGCGTGACCTGCGGGGAACCGCCGATACGAACGGCCAGACCCTCGAGATGACCCAAGTGGCCGTGGCCGATGAGATCGCCGCGGCGGCGGATCTGGTCAAGGGCAAGACCGGCGGCACCCCGGTGGCCGTGGTGCGCGGCATCGACGCCGCCGGGCAGTCCAGCGCCCGCGACCTCATCCGGCCCAGCGAGGAGGACATGTTCTCCGAGGGCACGTCGCTGGCCCGGCAGTCCGCGGTCACCGCGCGGCGCACAGTGCGGTCCTTCGCCGACCGGCCGGTTCCGCTGGACCTGATCGAGCAGGCCGTGCGGGCCGCGTGCACCGCACCGAGTCCGCACCACACCCGGCCGTGGCGCTTCGTCCTCCTGCGCCAGCAGCGCGAGCAGGTGCTCACGGCGATGCGCGAGCAGTGGGCCGCGGACCTGCGCGGTGACGGGTTCTCCGAGGAATCGGTCGCCAAGCGCTTGCGCCGCGGCGACGTGCTGTGGCAGGCCCCGGAGGTGGTGCTGGCATTCAGCGAACTGGCGGGCGCCGCTCACCCCTACCCGGATGCCCGCCGCGGCGGTTTCGAGCGCGACCTTTTCCTGGTGGCTGGGGGTGCCGCAGTGGAGAACCTGCTCGTCAGTCTGGCCGCTTTCGGACTGGGGTCGGCCTGGATCTCCAGCACCGTGTTCTGCCCACCGGTCGTACAGCGGGAGTTGGGCGTGCCCGCTTCCTGGCAACCCCTGGGAGCGGTGGCCGTCGGGTGGCCGGTGGCCGCGGCCGCGCAGCGCCCACCCGCGGATCACACGCAGCACTGGCTGGTGCGGTGAACTCGCGGTAGGCACCCCGCGCCCTACTCCAGCCAGCCCTCGGCCAGGGCCGCATCGGCCGCGGCCATGCCCACCTCGATCTGGGCCCGGAAGTAGTCCCGGTCGAAGAACAGGTAACTGAACAACTCCATGTGCCCGGGGCTGTTGCCCAAGGCCCGCAGCGAACGGCTCAGGGCGAACGGCACCGAGTTGAGCACTTTGCGCACCGGGTCCGCGGTCTTGGCGGTCACCACCTCCTCGGCCAGGGCGCGCAACTGCCCTGGTTCCGGGCTCACCACCAGATACGGCGTGACCCCCATCAGCGTGCCGTCCGAATGACGCACTTCGGCGTTCGCGGCGATGGCCTGGGCCAGCATGAGGTTGCGGGTGCGCAGCAGGCGGATGTCCTCGGCCACCTCGTTGCCGATCGTGGCGTCCAACAACATCGCTGCGATGTCCGACAGCGGCGGCATGGGCTCACCGTCGGGCGAGGGCGGTAGCGGGTTGCCGGGGTCGTTCGGCATCGCGTCGATCACCACGAGGCGTTGGGCGCCCAGCGCGATCGCTGGGCGCAACGGGGCGTTGAGCCGCACTCCCCCGTCCACGTACCACCCTGCCATCTCCTGCGGGGTGTCGATTCTCACCGGGGGAACCCCAGCGGGATCGCAGCGGAGGCCAGCACGTGCTGCGACGTCAGCGGTCCCGGCGCCAGGTCCACCGCCCTGGCCGGATCGGCCACCTTGTGCAGGGGCAGGGAAGGGCCGTGCATGAACAGGACAGTGCGCGGGCGGTCCCGGCCGCCCAGACCGCCGTCGGCGCGCGGCATGCGCGTGGCAGTGACCCCGATCCCGTCGAGACGACCGTCCTCGACGTTTTTCGCCAGTTGGTCCATGTCGACCAGATGGGTCGAACGGGTGGCAAGCGGAGTGGTGTCCAGCAGTGCCGAGGCACCGTTGCCGATGCCCATCATGGCCAGCAGCAGCCGGGGACCGTCCCCGGTCAGCAGCGTGCGCGCTGGATGCCGGTGGATCCCCTTGCTGTCCATGTCCCGCCAGATGCCCAACATCTGTTCGCTGGCCTGGTCGGTCGGCAAGTGGCTCAGGGCACCCCACATCGCCGCGTTGATCGCGCCCACGCTGGTGCCCAGAAACAGGCTCGGCCGGTGCCCGGCTGCCAGCAGCGCCGGAATCACCCTGGACAGCGCACCGGCCTGGAACGCACCCCGCGCGGCCGCCCCGGACATGATGATCGCGACGTTGTCACCCACATCTTCGGTGTAGCAAACCCGGCCCGGTCATGGCCGTGCGTGCGTCACTGATCGGAGGAGAACCGCACGGCGCAGTCACCGAGCGCAACCCCCGGCCACACGCGCACCCCGGCGAGCAGTTCGTTGCCGGCGCCGATCCGGGCGCCGTCCCCGACGACCACCGAGTGCAGCACGCTGCCGTCGCCGATGACGGCACCCGCACCGATGATGCTGTCCTCCACGACACACCCCTGCCCGACCTCGGCGCCATCGAAGAGCACCGACCCGGTGACGTGGCTGCCGGTCCCCACCCGCGCGCCGCGACCGACGGCGGTACCACCGTCGCAGACCCCCTCGACCACCGCGCTCTCGCCCACGAGCGCCTCCCCGGGCACGCCGGGCAGGGCCGGCGAGGCCACCTTCCCGAGGACGATGTCGGCACTGCCCCGGGCGAACGCCAGCGGCGTCCCGAGGTCCAGCCAGTATCCAGGATCGACGTGGCCGACGACCGTGCGTCCCTGTGCGAGCAGGTCCGGGAATGTCTCCCGCTCCACGCTGACCGGCCGGCCGGCCGGGATCTCGTCGATGACCCGCCGCCGGAACACGTAGCAGCCGGCGTTGATCTGATCGGTGACGATCTCCTCAGGTGTCTGCGGTTTCTCCAAGAACGCCGTCACCCGCTCCCCCTCAGTGGGGACCAGGCCGAACGCGCGGGGGTCCTCGACCCTGGTCAGGTATATCGCCACATCGGCATCGGCACGTCGCCACGAGTCCACCAGGGCCCGGATGTCCAGGCCGGTGAGGATGTCGCCGTTGAAGACGATCACCGGATCATCCGGGCCGCAGGTGAGCGCGTCGGCAGCGTTGCGGATGGCACCGCCGGTACCGAGGGGTTCGTCCTCCACCCGGTAGTCCAGAGCCACCCCGAACTGCGAACCGTCCCCGAAGTAGTCGCTGAACACCTCCGCCCGGTAGGAGGTCCCCAGAGCGACACGGGTCACGCCCGCCGCCCGGGCCAGCGCGATCTGGTGCTCGGTGAACGGCACGCCGGCCACGGGCAGCATCGGCTTCGGGTGGTTGATGGTCAGTGGCCGCAGCCGGGTCCCCTTGCCCCCGACCAGCAGAATCGACTCCAGCATCACGTCAGTCTGCCACCCGGGCTGCGTAGGATGCGCCCGTGTCCACCGTCGTCGAAGCCCGCGCCGCGGCATTGCGCGCCCATCCGTCAGTTCCGTTGATCACCGACTGCACGCAGGGCCGGGTCGAACTGTCGCACATCACGTTCGACAACTGGGTGACCAAGACCGTGAACCACCTGCAGATGGAATGCGATATCGGCGAGGGGGCCCGGGTGGCCATCACGCTCCCCCTGCATTGGATGACGGCGGTGTGGCTGGTGTCGGTGTGGGAATCCGGTGCGGAGGTGGTCCTGTCGGGACCGGCCGATCTGAGGGTCGGGAGTGCTGCCGGCGCGGACGTGGTGGTCGTGGCCGACCCGCTGGGCATGGCCCCGGCTCCCGCCGGTGTGAGCGCCGACTGGTTCTTCCCGGCAGATGTGCGCGGCATGCCGGATCAATCCGTGCTCCCCCGGCCCGCGCGGCCCGGCGGACTGGCCGGGATCGACGCGCAGGCCCTCATGGGTCTGGCCGGTGAGTACGCGGCCCGGGTGGGCCTGGCCGGCGGCGGGCGCCTGGCCACGGACCTGGATCCGGTCAGCACCGTCGGGGTGCTGGCCGCGATCGCAGCCCCGCTGGCGGTGGGGGCGTCGGTGGTCTACGGAGACGCCGCGCAGGAGTCCTGCACTGCTATCGCTGTGCCGTAGCCCCGCCCCGGGACGGGTCAGGCCCTGCGCGCAGCGGTCAGCACCGCCGGGTCCGCCCCCACGCTGCGCAGGGTCGCGATCGCGGGACTGCCCTGCAGGAATCGCAGGGCCTTGCTGTTGCCGGCCTTGCCCGTGACGAACAGGACCGCCCGGTGGGATGCCGCCGCCGTGGCCGCGGCCATCACTCGGGTGACGTCGACCAGGATGGCCTCGCCATGGCGTGACCCCAGGGCGGCGATCCTCGCCGAGCGCACCACGGCGTCCTTGGCACCCAGGCGCACGGGTTTGCGCAACTGCCCGGCAACGGCATCTGGGATCTCCTTCTTGGGTGCCACCACGATGCTGCGGGTGGCATGGGCGGCCACCCACTTGCGCGCCGGGGTGGACGGCGGGCCGGTGAGCGTTAGCAGGTAACCCCGGGCGCGGGCAGCACCCATCGCGGCACTGGCCATGGCGGCGGGGTTCGCAGCGGGCGCGACGAAGACCGCCCGCCGGTCCTTGCGCTGCTCCAGGCGCGCCAGTCGCAGCGACAGCGCCGCCGGCCCGGACGCCGTCACCCTGCGGACCGAGGCCAATCGGGACAACTTCTTGACCGCCGTGCCGCTGAACGCACCCACGGCGGTGAGGGACTTGGCCGGGCGGATGGCCGCGCCGGCCGCCTTGCCCGGACCGCTGCCCGGGACCACGAACAGGGGACGCCCGGTCGCGCCGGCGAACGCAGCGGCCAGGGCCACCACGGTGGGGTCGCTGGCCTGCACGACCACCGGGGGGCCACCGCGGCGGCCCGCCAGGGATGTGGACAGTGCGGTCGCCGTGACCGGTGCCTGCGTGGCGCTGCGAGCGATGTAGGCCGAGGGCAGTTCCAGACCTGTGCGCAACTGTTCACCGGTGATGGAAACCTTCTGCCCCGACGAACTTGTCGCAGTGGCGGTCGCCACCGCACCCCCGGTCAAGCGGGTGCGCAGGTCGAGCAGGACGACATCGGACAACCCGAACAGTTGGGCCACCGCGGCCTGCGGGCGCGTCTGCAGGTTCCAGGTGTAGTACGTCGTGTTCTTCTTCTTCAGGCTCCACGGGTCCGAGGCGCTGCGCAGCCACGCCACGTCTTTGCCCCAGACGTCGGCGGCGTTGAGCGTGGCCCCACCTGTGGAGTCGATCACCGGTACGTCAACCGGCGCCCCGTCGTACTGCACCGTCAAGCCGGCTGTTGCGGAGGTGCTCGTGCTGGCCACCGCCTTGCGCCAGGTGGCGTAGCCCTTGGCCGATGTCGCCGACTGACCGGCGAAACCGGCGTCACTGACATGGCATCCGCAATCCGGGTTCCAGACCGCGGTGAGGGCCTTGGTCCGGGCCACGACCGCCATGGCCCGCTGGGCCTGGACCGGCCAGCCCCGCGAAACCGTGTCGAGGTATGGCAGATACTCGTCATGCACCCGCAGATTGCCGATGACCCGCAGCCGCCCGGCGTCGTTCGTGACTGTCACGGTCCCCTTGCGCAACACGTCGGAGCCCACCCGCACCGACGTCGGCGCCTGACCCATCTTGCCGGCAGCGCGGGTCCCGGCCCACCTCACCGTCACCTTGGGCACCGTGCCGGCGCTGCGCCACTTCTTGCCGGCTTTGCGCTGGATGAGCACCGCGTCGCCGGAGGCGACGAGCCGGACGTCTGTGCGGCTGTTGCCGATCACCGCGGTCTTGCCCTTGGCCACCCGGAACGTCCCGCCGCCCTTGCCGAGCGACTGGCTGGACACCAGTAGCCGTTTGGCCCTGGCCAGACCCACGCGCAGAACCCGCTGATCGTCGGCACTGGTGACGGCGACGCCCGCGAGGTAGTGCTTGAGGATGCCCGCCGCTTTCTTGCCGTCGCGCGCCTGACCCAGGACACCGGCCTTCGGCAGACCGACCCCGTCGCCATACCCGGCGCCCCGGAAGTTGAACTCGTCGGTCACCGGATCGGGCGTGATGAGGTCGGGAATCTCATCGCGGGGTGGTTCGGAGTCCGCGTTGCGGTAGATCTGCGCCGCACGGGCCCGGATGTCGGGGACCTGGGCGTACAAGTACTTGCCGGGGCATGCGGTGTTTCCTGCGTCGCGGTGGCCGGAGACCCGGTTGAGGGTGGCCACCTCGTCCTTCTCCCAGAAGCCGGAGTTCAGCGACCCGGTGCTGATCAGGGTGTCCTTGCCACCCGGGTCGCGCTTGCTCAGCCCGAGCTTCCACGCCAGGAGTTTGGCGATGGACTCCTTCATCACATCCATTTGCGCATCGGCCGGCTTGAACTCCTCGAAGTTGCCCATGGCGGACACCGCGAAGCTGTCGTTGTTCAGCCCGGCGGTGTGCCCGCCGACGACTGGTTTGTCCATCCCCCCGTAGCGACCCTCGTAGAGCCGGCCGAAGCGGTCGACGAGGAAGTTGTATGCCATGTCGGAGTACTTCAAGCCCTCGGTGTACCAGGCGTAGAGGTTGCGCACCTGCGCGGCGGCTTGCGCCTCGGTGTAGGTGCTGCTGGACACGGTGTGATGCACGAATCCGACCTTCACGACCTTGGAGTAGATCGGTCCGCGGTTGCGCTTGCTCTCGTCGGCGCCCCATTGGGCCCTGGTGATGATCGGGGGCATGCCGGGGGCGGCCGATGCCTGCGCCGGCGGCAGCGGCTGGACGTCGACGTTGTCCGTGTCCACCAGGTGCACCCGTGTGCCGCTGGGGGCCTGCCCGTCCGGCGTCTGGACCCAGACCTGGATCGCGTCGGACTCCCCGGTCAGCATCGGGTCGGTGCCGGCGAGCGCCTGCCCGGCCTCGTCACTGCCCTCATCCGGGCCGTGTTCGGCGTCGTACGGGATCGTCAGCCAGGAGGTCCAGCCCGACTGCTCGCGCACACGCACCTTGACCGTCGAACCGGCCGGGGGTGCGGTGTCCCAGGACAGGCCCACCAGGCCGAAGGGTTTGGTCTCCACCACGGCACTGCGGGAGGCCGTCGGCTGGTCCACACCGGACATGCCGTGACCACCGGCCACGGCGATCGAGTCGAGATCCAGGGTCTGCACACGGGTGGGCACCGGGTGCGGGCCCCAGACGTCCGCCATGGGCAGGAGGGTGAATCCCAGGACCAGCACGAGCAGGACGGGGAAGCGGGAACGCACGCGCAAATCACCACCTTTCCGAGGCAACAGTGGATCAGACCACACCACGGGAATCACGCAACCCATGCCGTGGCGAAGGGGTTTCCCGCACAAACTGTTCACATTTCGGACGCCCGGGGCATCCACCGGGCGCACCCGCCAGGTCAGCGGACAGGTCATTCCACGCTACAGGTGCCCGGAGTGGCGCCATGCACGCGGTACTCTGAAGGTTCACCGTGATCGGAGGACAATGGCCGCTCGTCGACGCCGTCGCTGGCCCCGCGTGCTCGCCGGCATCGCCTCGGCCCTTGTGCTGCTGGCCACCGGCGCCGCAGCTGCGGGTGCTGTGCTCTACCAGCGCCTCGACAGCAACATCACCGCCGTGGACACCCGCGACCAACTCGGTGAGCGCCCGGTCATGCAGATGACCCCCACCGAGCCGGTGAACGTCCTTGTCATGGGCTCGGACTCCCGCACCGGCAAAGGCAACAACAAGAAGTACGGCAACGCCACGAACGCCGGCATAGCAGGGCAGCGCAGCGACACCACGATCCTTTTCCACGTGTCCGGCGACCGCACCCGGGCCATCGGCATGAGCATCCCGCGCGACTCCCTGGTGACACTGCCGATGTGCAAGAACAAGCAGGCCAGCAGCAGGGCGGTTACACCGGACGCTTCAACGAGGCCTTCGACATCGGCGGCCCCGGCTGCACCATCAAGGCCGTCGAGGAGCTCACCGGAATCTACGTCGACCACTTCGTCGTCGTGGACTTCAACGGCTTCAAGAAAATGGTGGACGCCGTGGGTGGCGTGGAGGTGTGCCTCAAGGAACCCGTCAACGACTACCACGCCCGCCTCAACCTGCCCGCCGGCAAGCAGACGATCAACGGTGAGGACGCACTGGCGTTCGTACGAGCCCGCGAGTCCCTGGGCGACGGCAGCGACATCCAGCGGATCCAGCGCCAGCAGGACTTCATCTCGTCGATGATCCGCAAGGTCACGAGCGCCGGCGTGCTGACCAACCCGGTGAAGATGTTCAAACTCCTCGACGCCGGCACCAAGGCACTGAGCACGGACCAGGGCCTGTCGTCGCTGAAGAACATCCAGGGCCTGGCCGAGACCATGGTCGACCTGCGGCCCTCCGACATCACGTTCGTGACCGTGCCGTTCGTCTACAACGACGACATGTCCACGGTGTCGTGGGAGCAGCCCAAGGCGAACAGACTGTTCAAGGCGATCATCAACGACAAGCCCTGGCCGGAGCCCCCGACGACACCGCCGGGCCAGGACCCGCTGACGGTGCCCCCGGAGGCGATCGACGTCGTGGTCGTCAACGGCACCCCCACTCCCGGCTTCGGCAACGTCGTCGCCACCGACCTGCAGGCCCAGGGGTACAACGTCGTCGGGATCCGGTCCTCCGAC
This sequence comes from Micrococcales bacterium, assembly GCA_016703125.1. Lineage (NCBI taxonomy): Bacteria > Bacillati > Actinomycetota > Actinomycetes > Micrococcales > Micrococcales bacterium. Next base: position 16,083 of record JADJCR010000003.1, on the reverse strand, counting down.
ACCGACATCGAGGCGACCCGGCTCACCTACTCCCCCGATCAGGCCGAGGCCGCCCGCACCCTGGCGTACGCCACCGGAGCGACCGAGACAGTGGTCAAGGAGGGCAACCGCACGGTCCTCAAAGTGGGTGCGGACTACTCGGGCATCACCCCGGTGATCACCAAGAAGCAGAAGAAGGACCCCACCGACACCTCGGCGCCCAAGACCGCCGACACGTCGTTCGACTGCGTGAGCTGATGCCACCGATCACCGACTACGCGGTCGTCCTGCTGACCCAGGGGCTGCGACCCGCGGAACTCGATCGCGCGGTGCGCTCCGTCATGGCCCAACGGGGGGTCACCACCGACATCGTGGTGGTCGGCAACGGCTGGGCACCCACCGGACTGCCCGACGGTGTGCGGGCGGTCGGCCTGGCGGACAACGTGGGCATCCCCGCCGGGCGCAACGCCGGGGTGGCCGCGACGGCCGCGCCGATGATCTTCTTCCTCGACGACGACGCCTGGCTGCCCGAAACCGACACGCTGCTGCGGATGTCCCGCATGTTCGCCGAGAACCCCCGTTTCGGGCTCATCCAGCCACGGGTCACCGACCCGGAAGCGACCACCGATCCGACGCGCTGGATCCCGCGCATGCACAAAGGTGATCCCCGGCATTCCAGCGCCGTGTTCAGCGTGTGGGAGGGGGCTGTGGCCATCCCCCGCGAGGTCTTCGAGTGCACGGGCGGCTGGCCCGACCCGTTCTTCTACGCCCACGAGGGCATCGAGTTGGCGTGGCGGGTCTGGGACTGCGACCGGATCGTCTGGTACGCCGGCGACCTGGTGGCCCACCACCCCGTCATCGATCCCCGCCGGCACGCGGAGTACTACCGCCTCAACGCCCGCAACCGCGTCTGGCTGGCCAGGCGCAACCTGCCCTGGCCGGTGGGGCTGCCCTATGTGGGGACTTGGACGGCCGTGCAGCGCATCCGGTCGCGCCGCGAGCTGCTGGCCTGGCGGGCCTGGTGGTCGGGCTTCCGCGAGGGATGGCACACCGACCCGGGACCGCGCCGTCCGATCGCCTGGTCGACGGTGGCCGAGATGGCCCGCTACGGCCGGCCGCCGGTGGTCTGAAACGCCTCAGGCCCGCAACCAGCTCCACAATGAGTCGGCGACGGCCACCACCGCGAGGTAGAGCGCGAGCCACAGCCAGGCCGACGGCCCCACTGCCAGTAGCAGCCCGATCGCGACCAGCACCCGGCCCTCGGTGCCCAGCAGGGCGAGCCAAGCGGGGCGGTCGGGCAGGACCTGCTGGTGGCGGATGCGGTAGATCACGTCGTACTGCCGCCACGCCGCCGCGGCCAGCAGCGCGAACACCGCCACGGCGTCCGGCGCTGGAGTCGACCATGCCAGGCCCACCAGCACCACCATCTCGCTGGTCCTCGCCACGGACGGCGCCATCCAGCCCAGCCGTCCCCGCGGTCCGGAACCGTAGGCAAGTGCGTACAGCCCGAGCGCCACGACATAGCCGGTCAGGACCACCCCGGGCGTCCCGGGTGACGCGGCGAGCATCACGATCAGGCCCAGCCCGGCGGCAGGTGCCCATCCGACCCGCGCCGGGCGCAGGGCCAGCAGCAACGGACCCGGGTCGGTGATGGCCTGCACCTGCGCGGCCATGCCCGCGTCGATGGCCGCGTGGCTCCACCGGATCCTCGTGGCCACCGTGTACAGCAACGACCCCGCCCCCAGCGACGCCAGCAGCGCGAACGTGGGCCAGGGCCCGGCCAGTGGCAGCAGCACCGCGACCAGCAACCAGCGCTCGGCGATGGGCATCCCCAGGATGCGCCGCCAGGAGGGTGGCCGCACGGTCGGCGGCACAACACCGGCGCGCGCCCAGGGATCGGGCAGCGCATCCACCATCACCGGCCGCGGCTGCCACGGGGGCTGGCGCAATGACCACCCATAGTCGAGGAAGTGCTTCGCCGTGAACACCGCCAGGCAGCCGAGGACCAGCAGCCAGAACCGCTGCTGGGCCACCGACCATGCCACTGCGAACCAGATGCTGTACTCCTTGACCCGATCGCCCACCGCATCCAGCCAGGCACCGGCCCGGCTGTAGCGGTGGGTCCACCGCGCGACTTCGCCGTCCACGCAGTCCAGCACCAGGGAGACGAGCATCAGCACCGCGGTGACGAGGTAACCCCAGCGCGTTCCGGTCAGTGCCGTCGCGACCGCCGCCGCCCCGGCCGCCAGGCTGATGACGGTGATGAGGTTCGGAGCCAGCCCCAGCCGCACCGCAATCGGGGTGACGCGCCGGGACACCGGCCGTACGGTCCGCTCGGACAGCCATCCGTCGCCGCCACGCGCGCAGCGCCGCGCCTGCAGGCGGATGGGGTCCGGGTCGCGGTTGACGCGCGTCTGCCCGATCGCGAACGGCGCCGCATCGACGGCGACCACCCGGACGCCGCGCATCACCAGCACGCTGAGGATCTGCTCCCACAGCCCGCCCGGTGGACCATTCGGCACATCCGCGAGGGCCTGATCGAGGGCCGGCCTGTCGGCTGCGCTGACGTGCAGGCACCCGACGGCACGGTTCTGCTCATCGGCCAGCGGTGCCTGCGTCGTGCCCGCGGAGACCACCGCACCCCCGGCGACGCGCACAGCGACGGATCCGCCCGCACCGACGAGCACCGCCGTTCGTCCCGGTCGGCACACATCGGCCACCGGGAACTCCCCCGAGCAGTCCGCGGCCGGATCGACCAGAACCACGTCACCGCCCACGCCAGCCAGGACCCGGCGCAACGCAGCGGCGTCGCCCGCAGGGGCCACCGGCTGCTCCGGCAGCACGTCACGCAGACGTGGCTCACCGTCTCCGAGAACCACCACAGAGGCTGTCACCCACGCCGCCCTTCCGCTCCGCTGCGAACGTAGCACCGGCAACTTCGCGCACGACCTGGCTGGAGCAACCGTGGCCCCGTTGCCCGGAACCGCCGAACCGGTGCGGGCGCAGGTCCCACCGGCCCGTCACAATGGACTCCAAGTGCAGAGAACGGAGTGGCGATGACGATCCAGGTCGCGATCCTGGCCGCAGGCATGGGAACCCGGTTGGGCCGCCCCTGGCCCAAGCCCCTCACCATGCTTGACGACGGCCGCAGCATCATGGGACAGCAGCGCGACAACATCACCTCGGTGTTCGGCGAGCAGGCGCGTGTGATGACGGTGGTCGGGTTCAAGCTCGAGTCGATCCTGGAGGCGTTCCCGGACGGCCTGTTCGTCTACAACGAGAACTTCGACACCACCAACACCTCGAAGAGTCTGCTGAAGGTCCTGCGGTTCTCCGCGGACGGCCCGGTGCTGTGGATGAACGGCGACGTGGTCTTCGACCCCCAGGTGCTGGCCAGACTCGAGTCGCACATCCTGCGCGGGGACAACGTCATCTGCGTCAACACCGCGACCGTCGCCGAGGAGGAGGTCAAGTACACCGTCGACGCCGATGGGCACGTCGACGCGTTGAGCAAGCAGGTCCAGAACGCCCTCGGCGAGGCCGTCGGGATCAACCTCGTGGCGGGTAAGGACAAGGCGAGGCTCATCGAGTGCCTGGCGGCCTGCGACGAGCAGGACTACTTCGAGCGCGGGATCGAACTGGCCATCGAACGCTATGGCGTGAAGTTCACGCCGGTGGACATCTCTGACCTCTTCGCGGTGGAGATCGACTTCGACGACGACCTGGCGCGTGCCAACGCGCGCCACTAGGAGAGACCCGACATGGCAAGCAGGGCCAAACACATCTACTGGGCCGTCCGCCGGGTGCTGACCCAGCCCCCCGGCGCGATGGTCGAGCGCTGGGAGTCGATGACCGGCGACCGGGTACTCCCCGAGGACCACTTCCAGACCGCCGTCTACTACGCCGACGGCCCCGTCAACCTGTATCAACTGCGCCAGTGGTACGAACCCCTCAAGACACTGGATGCCGAGGCCCCCGTGGTGCTGGTCTGCCGTTCGGTCACCGCTGCCCTCGACCTGCTCGAGGAGTCACCGTTCCCTGTGGTCTACGCCGCCCGGGTGGAGGACCTGGAGAACCTGGTGGAGCGCCAACGCTTCTCCATGGCCTTGTACGTCAACCAGAACACCCGCAACTTCCAGATGATGCGCTTCAACACGATGTTGCATGTGTTCATCAGCCATGGCGAGAGCGACAAGTCGTACATGGTGTCCGGCCAGACCAAGTGCTACGACTACTCCTTCATCGCCGGGGAGGCCGCGGCTCAACGGCTGGCCGCGCACCTGATCAACTACGACGTCGCCGCCAAGACCATCCGTATCGGCCGCCCGCAACTGGACACCCCACCGGCCACGACTGGTCCCGCGCTGCCGGACGACGGCCGGACCGTGGTCCTGTACGCACCCACCACCGAGGGCGACCGCCCGAGCATGCGTTACAGCTCGCTGGCCTCCCACGGGGTGGTCATGATGCGGGCGCTGCTGGCCTCCCCCCGGCACCGGGTGATCTTCCGCCCGCATGCCCGCACCGGTTTGTTCTCCGAGGAGCACGCCACGGCCCGCGAGGAGGTCGACGCCATGATCGCCGCAGCGAATGCCGCAGACCCCACAGCCGGTCACATCGCCGACAGCAGCCCGACCTTCGACTGGCAGTTGCAGGCCGCTGACGTCTGCATCGCCGACATCAGCGCCGTGGTCATCGACTGGCTGACCACCGGCAAGCCGATCGTCGTCACCAAGCCGACGAATCCGGCGGCCCCGGTGCCGACGGAGGGGTACATCGCCGACACGGAGCTCGTGACCAAGAAGCGGGCCGGCGAGATCGTCGCGCTGCTCGACCGGGCGGCCTCCGACCCGGCCCTGGCGGAGCAGCGGCAGCAATGGTCGTTCCATTACTTCGGGGACACCAGCCCCGGGGCGGCCACTCGCGCCTGGATGGACGCCTGCCGGCGGGTGCGCGAGGAGCGTGACACCATGCTCACCGGTCACGACCTGACGATGGGCGACCCCAACACCCCGGCCGAGCCCCACCGCACCGTCAGCGACCTCGAGGAACTCGACATCGAGAGTTGAACCCGGGTGGCCCCGACCCTTGCGGCGGGCCACCCCTCAGCGGCTGAAACCGCGCTTGAGGGCCCGGGCCGCGCCGCGCGCCGTCCAGCGACTGCGCCGCGTCGGCACCTCCACCGAAGCCGCGGCAGTCTTCACCTTCTCCTCCAGCGCCCGACGCTCGGCCAGCGCCTCCAGCACCAGCCCGGCGGTACCGGCCACTGCGGCATCGATGGTGAGCACCTCGGGCCGGTCGGTGTCCCCGGAGCGGGGGCGCACGGCGAGGTCGGCGGGATCGCCGATGATCTGCACCCCGAGTTCGGCGATGCCCTTGGCGAACCGCTGCCCGTACTCCTCGGCCTTGTCCGCGGCCCACTGGGGGGTCTGGATGCGTGGCTCGTCGGCGGCCGGTCGCCGCTTCTCGACCATGTTGAGGATCAGTGCCCGGCGCACCATCACGGTGTACTCGTCCCAGGACATCTGCCCGGACAGTTCCTTGTTGAGTTGCCGGACGAACTCCGCCTCCGGGGTCGTCATCGAGCGGTTCTGGATGATCTGCTCACGGTTGGCGAGGAACCCCGGCGGCAGCCCCAGGAGACCTTCGAACGAGGTGAAGATGGCCGAGCGGTCGCCGTCCGGGATGACGACGACGTAGGTCCGGTCCGGCCCCACGACGTCGGCCCAGCGCTTCACCTGCGCCACCTGGTCGTGGCGGAACCAGAACCGTTCGGCGCGCGGGGTCTGGTCCTGCTCGAACATGACCTTCAACCAGGAGTTGTACGCGGTGGTGACGCCGGCTTTGAGGCCCTGCTGCCAGGCCGAGGGCAGAATCGCACCGATCGAGCGCAGTGTCACCACGACGTTGACGCGCTCGCGGCCGCCGAGGTCGTCGACCACCCGGGCGCAGATGTCGGGGGCGATGTCGTCGAGGAACTCACTGCTGATGATGGTCCGGCCCTGGTAGTCGGCCTCTTTGAGCATCTTCTTCCAGTGCTTCTTCGGAGTGATGCGGGCCCCGTTCTCACGCCAGCCGTACGGGCGGTCAGCCCCGGCCAGGATCGCCTTGTGGTGGTACAGGCCCTTGCCCGGGTAACGCACGCCGTGCTCCTCCAGCGAACCGCGGGCGTCGGCCAGGGCCACCTGCAGGGCGGTGGTCCCGGTCTTGTGCAGACCCACGTGCAACAGGACCTCGCCCGCACCGATGGGGGTGATCGTCGACTCCATGGAACCTGATTCTACGGAAGGTCAGGCCTGCGGTTCGGCACCCTCCGGCGCCTCGCCGCCGCGGCCCCGGCGGCGCAGCAGGATCCGTAGCGCCTCTGCCCGGCCCGGCTGCTCTGCACCGCTGCCGCCGGTGCTGCGCCGGACCAGTCCCGCGGTGGCGGCCACGGCGGCATCCATCGACAGCGACGCAGGGCGCTTGTTCTTACCCGATGCCGGGCGCCGGGCAAGTTCTTCGGGGTCACCGATCACGGTCACACCACTGGCCGCCACGCCCTCGGCGAAGCGCCGGCCGTAGTCGGCGGCCTTGTCCGCAGCCCAGCCGGGGGTGAGGATGCGCGGCTCGTCCGGGGCGGGGCGGCGCTGCTCGACCATGCTGAGGACCACGCCGCGCCGCACGGTTCGGGTGTACTCGTCCCAGGTGAGATCGCCGGCCACGTCCTTGTTGAGAAGGCGCACGAACTCGGCCTCCTGTGCGGTCATGGACCGGTTCTGGATGGCGATCTGCCGGTCTGCCAGCAGACCGCCCGGAAGATCCAGCAGCCCTTCGAAGGCGCCGAAGATGGCGCGGCGGTCGCCATCGGGGATGATCACCGCGTAGGTACGGCCGATCCCGACCAGACCCGCCCACCGCTGCACCTGGGCGACCTGGTCGTGGCGGAACCAGAACTTGCGCGCCTTCGGTGTCTGCTCGTCGGCGAACACCAACTTGAGGAACTGGGGGTACGGGCTGGTGTACCCGGCCTTCAGCCGCTGCTGCCACGCCGAGGGCAGGATCGCACCGATCGAACGCAGGGTGATGACCACGCGGACCCGCGACGGCCCGCCGAGATCGTCGATCATGCGGCGCGCGGTCGTCTCGTCGACATCGTCGAGGAACTCGCTGCTGACCACTGTGCGGCCGTCGAACGCCGACTGCGCCACGAGTTCGTCCCAGTACTTCTTCGGCACCTCCCGCGCGCCGTCGTTCTGCCATCCGTAGCGCCGGCCGGCCCCGGCGAGTGCCGCCCGGTGCTGGAACGTTCCCGCGCCCGGGTAGCGGACCTGGTGCTCCTCCAGGTCGGCGCGGGCGTCGGCCAACGCCACCTGCAACGCAGTGGTACCCGTCTTGTGCAACCCCACGTGCAGCAGGAGTTCCCCGGGCTCGATGGGAGTGGCGCCAGTCATGGGACAGGAGTCTATGAAAGACCCGCGCCTCGTCAGCGCACCTGGTACAGCCGGGCCTTACGATCGCGGGATTCCCAGACCAGCCGGTAGTCCTCGAGCGGCAGCCGATTCCCCTCGGCCCGCCACAGGTCGTAGTCCAGTTTGCAGAACTCGCACGTGTCGTCGGTGTCGCTGAAGATGAGCACGTACGCACCCGGCGGTGGTGTCTGCCCGCGCCGGGTGAAATCGCGCAGGTTCGCGCTGCGCCCGGCACTGGCGAGGTAGACGGGCAGGATCCGGATCGTCCGGCCGTCGGTGTACACCTCGCCGTCAGGCAGCACCCGGACGACCTGCTCGGGCAGATCCCCACTGTTGGGATACAAGGTGGGTTCGGTCGAGGCGAACCGCACACCGGGCACGAGCAGCACCATCACCAGGAGCCCGGCGCCAGCCCACGCCGGCAACCGGAACCGCCGTGCCACCGCGGCACACAGAGCCACGGCGGCGATCGTCAGCCCCGGCAGGAAGGCCAGCCAGTAGCGGGGGACGTCCACCCGCACGCTGGGGTGCTGCGGGTCCAGAACCCCCGCCTGCAGGGCGAGCAGCAGCGCCGGCAGGACCGCCCAGACGACGTACAGTCCCACCCGGCCGCGCAGCACGATCCCGCCCACGATCCCCAGCGCCGCTACCAGCAGCAGCGCCCAGCCCCACGGCTCGTGCGCCATCGCCACGGGGAGCCTGGTCAGGTACCACCAGCGCTGCTGGCCCAGATAGGAGGCGTCCAGCGGCGAGGTGGAGTCATTGAGGTCCGAACCGGTCAGAACGTGCCACTTGGCCAACGGGTCATCCAGCGTCCACCATGAGAAGCCGATGTCCACCAACGCCCACGGCAGCAGCCCGGCGAGCACTCCCGCGTATCCCCACCAGCGTCGCGACAGCCCCCAGATCAGCACCGCGAAGACCGGCCAGGTGAACAGCGTGGTCTCCCGGACCTCGAAGGCCCAGCCGGCGGCAAGTCCGGCCAGGAACAACGGCCAGACCCGGTCGCGGTCCCGCGCGATCAGCACGAGGATCAGCGTCAACCCGTTGAGCGCGACCGCCATGAGATCCGGGTAGCCACGGCTGAGGTTCACGAACATCAGGGGCATGGCGACGAAGGCCACCACGGTCAGCGCGGAGACGACCGCGGGCCGACCCAGCGGGCCAGCACGTACACGACCGGCACCACCACGGCCACGGCCAGGAACGCGAAGGCGTAGAACGTCGGCAGCGTGGCACCGAACATCGCAGCGACGCCGACCAGCGGCAGGATGATCCCCCAGCGGGTGAGACCGGAGGGGATCCAGGTGTGCCCACCGAGATCCAGCGCGGCCTGTGCGTAGTGCCAGGGGTCGGAGGTGACCAGCACCGCCCGGAACACCCAGGCCAGCACCAGCGTGGCCACTGTCAGCAGCAGCATGACGGGCACGTCCCGTCGTGACCGCCAGGGCTCAGCGCAGGCCGGCATCGATGACCCGCGCTGCGGCGTACCCGTCCTCCCACGCACAGAACCGCTGCCGGAACCGGCCGTAGGGGTCGGCGTACTGCTGTTGCACGTCCGGCAGGTCCGCCAGCGCGGCCATCACCTCGCTGGAGGTGCGGCAGATGGGGCCCGGTGGGTCCTCGGTGAGGTCGAAGTAGAGGCCGCGGACCCGGTCCCGGTATTCGTCGAGATCCCAGGTGAAGAACAGCATCGGGCGGCCGGTGTTCACAAAGTCGAACATCACCGAGGAATAGTCGGTGATCAGGACGTCTGCGATGAGGTAGAGGTCCGCGATGTCCGGATACCCGGAGACGTTGCGCACGAAGCCGCCCCCGGCCGGTATGCCGGCGCGTGTGGCCAGCAGGTGGTGACCGCGCAGGAGCAGGACATGGGTCTGGCCGAACCGCTCGCGCAACGCGTCGACGTTGAGCTTCAGGTCGAAGATGTAGCGGCCCCGGTCGTCGTACCGGTCATCGCGCCACGTGGGCGCGTAGAGGATCACCTGCTGGTCCGGGGACAGACCGAGCCGCTGCCGGGCTGCAGCCGCCCGCGCCTCCCGCTCGGGCCGGTAGAAGACGTCGTTGCGGGGATAGCCGGTCTCCAGCAGGCCGCGCCGGGGGGTGCCGAAGGACCGCAGCATGATGTCCGAGGAGTAAGCGTTCGGCGACACCAGGTAGTCCCACTTCGCGGCCTCCTCGGCGAAGGTGCCGAGGTATCCCTTGCGCGCGAAGTTGACCTTCTCTATGTCCTGGCCGACCTTCTTCAAAGGTGTCCCGTGCCAGGTCTGCAGATAGGTCTGCTCGTCGCGTTTGACGTAACTCGGATCGATGGTGTCGTTGGCCAGGACCCAGCGGGCCCGTGCCAGCAGGTCGTAGTACTCCGGGCTGAACCGCAGGACCGTCTCCACGCCCTTCGGCATGCGCACACCGTGGTCGCGCACCACCCACACCCGGCGCCGCCGGTCGCGGCGGCGGCGCAACTCCTCGTCGATGGCCCGCAGGTTGTCGCTGTACTGCTTGCCCTTCCAGTTCTCGAAGAGGATGACGCGACGGGTGCGCTTGCGGCGGCGCTTCGGGTAGTAGTCCTCGACGATCTGCCGGCGGCCGTGCAACCCCGGCGGCCGGATCTCCCCGGCCGGGTCGATCTGCAGGTAGGCGGTAGCGCTGCGGCGGGCACGCACACCGGCCCGGACCCCGCTGAACAGCAGCCACTCCGGTTCGACCATGCTCTCGCGCCGCTCCTGTGCCACATGCAGGGGTACGTCGTCCTGCGTCAGCAGGCTCCAGCGGCCCGCCGCGAGGTGGGTGAACCCGTCGGAGACCTCCGCGTCGTCAGCCGGGAGGTCCACCTGCCAGCGGTCGGCATGCACCTGCACCGGGTACTCGCTGCGCACGCCGTTGCGGTTCTCCAACACCAGCGTCGTGATGCCGTCGGGCCGGTCACCGTGCAGACGGATGCCCGCACGCGTCGGATTCCAGTCCAGCAAGCGGGGCCGCGGCGCCCGTACGGAGACCAGCATCCCCCCGGTGATGCCGGCTCGCGCGTAGTACTCGGTGTTCTGGGGCGTGGCCAGCCGCTCCGTGGTCGCAGGGCTGACCACCGCCGGTTGCGCCTCGTCCTCCCCCGGGATCTGCAGCAGGACGTCGAACTCGATCTGGGTCAGCGCTTCCAGCGGGGGCAGGGCGGACAGGTCGAGGTCGACCGTCGGCGCCATGGGCACCCGGACCTCCTCGTAGTCGTCCCGCCGGCGGGCCAGGACCTCGGCGCCCTCGATCACCGCGTCGAAATGCACGCGCAGCAGGTCGTCGGCGGGCACCTCGATGTCGGTGACCACGGGCCGCGGCGGATACACCGCCACCCCCAACGACTCCCCGCGCCAGCGCACGACGGCGACCCGGCCGTCGGGCAACCGCACCCGCCGTGGCAGGTGCGCCGCCCCGTCGAACGTGCCGGACAGCGGCACCCGCCGGCGACCACCGGGGGCCGCGACGTCCACGTCCACCCGCAGCAGGCCCTCGGCGGGCAACTGGTCGACGCCCAGGGTGAAGGACAGCCCGACGTTGGCGTACGTGACCTCCGCCGACTGCTCCTTGGCGGTGAGGTCGTCGCGGTTGTGCCACTTCACCGGCACGGTGAACGGCTCGTCAGCCCCGGTCACCCGTATCCGCAGCCGGCGCTGGTCCGGACCACCGGAGTCGATGCCCTCCAGATAGGCGTAGCCCGCGACGAAGAGGCCCTCCTCGGTCCACGCCACCCGTTCCACCTCGGAGGCCACCGGTTGCGCCTTGCCCCAGGCGTACAGGTCCATCGGGTACCCGGTCGCCGAGGAACGGCAGATCCGCGTACGTGACCCCGTCCGCGGGGACCGTCCTGCGCACGGCGTACGGGTCCCGCTCGAACTCCAGGAACTCCAGCAGGTCCGCGGAACGGCCCTGCTGTATCAACCAGTAGCGAACGCGGTCGCGCGGCGGGAGTTCGGCCATGACCTCGGGGGCCACCCCCGCGACGAAGGCGCCGACCCGTTCGAGGAACAGGCGCTGGTACTGTTCGTCGGCCTGCGCGTAGTAGGGCAGGTACAGCGGGATGTCGAACGTGAGCACTTTGCGGTCGTGCGTGCGGCGCAGGAACTCGTCGTCGGCCAGCAGGTCCTCGACCTTCGCGATCGCGTCCATGCGATCACGAAGGTTCGCCAACTCCCCGCGGCGCTGGGTGATCGAGGCGTCGGCGTCGATGCGCCTACGCCACCAGTAGACCGGGGCCTTGAGCACGTCGACGCTGCGGGCGCGCACGTGGGCGGCGATCATCACCGGAAGGTCCTCGTAGGTCACCTGCGGCTCGAAGGACAGACCCGCCTCCCGCCAGAAGTCCGTCCGGAACACCTTGTTCCACGACGTGGTGTCGTACATCAGGCTCGGCGTCTTGTGAATCGTGGTGCGCAGTCTTGTGGCGAGGATCGCATTGCGGTGCGGGCCACTGGGCTGCAGGTGCACCCCGTCGTAGCGCAGGACGTCTCCAGCGGCGAGGTCCGACCCGGTCTTCTGCAACGAGTTGGCGAGCACCCGGAAGCCCTCCGGCGGCACCACATCGTCGCCGTCAACGAAGGCCAGGTACTCCTCGGTCACGTGCGCCAGTCCCAGATTGCGTGCGCCGCCGGGGCCGCTGCCGGGTCCGGTCACGACCATCCACCCCGAGTGGTTGGCGGCGTATGCCTGGCATATCCCGCTGGTGTCGTCAGTCGAACCGTCGTCGACCAGGATGACCTGGGTGGCCGGAACCTGCTGGGCGAGCAGCGAATCCAGACACGCTGGCAGGAACTCCGCCACGTTGTGGCAGGCGACGACGACGCTGAGACCCATTGCCCCGACTCTAATGCCCGGCCTCGGCGTGCTCGCGGGGTTCCACCTGGCCAGGGCGCACCCCGGCCAGGGATGCGCCGATGAGGCGCCAGTAGCCGTCGATGGCGGCCTGCCACCTCGCCGGGATGGACATGCCGAACCGACTGGGAGGGTCCAGCGACAGCGTCATCCGGGTCAGCAACTGCGCGTCCGGCACCCGCCGCGTGCCCTGTAATCGGTTGCGCCGGGCCCGCAGGTACCGCCGGTGGGATGCCAGCCAGCGCCAGCCCGCCACCTTCTGGTCGGCCCAGCCCTCTTCGCGGCTGCGCAGCAAGAGGCCGGCCTCCGCGGCCAGCAGCAGCGGGGCCAGCGCCACCAGGGTGCGGGCCTGGTAGGTCGTGAGGACCGTGATCAACCGGTTGCGTTCCAGCAAGTACATCTTGGCCGGGTTGCGGGAGAAGTCGTAGTGGTGCCAGGCGCGCGCACCGGTCAGGACCCGGACGTGCCTGCCGGACAGCCAGGCCCGCAGGCTGACATCGACGTCCTCGCCGTAGGCGAAGTACTCGTCATCCATGCCCCCGAGGTGCAGGTAGGTGTCCCGGCGCATGGCGAACACGGCCCCCGACACGCTGGCCACGGCCCCGCCGGCGGCCTGATCCGCGGGGTGGCCGTAGCCGCCGGCCCACGAGAAGCCGAGGACGTGGACCGGATTGCCCCAACTGTTCACGGTGTCGGGTTCGTCAGCCACGAGGATCGTCGCCCCCACCACGTCACCGCCGGCGGTCTGCTCGTGCAGCAGAGCCAGGCAGTGCGCATCGACCACGGCGTCGCTGTTCACGAACACCAGCGTCGACCCCGTGGCGTGGCGGGCCCCGAGGTTGCAGCCACCCGCGAACCCGGTGTTCCGTCCGGGCTGCAGCAGGACCACGCCGTCGGGCAGGTCCGCGCAGTCCGGGCTGCCGTTGTCCACGACCAGGATCTCCACGCTCACCTGTTCACTGGCCCGCAGGGAGGCGACCACGTCGCGCAGGTGGGGTTGGTCGCCGTAAGCACAGATGACGGCGGAGACGTCGGTCATGACCGCAAATCGGCTGGGCTGGACAAGAAGCCCACACCCCAGCTCATGCATGGTCGCCAGGGCCAGCGGCACCCGCACCCGCACGGCCGTGGTTTCGCCCCGGCTGATCAGCCAGCCCCCGGCGGCCACGGCGGCCCCGTAGCCGGCCAGTGGCAGCAGACCCACCCACGCCCGTCGCCACCCCGCCAGGCCCCCGATGGCCGCTGCAGCAGTAGTGATCGCCAGTCCGGTGACGGCCGCCGGCGGCGCGAGGTACCGCGCGCTGACCGTGCTCGGATGCTGGCGCATGATCTCCCGGCGCCACCGCCCGTACTGCAGGTACTGCCTGGCCAGCGCCCGCACACTGCTGCGCGGCCGGTAGGTGACCTGCATGGCGGGGGTGAACCAGATCAGCCCGCCGTTCTCGCGGATCCGGTGGTTCATCTCCCAGTCCTGGGCCCGCACGTAGGCCTCGTCGTAGCCGCCCACGCGCTCCAGCGCCTCGCGACGGAACGCGCCGAGGTACACCGTCGGTGCGGGTCCCTCCCGGCCTCCGGTGTGGTACGACGCGGCCCCCAGCCCCAGCGGCGAGCGCATGGCACAGGCCACCGCGCGCTCGAAGTCGCTGACCCCTTCGGCGGCCATGACGCCACCCACGTTGTCCGCCCCGGTCCGCTGGATCACCTCGACGGCGGTGCTGATGTAGTCCTTCGGCAACAGGGCGTGCCCATCGACCCGCACCACGATCGGGTGGCTCGTCGCGGCCAGCGCGGCATTGAGCCCCGCGGGAGTCCTGCCGGTCGGATTGGGCACCAGGATGATCCGTGGATCCCGGGCACGCAGCGACTCGGCGACGCGGTCGGTGGCATCGGTCGACGGACCCAGCGCCAGTGCGACCTGCAGGTCCCCGGCGTAGTCCTGACCGGTGATGGGCCGCGACCGCCTCGGCCAGGTGCTCATCCTCTTTGAGCACCGGCATGATCACTCCCACGGGCGGCTGCAGGTCGTTGGGAGCCATCGCCTTCGACGGTACTGCGTGGCCGCGTACGGGAGACGCACCGTGGCCGGATACCCGGGAATCGGCGGGATCGAAGTTACGGTGGAACCCGTTCGATGAAAGGGACTCTCGCAGTGCAGCTCCGTCGCCCAGCGCGTCTGCTCGCCACGGTTTCCGCCGCCGCCATCCTGCTCAGCAGCGGTGCCGGCTGGGCGACCGTGCAGCACTACGCCGGCCAGGTCCAGCGCATCGACGCCTTCTCCGATCAGCGTGAGGCGCCAGCCCCCGGCGAGCCCCTGACCTTCCTGGTAGTCGGGTCCGACAGCCGGGAGGGCCTGTCCGACCGGCAGGTGCGGCGGCTGCACACCGGCTGGGACGTCTACGGCAAGCGCACCGACACCATGATGCTGGCCCATGTCGGAGCCGACGGGTCAGTCAGTGTGGTGAGCCTGCCCAGGGATTCGCTGGCCACGATCCCCGCGTACACCGACGAGAACGGCCAATCGCACGACGCCTCCGAGGAGAAGCTCAACAGCGCCTATGCCTACGGTGGTGCGCCGCTGCTGGTGCAGACCGTGGAGGGCGCCACGGGTCTGCAGATCGACCACTATCTCGAGGTGAACTTCGCGGGCTTCGTCAAGATGGTCAACGCCCTCGGTGGCGTCGACGTCTGCGTGCCGGCGGACATCTACGACCCGCCGTCGGGGCTGGAGTTGCCCGCGGGGCGTTCGACCCTCAAGGGCCGCGACGCCCTGGCCTACGTACGGGCCCGGGAGTTCGACCCCACCGCGGACATCGGCCGGATGAAGCGCCAACAGGGCTTCATCGCCAGCATGGTCAGCAAGGCAGCCAGTTCCGCGGTGCTGCTGATTCGGCCGGGCCACGGCCATTCGTCGCCGATGCTCGGCAGCATGCGCGTGGACCAGAGTCTGGACAACTCACAGGTCATGGAATTGACCCGTCGGCTGGCGAACATCGACCCGGCACAGGTGACGTTCCGCACGGTGCCGGTGGTGGGCGAGAAGCCCATGGGCGCCATCGGCAACGTCGTGGTGAGCGGCCGTCCGCCATCTTCACGGCCTGCGCGACGACACCCCATCCCCCAAGCCGCCTGCCCGGGGGGTCGACGTGGCCCGTCGGAGCATCAGTGCAGGTGCTCGCGCACCGGCGAGATCGCCTCCCGCGCCTACGACGACTTCGTGACGGCGGGTTATTCGGTG
Source organism: Micrococcales bacterium (assembly GCA_016703125.1). Lineage (NCBI taxonomy): Bacteria > Bacillati > Actinomycetota > Actinomycetes > Micrococcales > Micrococcales bacterium. The sequence continues at coordinate 561 of JADJCR010000003.1, read as the reverse complement.
GCTGCCGCACCGGTCGCGGGGACGTACACGCAGACCACGATCGAGTACGACCCCGGCTACGACGTGTCGCTGGAGACCCTGCAGACCGCCCTCCCGGGGACCCGGTCCGTCGAGGTCCCCGGGCTCGGGTCGACGTTCCGGGTGACGGTCGGACCGGATTACACCGGACTGACGCAGGTGTCCGTGAAGGACCCGACGCAATCCGACCAGCCCCGCACCGCCGGCGACGACCTCTGCGGTTGAGGCGGCTACCTCAACAGGCTGCGGGCCATCACCATTCGCTGGATCTGGTTGGTGCCCTCGTAGATCTGCGTGATCTTGGCGTCGCGCATGAACCGCTCTGCGGCATAGTCCTTGACGTAGCCGTAGCCACCCAGTATCTGCACGACGTCCACCGTGACCTTCATGGCGGTGTCGGAGGCCAGGCACTTCGCGGCGCTGCCCAGGAAGGTGGTGCGCTCGTCACCGCGCTCACCGGCCGCCGCCGCGAAGTAGGTCAACTGCCGCGCCGCCTCGATCTGCATGGCCATGTCGGCGAGCATGAACTGGATGCCCTGAACT